>JACCTY010000185.1 GCA_013812145.1 Geodermatophilaceae bacterium | reverse complement strand
CTAGCGGTTGGACGAGGCCCAGCGGTCGTCGTCGTAGTCGTCGTCCCGACCCGCGGGTTCGGGGACGCGAGGCTCAGAGGGTGCGCCCGCAAGCTCGCGCTGCAGCGCCGTCAGGTCGGTGTTCGGGCTGCTGTACTTCAAGTCCCGAGCGACCTTGGTCTGCTTGGCTTTCGCACGGCCGCGCCCCATGGCCGACCCCCTCGCACAGAAAGGCGGGGCGGCCCCGAGGCGGCCCCGACACGTGTCAATGTCTCGTGCTGACAGCGTACCTTTCCGCGGGCGCTCCGGCACGTGCGGTCAGCTGTGTCCGCAGCCGTGATCAGCTCAACCGGATCGTGCGCAGCCGCCCGATCTCGGCGATCCGCCGCTCAGCCAGCCGATCTGCCGCCGCGGCCGGAGGGACACCCTCGGCGGCGGCGATGTCGAAGACCCGGCGGGTCGTGTCGAAGATGCGAGCCGCCTTTTGCCGGGCCCGCTCGGGATTGAACCCGTGGATCTCGTCCTCGACCTGGATGACCCCTCCTGCGTTGACCAGGTAGTCCGGCGCGTACAGGATGCCGCGGTCGGCCAGCGCCTTGTCCATGCCGACATGGGCGAGCTGATTGTTCGCCGCACCGCAGACGATCTTCGCCGTCAGTGCCGCCGTGACCTCGTCGTCCAGGGCGAACCCAAGAGCGCACGGCGCGTAGACGTCCAACGGCTGGCGGACCAGCGAGTCCGTGTCGACGGCGACGTCGACCTCGGGATGCTGGGCGGTCACCGCCTCGATCGCCCGCTCCTTGACGTCGCTGATCACCACCGAGGCGCCGTCGGCGAGCAGGTGCTCGATCAGGTGACGCCCCACCTTGCCGACGCCGGCCACGCCGACCCGGCGACCGGTCAGCGACGTCGATCCCCAGACGTGCTCAGCGCTGGCCAGCATGCCCTGAAAGACGCCGAAAGCGGTGAGCACCGAGGAGTCGCCGGCCCCGCCGTACGCCGGGGACCGCCCGGTCACGAAGCGGGACTCACGCGCGATAACGTCCATGTCCTCGACGTACGTGCCGACGTCGCAGGCGGTGTAGTACCGACCACCGAGCGATTCGACGAACCGGCCGTAGGCGCGCAGCAGCGCTTCGGACTTGACCTGCTCCGGGTCGCCGATGATCACCGCCTTGCCGCCGCCGAGGTCCAGCCCGGCCAGTGAGTTCTTGTAGGCCATGCCCTGCGACAACGCGAGGACGTCGGCCAGCGCCGCGTCCTCGCTGTGATAGGGGTAGAACCGGGTGCCGCCCAGCGCGGGTCCGAGCGCCGTGGAGTAGATCCCGATGATCGCGCGCAGCCCGGTCGGCCGGTCGTGGCAGAACACGACCTGCTCGTGATCGGTGCTGAACACCCGCAGCCCGCCAGCAGCTCCGTTCTGTACGTCGTACCCGGTCATGCAGAGCGCTCCTCGACTGTGCCAAGCAGCTGCCCTTGGTTGCGGCGGCCGCCGTGCCTCTGGGGTGGGTGTCCCCGCACGCCAATCTATCGCCGCGACACGCCGGCCATCCCGCCGGTGGCGGCGGTGGCCATGATCAAAAGGAGACAATCGGAAAAAAAGTGCTCATTCCATGAACTCCGGAGGGGGGTCATACCGAATGAACTATCGAGGTCAACCCGAACACCATGATCCCGGCCGCAAAGGAGCGCCCATGTCCACCCACCCTTTCCCGTCGTCTGAGTCGCTGCTCACCCCGGCGGAGGTCGCCTCGCTGTTTCGGGTCGATCCGAAGACCGTGACCCGCTGGGCCAAGTCCGGCAAGCTGTCCAGCATTCGCACGCTCGGTGGTCACCGCCGCTACCGCGAAGCCGAGGTCCGGGTCCTGCTCAGCACCGGCACGGTCGACGTCGACCCTGTTTCGCACCACGCCAGCTGACCGGTCCAGCCGACAGCGCGAGGGGCCAGGTCACCGGGCTCACGCCACCACGCAGTACCGGACCTCGTTGTCCGCGCTTCATGTACGTACCCTCCGCAGTTGGGGATGCTGCGACGGAGTGATAGTCGAGTGCCCACCGGCGGTCGAGGCGACATGATGAGGCCATGACAGCCACCCCGGCCACCCCGTCCGTCGTCGACGAGATCTCCGATCGGTTCGTCGAGCAGAGCGCGGCCCTCGACCCGTGCCTGGCGACGTACCTCGGCATCGGCGGCTACGACGACCGGTTGACCGACTTCAGTCCGGGCGGCTGGCAGGCCAGGGCCGAACTCGCCCGTACGGCGTTGCGCGACGTCACCGCGGCCGATACCACCTCGGACCGCGACCGGGTCGCCGCAGCCCAGCTCGCCGAACGCCTGGAGGTCGAGCTCGCGCTCTACGACGCCGGCTACGTGACGAGCGATCTCAACACCGCGCACTGCCCCCTGCTCACGGTCAGGCAGATCTTCGACCTGATGCCCACTGACGGCGAGCAGGCGTGGGAGGTCATCGCGGCCCGGATGCGCGCCGTCCCGGTCGCCCTGCAGGGGTACCGGGAGAGCCTGTCCGACGCCGCACGGGCGGGTCAGGTCTCGGCCCGCCGACAGGTGCTCGGCTGCGCGGAGCGCTCCCGGACGTATGCCGGCGCGGGCTCCGTGCCGTCGTTCTTCGGCCTGCTCGTCGAGCGCTCGGAAACCTCCGGCCCGCTGCGGCTGGAGCTGGACGAGGCGGCGTCCTACGCCAACACCGCGTACGCCGCCCTGGGCGCGTTCCTCACCGACGAGTTGCTGGTCGACGCGCCGGCCAGGGACGCCGTCGGCGCGGAGCGCTACGCGCTGGCATCTCGGGTCTTCACCGGGACCGAACTGGATCTCGCCGAGACGTACGAGTGGGGATGGGCGGAGCTGGCGCGGATCGAGACCGAGATGCGACAAGCTGCTCGTGAACTCACCGGGGGTGAGGACGTTGATGCGGCTATCGCTGAACTCGACGGCGATCCCGCTCGCAAGCTGCGGGGCGGCGAGGCCTTGCAGGCCTGGCTGCAGGAGACCTCGGACGTGGTGCTTCGGGAGCTCGCGGATGTGCATTTCGACCTCCCCGAGCCGGTACGTCGCCTGGAGTGCCGGATCGCGCCGACCTCCGGTGACGGCATGTACTACACCGGCCCGTCGGAGGACTTCACCCGGCCCGGCCGGATGTGGTGGTCGCTGCCCGAGGGCTCGGACGGCTTCAGCACCTGGCGGGAGAAGACGACGGTCTACCACGAGGGCGTCCCCGGGCATCATCTTCAGGTGGCGCAGACGGCGTACCGCTCGGAGCAGCTCAACCGGTTCCAGCGGCTGCTGTGCTGGGTGTCCGGCCACGGTGAGGGCTGGGCCCTGTACGCCGAACGGCTGATGGCGGAGCTGGGCTATCTCGACGAGCCGGGGGACCGGATGGGGATGCTGGACTCGCAGGCGTTCCGGGCCGCCCGGGTGGTGCTCGACATCGGGATGCACCTGGAGTTGGAGATCCCGCGCGGTGCCGGCATGCACGAGGGCGAGCGGTGGACGCCGGAGATCGGCTTGGAGTTCTTGCGGGCGCACACCCACATGGATGATGCGCTGCGGCGGGACGAGATCGACCGATATCTCGGCTGGCCCGGTCAGGCGCCGTCGTACAAGGTGGGTGAGCGGGTGTGGCTGGAGTGCCGCGAGGACGCCCGCCGCCGGCATGGCGACGCCTTTGACCTCAAGGCCTTCCACGCCGCCGCGCTGAACCTCGGATCGATGGGTCTGGACCCGCTGCGCGCGGAGCTCGCCCGCCTCTGAGTCACCGGCCGACGGGGCGCCCGCGCAGGGACGATTTCAGGACCCGTTGGGTCGGCGTCTTGGGCAGCGCGTCGAGAGCGACGTAGTACCGCGGCCGCATGAAGGCCCCGAGCCGGCCCGCCGACCATCGTCTGAGGTCATGGGCCGTCAACTCGCTGTCCGGCCGCAGGACGTAGTACAAGGCGATGTCCTCCTCGGCGAGGTCACTCGGTACGCCGATCGCCGCCGCCTCGACCACGTCGGGGTGAGCCAGGAACGCCTGCTCGACCTCCCAGGCGCTGACGTTCTCCCCGCGGCGGCGAATCGCGTCCGCGGTGCGTCCGACGAACCGGTAGTAGCCGTCGCTGCGGCGAGCCAGCAGGTCGCGCGTGCGATACCAGCCGTCGGCGGTGTGCGCCGCCTCGGTCTGCTCCGGGTCGAGGTAGCCGGACATGACGTAGCCAGGCTCGCGCGGCCGCACCTGGAGTTCGCCGGATCCCTCCGGACTGCCCCCGACCGGCACCAGCCGGACGTCGATCCGTTCGCAGGGTGCTCCCACCGATCCGGGGCGGCCGTCCAGGTTCATCAGCCAGGTGCCGCCCATCTCGGTCTGGCCGTAGGTCTCCACCAGCCGTACGCCGTACCGCTGCCACATCGCCTCCCAGGCGTGGGCGGGAGAGGCGGCTCCGAAGACGGTTCGGCAGCGGTGGGCCGGCGCCGGCCGGTCGTCCTTGAGCAACACAGAGAGGATGCTGCCCACGAACGGGAAGGTCACCGCGCCGGTCTCGGCGATCCGGTGCCACAGCGTGCGCACCGGGAAGCCGTTGTCCAGGTGGATGGTGGCCCCGTGGCTGAGCGTCGCCATCGTCGTGCCCTGCGCGGTGACGTGGAACAGCGGGAGGCAGGCGTACGCCGCCTCGGCCGGGTCCAGCACGACCATCTCCCGGGAGTATGCGACCGTGTGCCCGCGCTGTGTCGAGGCCGGCCACACCACACCCTTCGGCCGTCCCGTCGTACCGCTGGTGAAGATCACCTGCCCGCCAGGTCCGGACGCGGCCGCCGACGTCGGAGCCGGCAGCGATTCCAGCCAGCCCTTCGCCGTCACCACCCGGCCCGGATCGGCGCCGGCCGCTGCGGCCAGGTGCGCGAGATCGGCCGCCCCGACCACGACCGCAGGGTGGGCAGCGCCGAGGATGAACGCCAGCGTGTCGCCGCGCAGCCCGATGTTGACCGGGTGGAAGCGGGCACCCCGGTGGGCGCAGGCCCACCACAGCACGACGAACTCGACGCTGTTCGGCAGCAGGCAGCCGACCATGTCACCCGGCTGGACACCGCGGCCGGCCAGGTCCGCCGAGGCCCGCAGGGCGAGTTCGCGCAGCTGCGGCGTACCCCATCGGCGGCCGGCGATGACGACGGCACCGGAGTCCGGGAGCGCGGCGATGTGGTCCCAGAAGGAAGCCATTCCGGGAACGGTATGGATCGGCGTCGATGTGGGCGTCATTGGAGGCGATTCTGGTCTTCCGGCGACCGCAATCACCTCCAATGATGCGCATTCGTCCCCAACGGCCTCAGCCGGTGTCGGCCTGCCCGGTACGGCGCAGCTCGGCGAGCGCAGCCTCGACCGCCACCCGGTCGATCCCGGCTCGAGCCAGGATCAGGGCGGCCAGACCCCTGCCCTCGCGCAGAGTTCCGAGCAGCACGTGCTCGGTCCCGACGTAGCCGTCCTTGCGGTAGATCGCCTCCCGCAGCGCCAGTTCCAAGACCTTCTTCGCGCGTGGGGTGAAGGGCGTGTATCCCCGTCGTCGGCCGCGCCGGCAACGACCGCGCGGTCGGTCCAGCGCGCCAGGCCCGAACGCGCCCTCGACCTGCTTGCGCACCGCATCGAGATCGATGCCGATGCTGCGGAGGGCATCGGCGTCCAAGTCGTGACCGCAGCCGCGGCCGACGATCTCGACGATCGACGCTCGTACCCCTGCCGGGTTCACGCCGAGCCGCCGCAGGGCACGCCCGCCGAGTCCGTCCGGCTCATCCAGCACACCGAGCAGCAGGTGCTCCGAGCCGATGACCGGATGGGACAGCTGCCGTGCCTCGACCTGCGCCTGGACAACGGCGTGCCGCGCGGCCGAGGTGAATCGCTCGAACATGGCTATCGCTCCCGTCTGGGGCCGCGGCGCGCGTGCTTCTTGTGGACTGCCTGTTTGCTCACCCCGAGCGCCGCCGCGATCTGCTGCCAGGACCAGCCGAGCGTTCGGGCATGGTCGACCTGGAGCACCTCGAGCTGCTCGGCCAGCCGGCGTAGCGCTGCGGCTGCGGCCAGCCCGACGACCGGATCGGCCTTGGCCGCCGCCTCGCTGAGCACATCGGGACGAGTCATGGATGTCAATATAAGTTGACGACTTCGTGGTGTCAATGAAGGTTGACGCTAGGGTTTCACGGTGGACATCGGAGGTGGGAATGGGACCGCTGGAGGGTGTCCGGGTGGTCGAGCTGGCCGGACTCGGACCGGCACCGTTCGCCGGGATGGTCCTCAGCGACCTCGGCGCCGACGTGCTGCGGCTGGACCGCGCCGACGGTGCCTTGCTGGCCGTCCCGAACGACCCGCTGCACCGCGGCCGCCCGTCGGTGACGGTGGACCTGAAGTCCGCCGGCGGGGTGGACGTCGTACTCCGATTGGCCGAGCTCGCTGACGTCCTGATCGAGGGGTTCCGGCCCGGTGTCGCCGAGCGACTGGGGATCGGGCCGGAGCCGTGTACGGCGCGCAACCCGCGGCTGGTGTACGCCCGGATGACCGGATGGGGGCAGAGTGGCCGGCTGGCCGCGCGGGCCGGGCACGACATCAACTACATCGCGCTGGCCGGGGCGCTGGGCGCACTGGGCCGTGCCGGCGAGCCGCCGGCCCCGCCGCTGAACCTGATCGGGGACTTCGGTGGCGGCGGGATGCTGCTGGCGCTGGGCGTCACCGCCGCCCTGCTGGAACGCGAACGATCCGGGCGCGGTCAGGTCGTCGACGCCGCCATGGTCGATGGCGCGGCGCTGCTCACGTCGTTCCTGTACGGGCTGCGGGCGGCCGGAATCTGGTCGGACGAACGCGGGACCAATCTGCTCGACGGCGGCGCGCCGTTCTACGACACCTACGAAACCGCGGACGGCGGCTACGTCGCGGTCGGCGCCCTGGAACCGCAGTTCTACGCTGCCCTGCTCACGGGGCTCGGGCTGGCCGAGGAGGCGCTTCCCGGCCAGCACGACCGGGCCGGCTGGCCGGAACTCCGGGAAAGGTTCGCGGGCGTCTTCGCGAGCCGGACCCGGGACGACTGGGCGGCTCACTTCGCCGACGTCGACGCGTGTGTCACGCCGGTGCTCAGCGCGGCGGAGGCGCCCCACCACCCGCACAACGCCGAGCGCGGCACGTTCACGGCTGTCCGAGGGCTCATCCAGCCGGCGCCGGCACCCCGGTTCTCCCGCACCGCAGCCGCCGTTCGGCAACCTCCGCCCGGCGAGACGCTGCTCGCCTGGGGGCTTTTGGCGAGTGAGATCGCGGAACTGCGGCGTACCGGTGCGGTGTCCTGAGCGGTTAACCGGACACGAACGGTAAGCGGACTCGAGCAAGTTGTGCTGGCCGACCTCTGGCGCCGGACGTGAAAAGGAGTAGGACCGCTGTCACGCGGGGCCCCCGACGGAGGGAACGAGATGGAAGTTCGGTCAGCAACCAGACGGTCAGCGTGGTTCGTCTCCGGCCTACTCGTCATCAGCGTGGTTCAGCCGCTGACGGTGGGGCCGGCTGCGGCCGAGCCGACAAGTGAGGTGAGTGCACCCACATTCAGTACGGCCGTGGCCTTTGACACCTCGCGCCCGGTATCGGAGATGGCTCGGGCGGGGTCAGGCGCGGTCATGCCGGGTGCCGTGGGCGAGCGCGGATCAGCGGTCCCCGACAGCGGCTTCCGCGGAGATGGGGCGGTCCAGTCCAGAGCGGGCACTGCTGACGACCTTTCCGCGCCGATCCGGAACTTCGAGGGTGCCTCCAACCTCGACAACCCGTTCAAGGTCTCGCCGCCGGACCCGAATGGCGACGTCGGGCCCAACCACTACGTCGAGATGGTCAACCTGACGTTCTCGATCTACACCAAGACCGGACGAGTGCTCACCCCACCCACCCCGCTGGGCGAGCTGTGGGCAGGCTTCGAGGTCGAGGACTGCACTGACCTGTCCGGTGACCCGATCGTGTTGCACGACCAGCTCGCCGACCGGTGGATCCTTACCCAGTTCAGCACCCGCGGCCCCGAGTACTTCAACTGCGTCGCGCTCTCGACCACGGCAGACCCGACCGGTACCTACTATCGCTACGCGTTCTCCACCGGCCGGAAGTTCCCGGACTACCCGAAGTACGGCGTGTGGCCAGACGCCTACTACATCTCCACCCGCGAGTTCGGTCGGTTCAGATTCTCCGGTGTCGGCGCCTACGCGGTGGACCGGGCGCGAATGCTCGCCGGGGACCCGAACGCGGGGATGGTCATGTTCAACGTGGCGCCGCGCGACAAGCCATGGCTTCCCGGTGACGGCCTGCTTCCGTCCGACCTGGACGGCAACAACCTGCCGCCAGGAGGCAGCCCGAACTTCTTCGTCGGCACCCAGGACGACGAGGGTCCGTACGGCGCGCCATTCGACGCCATCAACATATGGCAGTTCCACGTCAAGTGGCGCCCCACGTTGGAGGCCAGCTTCTTCCGGTCCGCGCAGCTCCCGACCCGCGAGTTCGACTCGAGCTTCCCCTGCGGTGAGGACGGCAGGTCGTGCATCGAGCAGCCCGTGGTCGCCCAGAAGATTGACATCCTTTCCTACCGGCAGCGACCCACGTGGCGGGCGGCGTACCGGAACTTCGGCAGCCACCAGTCGATCGTGACCAATCAGTCGGTCCAGGCGCGGCCGGGTGAAGCGGGCGTGCGGTGGTACGAGATCCGCAGGCCGCTCTTGCAGCCGGTCCTCTACCAGCAGGGGACGTACGCGCCCGACGACGGGGTGAACCGGTGGATGGGCAGCGTCGCGATGGACAAGTTCGGCAACATGGCCGCGGGATACAGCGTGTCCAACGGTGACCGGGTGTTCCCGGGGATCCGCTACACCGGCCGGCTGGCCTCAGATCCACGGGGACAGCTCCCCCAGGCCGAACAGGTGCTGATTGACGGCTCAGGGTCTCAGCGCGGCAGCCCACGGTGGGGTGACTACACCTCGATGAACGTCGATCCGACCGATGACTGCACGTTCTGGTACGTCAACGAGTACTACGAGAGGACGCTCGGTCAGGTGTTGTGGCAGACCAGGATCGGTAGCTTCCGCTTCCAGGGGTGCCGCGGCTGAGGAGCCTGGTCAGCTGAAGGTGACGCCGTCGATGCGCTCTCTGAGCAGGTCCGCATGGCCGATGTGCCCGGCGTACTCGCGGATCATGTGCACATAGATCCAGCACAGCGACAAGGGCCCGTACGGTGGATGCGTCAGATGCCGGACCAAGCCGAGCAATGACAGCGGGGAGGGTGGCACCGAGCGTTCCGCCAGTTGGTTCGGAGTGAGCCCGGCGCACCTGCGCAGTAACTCCACTCGATGCAGGTCGAGCCATCCGTCAAGCATGACGCGTTCCGCTGCCACGAAGGGTTCGTCCATCGGCTCGATGGTGAATCCAGCTCATCCGCTCAGGATGCCCGCGATCACATCTGACGGTGCCGCCGTCCTCTGCCAAGCTGTGCGGTATGGGTGACTGCCATGGGCGATGAGGTCGCCAGTCGCGAGTTCAGCCGGCAGGACCGGCAGCTCTACCGGGCGAAGGTCAGACGCTGTCTGGACGTGTTCGCCAGGATGCTCGAGGCGTCGAAGTTCGACTTCGAGCGGCCGCTGACCGGGCTGGAGATCGAGTTCAACCTCGTCGACGAGCGACGCGACCCGGCGATGATGAACGCCGAGGTGTTGGAGGCCATCGCGAACGAGGACTTCCAGACCGAACTCGCACAGTTCAACATCGAGATCAACGTCAAGCCGCGGGGACTGGCCGGTGACTCCCAGGCCAGCCTCGAGACTGACCTTCGAGCCAGCCTGAACTCCGCCGAGGAGAAGTCCCGCGAGGCCGGCGCGCACATCACCATGATCGGCATCCTGCCGACCCTCACCCGGGAACACCTCACCGCCGAATCGATCAGTCCCAACCCGCGGTACGCCCTGATCAACGAGCAGATCTTCGCCGCCCGTGGCGAGGACCTGCACATCGCCATCGACGGCCCGGAGCGGCTGTCGACGTACGCCGACACCATCGCTCCGGAGGCGGCCTGTACGAGCGTGCAGTTCCACCTGCAGGTCAGCCCGCAGTCCTACGCCGACAACTGGAACGCCGCGCAGAGCATCGCCGGAGTCCAGCTCGCCCTGGGGGCGAACTCGCCGTTCCTGTTCGGCAAGGAGCTGTGGCGGGAGACCAGGATCGCGTTGTTCGAGCAGGCGACGGACACCCGCCCGGAGGAGCTCAAGGCACAGGGGGTGCGGCCACGGGTCTGGTTCGGGGAGCGCTGGATCACCTCGATCTTCGACCAGTTCGAGGAGAACGTCCGCTACTTCCCGGCGTTGCTGCCGATCTGCGAGACCGAGGACCCGGTCGAGGTCTTCGATCGTGGTGACGCGCCGGCCCTGCAGGAACTCCGGCTGCACAACGGCACCATCTACCGCTGGAACCGGCCGGTGTACGACGTGTTCCGCGGCAAGCCGCACCTGCGGGTGGAGAACCGGGTGCTGCCGGCCGGGCCGACCGTCGTCGACATCTTGGCCAACGGCGCCTTTTACTACGGCATGCTGCGAGTCCTCGCGGAGGAGGACCGACCGATCTGGTCGCGGATGTCCTTCGCCGCGGCTGAGGACAACTTCCACCAGGGCGCTCGGCACGGCATCGCCGCGCGGATCTACTGGCCGGGGATCGGCGAGGTGCCGGCGACCGAGCTGGTCCTGCGCCGGCTGCTGCCGATGGCCCACGAGGGGCTGTCCCGCTGGGGCATGGACACCGCGATCCGGGATCGGCTGCTGGGCATCATCGAGCAGCGCTGCCTGACCGGGGTGAACGGCGCGGAATGGCAGGTGCGGACGTTCCACCAGATCGACCTGGAGGACCAGCCGTTGGACCGGCGGGACGCGCTGCGCGAGATGCTGCGCCGGTACGTCGAGCACATGCACAGCAACGAACCGGTCCACACCTGGCCGCTGGACTGACCCCTTCGGATGGGCACGTAGGTTCGGGCGGTGATGCTCGCACCCCGTCGCCCGCAGCTGCTCGTGCTGGTCGGGATCGTCCTGGTCGCCTTGACGCTACGGTCGGCCGCGACCGCGGTGTCGCCGCTGCTGGAGCAGCTGCGAGCCGACCTCGACATCGGAACCACCGCGGTCGGCGTTCTCGGGCTCTTGGCCCCCGCCTGCTTCGCTGGAGTGGGCGCCCTGACGCCGGCCCTCGGCCGCCGGCTCGGCCTGGAGCGGGCGCTGGTGCTGAGCCTGTTCGTCACCGTCGTCGGGTCGCTGACTCGCCCGCTGGCACCGTCGACGACGGCGTTCCTGCTGCTGAGCGCGGTCACGCTGTCCGGCATGGCCGCGGGCAACGTGCTCCTGCCGCCGCTGGTCAAGCGGTACTTCCCGGGCCAGATCGGCCCCGTCACCTCCCTCTACGTCGTGATGATCGCCGCCGGCGCCGCCCTGCCGCCGTACCTCGCCGCACCCGTCGCCGACTCAATCGGGTGGCGGCTGTCGCTGGCCAGCTGGGGGCTCGTCGCCCTGGTCGCTGTCCTGCCCTGGCTGCCGCGGCTGCCTGCCGCGTCTGGCGTCGGGATGATCGCCCAAGGCCGGGTGGCGGTGCTGCGGTCGCGCCGCGCGTGGGGACTGACGGTCATGTTCGGCATGACCGCTCTCAACGTCTACGCCCTCTTCGTCTGGCTGCCGCCGATCCTGATCGACGCGGGGCTGTCCGTCGACCGCGCGGGCGGCCTGCTCGGGCTCTACGCGGGCACCGGCATCCCGGCCTCGATTGTCGTACCGCTGATAGCGGCCCGGATGCGGAACCCGTTCCCGCTGGTGGTGCTGTTCACGGCGTTCTTCGGGATCGGGTACGCCGGACTGGCCTTCGCGCCAGCCGCCCACCCGGCGCTGTGGGTGGTCCTGGCCGGGCTCGGCCCGTCGACGTTCCCGATCTCGATCACCATGATCAACCTGCGGACCACGACCGAGTCGGGATCGTCGTCCCTGAGCGGAATGGTGCAGGGCATCGGCTACGCCGTGGCAGGCGTCGGCCCGCTCGCGTTCGGGCTGCTGCACGACGCCACCGATGCATGGACTGCCTCGCTCGGCCTGCTGAGCGGCACCGTCGGGTTGATGCTGGTCGGCGCCTGGTTCGCCTGCCGCCCCGGGACCGTGGAGCAGGAGCTCACAGACCGCGGTCTAGCTGTAGATGATCATGGGGTTGCGCCGGTCCTGACCGGTCAAACCCCATGATCATCATGCTGGTGGAGTCGGTGGCCAGGAGCATTCCTGCGGATTGGCTTGGCACCAGGGCGTGACCCCCCGGAAGCGTCGCCGGTTGCGCGACACCCAGACGTAGACGGCATCCTGCAGTCGGCGCATCCCGGGCAGGCCGTACACCCGCAGCGGCAGGCGGGTCCCCAGCGCCGCTGCAAGGGCGGCGTTGATGGCGGCGGCGCCGCGATGCCTGCCCCCGTCTGAGGTGATTGCCCAGGCGGCCTCGTCACAGTCCTGCGCGGTCAGCTCCCAGCGTGCCAGGACGTTGTCGGCCTGGTACGGCTGCACGGCGAGGCGGTTTCGGTGGTCTAGACGCCGCAGCCAGCCGACGGTGCGGGTGCAGAACCCGCAGTACCCGTCGAAGATCAGCACCGTGGTCATCTGCGGATCAGCCTCTCGAGGTCCATAAATGACGCGTACGCCGCGCCGGACAGCTGGTAACGGAACTTGATCTTCATGATGGCGAGGATCCCCCAGTGCAGCTGCCAGGCAGCCAGTGCCCACAGCCTCGCCAACCGTCGATCGAAGATGGCGATCGGACCGAGTAGCTCGATCGCCATCGAACCGAGCGCCAGAATGCGGAAGAGCGTGACGTTGCCGTACAGCTTGTAGGCCAGCGGCGACGCGGGGGAGCCGAACGCTTCCTTGCGGACTCCGTCGACGGCGACCTGCCGGCGCAGCGACTCGCCGGAGGTCCACTTCCAGCCCAGCGGTCCGGCTACTTTGGCCACCCCTGCCAGGGCGTACGTCGTCACCGTGGTTGTCGAGGCCAACTGCAGCGGCCAGCCGTAGCGAGCGTCGGCTCCGCTCGGTCCGGTGCGGCAGCCCCGTACCCACGCGTCGACGCTGAGCGCGTCCGCGGACGGCCCGGCCGCCAGTGCTGCCGCGTGCAGGACCATCAGGTTGTCGTTGTGGAAGATCATCGTCCAGGAGTTGCGATAGGACAGCGTCCAGGTGAGCAAGGCGCCCGCCATCGGTCCGGTGACGCGGTAACACAGGCCGGTGGCCGCGGCTGCGGCGGCCACGAGCGTCGCATCGACGATACGGTCCGCGACCGTGGCTGGCAGCGGCTTGCTCAAGATCCGGCCGGGACCGACCGGAGCGAAGTCATTGGTTCCCGAGCGGTGGATCTCCGCGAGCATCGAGCGCCGCTTAGCCAAGTACCACAGCGAAAAGGCGCCGTGGGTGATCCTGGTACCGGCTAGCCGGGCGGCCGGCGCAGGGGTGAACCACCACGCCGACAGCCGCTCGGTGAGCAGCGCTGGGGTGCAGCGCCGACTCACGGCTGGGTGTCCACGCATGTCATGGACTCGAGAACCGTCTCCTCGCCCACCAGGCCGTCTCCCGCGAAGCAGTCGTCGAGCCGGAACTTCGACGCCACGAGGTCCACCGAGACGATCTCGGAGAACAGGCTGCGCTGCTGCTGGTTGCGGGCGATCAGCTCTCGAGCCACGCGCTGGCACAGTTCCTCGGTCCGACCCTCGGCGACGCATCGGTTGATCTGCCTGCGCACCTGATTGAGCCCGCCGGTGCCGGCGATCCGGTACGGGAGCCGGACCCTCGTCCTGTCTGCGGCGACCCCCACGAGCGAATACACCGTCGTGGTAGCCGGCCGCCGTGCTGAGAACATCGGGTAGTAGGACAACGGGAAGCCGTCTTTGCGCGTTTTGGGTCGCCAGTTCTGCCGAACTGGGGTGATGACCGCACCCAGCAGAGCCAGGCTGTACGTCGCAGCCAGCCGTCGGGTCAGTGGCGTCATGGGCGCGCGCGCGTCCGGGTCACAGTCATCGCGTCAAACCTTCCAAGTCGAGGCCCGTTCAGGGTCCAGTCACGCGGACAGGTGCAGCGGCGGCGGTGGGGCGTAGGACAGCCGCCGCGTCGTGAGCGCTCCGTCGGCGAGCTCCCAGATCAGGTCCGCGTGGGCGGCTCGTTCCGGCCGGTGGGTCACCAGCAGCACGGTGCCCGTGTAGTCGGCGATGACCCGATCGATGATCCTGCCGGCAGCAGGGTCGAGGTTCGCGTCGGCCTCGTCGAGCAGCAGCAGCCGTGGCCGGGTCAGCAGCGCGCGGGCGAGAGCCACCCGTTGACGTTGTCCGGAGGACAGCCGGGCACCCCGCTCGCCGACCCGGGTCAGCGAGCCCTGCGGTAGGGATTGGACCACCTCGTCCAGCCCGCACCGCGCCATCACCGCTGCTATCTCGTCATCGGTGGCCTCCGGGTCGCCGTACCGGACGTTGTCCGTGACCGTCCCGCGCAACAGCGGGACATCGGCGGCGACGACGCCGATCGCCCGGCGTACGGACTTTGCCGACGCGTCGGTCAGCGCCGCGCCGTCGAGCCGGACCACACCGGCGTCGGCCTCACCCAGTGCGGCGATGATCTGGAGCAGGGTGGACTTACCTGCGCCGTTCGGGCCGACCAACGCCACCACCTCACCTGCTTCGATCCGGGCATTCAGTGGGCCGAAGAGGCCGTTGACGCTGATGCCGTGGACATCGACGACCCCGGGACCGTCGGGCAGGTCTGGGGCGTCGGCGGGTGGCTCTGGCCGGCGGGGACGGGTCAGCACCTCGCGGACCTTCTCCAGGGCCACGGTCGCGGCGGTCCGGTATTCCCCCACCCGCGCCAGGTCGCGGACGGGCGCGACGAGGTAGCCCACGATCGTCACCGCCGCAGCGGCGGGTCCCACCCCCTGTCCAGCCGTGACCGCAAGAACCACGACACCCCCGGTGGCTACCGCGACGGTGGCCTCGGCGGTCGCCCGGATCAGCCCGATCGCCCGCGCCCTGTCGATCATCGCGCGGCGCAACCGCTGACCTCGTCGTCGTACCGCGGACCGCTCACTGCGCTCCTGCCCGAAGGCCTGCATCACGCCGGGGTGCGCTACGTGCTCGGTGACGTGAGCGGCCAGTTGCGCGCGGCGGCGCCTGGCCGCCCGGGTGGCCTGGCGCAGCGCCCGCGTCTGCCAGAGACTGACCAGGGCGCCGGCGAGCAGCACGACGCCGACGCCGAGCGCGATCAACGGACTCACGAACACCAGCGCGGCCAGGCAGACCGCCAGCAGCGGGACGGCCACGGCCAGCCGGGAGATCCCCAGACTGACCCATTGGCGGACGGCGGACAGGTCCCCGGTGAAGCGCAGAGCGGACGCACCCACGCTGCGCTTGCCCGCCTCGCGGGCCGGCGTACGGGTGATCTGCCCGAACAGCGTCATCCGGACGGCCTGTACGTAGGATTGCCCGAGCTTTTCGGCCAGCACCCGCTCCAACGCGGTGAACACCGCCCCGGCAGCGGCCAGCATCGCCAGGCCGACAGCGACCAGAGTGACTATTCGGGTCTCGGCGACCGAACCGAGCATTGAGGAAAAGGCAAAGCCGATCAGGTACGCCGTTCCCAGGGCCACTGCTGCCCGGCCGAAGCCGACGGCGACCAGGGCAGCGAGTAGGCGGGGGCGGTCCGAGCGCCACAGCCCAGGGATGGGAGTTGCGGCCGGTCGAGTCTGGTACGGCGAGCTCATGCCACTCGCGCCATGGGCTCAGCCGCTGCGACCTGCGAGACGTTGTTCTCCTCGAGGCTCTGGGGGCTCTGGCGCATGCCGCTGCGCTCGGCAATGTTGCGGGCGATCGTCGGGTCGCCGAGGTCCTCCGGGTTGTAAACGGGTACGTCGAGTAGCGACTGCGCTTCGCGGGTGGCCAGCGGGGAGGCGGTCAGCAGACCGCTGGCGGCCATGATCGGCAATCCCAGCCGCCTCAGGGTGGCCACGCCGCTGACGGCTCCCAAGGCGTCACCGGCCGCGAACACCGTGCCGTCGATGCGGTCGGTGACAGCGCGCTGCTTGAGCAGCGCGCGCGTTTCCTGCTGCAGGATTCCGTCGGCTATCTCGATGACGATGGCGTCCACCTCGCGGGCGGCCAGTTCGGCGTGCAGCAGGACGAAGGCGTCGGTGAGGGCGCCGATGGGGGTGCGGTACGTGGAGGCGTAGCCCGCATCGGTGAAGTCCAGCACCTCGGCCACGCCAGCATCGGTGAACAGGTACGGGTCGCCGCCGGCTCCCGTGCCGGTGACTTTCGCTGCCCCCACCCGCAGACCCGCAGCGGTCAGGCCGTGACCGATCGCGGCCACCGTCGTGGTCTTGCCGGAGTTCATCGACGTGCCGACGACGACGATCGTCACCGGTGTGCGCGTCGCGGCGCGAGGTGCCGGCAAGGCCCCGTCGAGGACGTTGCACACGCGCCCGTCCGCCCTGGCGACGAGTCCGATGGGGACGAGGTCTGTGGCCTGGCCCATCTTGGAATGCTGAGCGGTTACCCGAGCGGCCAACCCGCCGGCCGCGACGAGCTGACAGCCGGCCAAGTCGTCGGGAACCTCGGCCTCGAACTGGTCGGGGGCGTACCGCCCGCCATAGGCGAGCAGGACCTCGTCGCCGCAATAGAGTGCGGCCTTGCGCCCACTGGCCAGTTCGATGCCCTTGTGCTGGCCGATCCGTGTCACCTCGGCCAGCACAAGGTCCCCGGCATTCGGTCGGATGTCTGGGCCGGAGCACAGCATCAGGTCGCCGGAAAGTTCTACCCGGCGGACCGTATAAGAGGCCTTTGCTTGAGCCAGTCTGTGGGGAGCCAGAGGTGTCTGCATGGCCGTGAGTCCTTCAGGTAGGCAGCGAGCTTCCTACATAAGGGTGGACGGCGACCATGAGGGGCGCATGAGACAAGCGTGAGCGACTTCTCATGTGCTCCCGGCCGTCAAAGCTGGCCGAGGAAGAACCGGCCGTCCTGGTCGTCGGTGCACTCGGACATCATCCCGTAGGGCTGCTGCTGCGGGTCGGTCGACGTGCCACCCGCGTCCCGCACCCGTCGGACGGCCGCGGCGATGTCGTCAACCCGCCACATCGGTACGCCGGCCGGCCGGTCGCTGCCGCCGGCCAGTCCTGTCATCGGCGCCGTGTCGGTGACCTGCCAGCCGTCCTCGACGTTGCCTGGGCTGAAGCGCCAGCCGAGGACAGCGCCATAGAAATCGCGGGTCTTGGCCGAGTCCACGACGAGCATCGTGACGTAGGCAAGGTCCCCCTGGCCGGTGCCACTGAGTGCGGGCGAGCCGGCACCGGACACCTGGTTCAACGCGAACCGCGTCCCCTGGTCGTCGATGCAGTCGACGGTGCGGCCGTAGGGCTCGTCGCGGGGAGACTCGGTGCTGCCGCCGGCCGCCCGCACCTGCTCCGCCGCCGCCTCGACGTCGTCGACTGCATAGCAGCAGAACAGCGTCGTCTGCCGCTGCCCGCCGAGTATTCCCAGGGACAGCCCGGTGTTCTGGACATGGCGGTGCGGGCCGTCACCAGATCGGTAGCTCCAGCCGAGCACCGCGGCGTAGAAGTCGGCGGCTCGATCCGCGTCGGGCACCCACAAGGATGCGTAGACGAGGTCGCCCTGCCGTGCGGTGGGCGCCGCGGACGGGAGCGGGGAGTGCAGCCCCCAGCGGTGACCGAAGGGGTCGACGACGTAGGAGTTGCGCTGGCCGTAGTCGTCGTACGGCTCGCGGTCCGAGCGGCCGCCAGCAGCGACCGCGACAGCGAGCGTGGCATCTACGTCCGGCACGGCGAGCATCAGGTTGACCGATGTCGGGCCGGACGACGGCGCCACGAAGCCGATCTCGGGGAACTCCTGGGCCAGATACAGGGTGCCGCCGGCCAGAGCCAGCTCACAGTGGCCGATCCGCCCGTCCGGCATCACGATCGGCTCTCCGACGACGCTCGCGCCGAAGACGTCGACGTACCAGTCGATGGCACGCCGCGCGTCACTGACGGCGAGGTACGGAATGGCGGCGCCGAGCGTTGCGGCGGTGGTCGTCGGTTCGTCGATGGTTGCTGCGGACACGGAGACTCCTCGGGGCAGGGACAGTGCGCGCTCGAGCCGGGCGCGCAGTCGGTCGGTAAAGGCGGGGGTCGGAGTGACGGCGGTGTCGGGCAGCCGCAGTGCGAGGAAAGGATCGGTCACGCGTCGGCCTCCTCGTCGGGATAGGCCCGGCGGAACGCGGAGCGGGCGCGGACCAACAGAGCCTCGGTCGCGTGCAGGGTGCGCTGGAGCAGCGCGGCGACCTCGGGGACCGGCAGGCCGTCGAGGTAGCGCAGCGTCAGCGCGGCGCGGTGCTGGGCGCCGAGCCGGTCGAGTGTGTCGCGCACCCGTGCGGCGTCCAGGTAGTTGTCCCACGGATCCACCTGGTCGTCGGCGCGTCCGCCGATGACCTGAAGGTCCCGGCGTTCGCGGGCCTGCCGGCGCCAGTGATCGACGAGTTTGTGCCTGGCTACGCCGATCAGCCACGGCGCTGACAGGGGCGGCGGGGCGGCCCGGCGGACGGCGTCGACAGCGGCCAGGAACGTCTCCGCGGTGAGGTCCTCGGCGAGGGATGCCTGTCCGCACCGGGACAACAGGTAGCCGTAGACCTGGGGCAGCGCTTCGTCGTACAGCGTCAGCAGGTCCGAGCCGCCGTCGTCCACCTGTGCCCGCACACTCCTATCGTCGGTTCCGCCCGCCGGATTCCGACGGTCAGCCGTGGACTTTCTCGCTGCCTGCGTAACTCTGGCTGGTATGGCGCTCGAACCTACGGACGCAAGGGTCAGCCGACGGCGCGGTGCAGATAGAGGTCGCGCAGCAGGCAGACCTCCGCTCCGTGGTGGATCGTCTCCCGGTTGATGTGCAGCACCAACTGGGTCATCGGGGCGTCCTCCCACGACTCCTCGGCGGGGCCACACGGACGAGCCAGGTCCTCGACGCTGAGGCCACGGACGCCGGCGCTCCAGTTCTGGTAGGCGTTGTCGAGCTGCGCCAGGGCCTCGTCGGCAGTTCCGGCGTACACGAAGCTGTCGTAGTCCGCGGGGGCGCCGCCGAAGTGGTTGGCGGTCCGGTCACCGAGCACGCCGACGATGATGTGCGCCAACCGCCACGCGATCGTGGTCACCGGGGCGGGGTCGGGATCGGGAATGGCCACGTCGACTGTGAACTCGCCCGCACCGATCGCCATCGGGGCAGTGCCCTCGCCGCGCCGGCGGACGTTCCAGCACCCCGGGACCGGCTCCCAGAAGTACTCCTCGTCGGCCAGGCCGGACAGCCGGGGGCGCAGCTGGCGCTGCCAGTACCGGTCCAGTTGGTCGTGCAGCTGATGGATCCAGTCGATGCCCATGGCACGACCGTAGGTGTCAGTCCTCCGCGTGACGTAGGTACAGGTCGCGGAGTAGGCAGAGTTCCGCGCCGTGGTGGATGGTCTCCCGGTTGATGTGCAGGACGAGCTCAGCCATCGGGTGCTCCGCGAACGGGCCTTCGGCCTCCCCGCAGGGTCGCCCGAGCCCCTCGGCGTCGAGCCCGCGGACGCCTTCGCTCCAGCGCAGGTAGCCGTCGTCGAGCTGCCCGAGCGCCTCGGCGGCGGTTCCGGCGTACCCGAAGCTCTGGTAGTCCATGGCCGGACCGCCGAAGTGACTGGCGGCGCGTTCACCGAAGATCCCGACGATGATGTGCGCCATCCGCCAGGCGATCGTCGTCACCGGAGCGGGCTCGGGCTCCGGCACGGCGAAGTCGATCGTGAAATCGCCGGATCCGACCGCCATCGGAGCCGCGCTATGGCCGCGGGACCGGACGTTCCAGCAATCGGCGACCGGCTCCCAGAAGTACTCCGCGTCGGTGAGGCCGGCCAGGCGGGGGCGCAGGTGGTGTCGCCAGTGCCACTCCAGCTGCTCGTGCAACTGATGGTTCCAGTCGATGTCCATGCCGACGACCGTAGGGCAGGTTGCGGACAGTTCCGGTCCGGAATGGATGCGAGACTGTCGCGCGTGATCACGACGTCGGCACGGCTGCTGCGACTGCTCGGCTTGCTGCAGCAACGCCAACTCTGGTCCGGAAGCGACCTGGCCGAACGCCTGGAGATCACCGAGCGGACGGTACGCCGGGACATCGAGCGACTGCGGACACTCGGCTATCCGGTGCACGCGGCGACCGGCACGGGTGGCGGGTACCGCCTCGGCGCTGGCGCCGCGCTACCCCCGCTGTTGCTCGACGACGAGGAGGCGGTTGCGGTTGCGATCGGACTGCGAGCGGAGGCGCTCGGAACCATCGCGGGTCTGGGTGAGGCTTCGCTGCGAGCACTCACGAAGCTGGAGCGGGTCCTGCCGGCGCGACTGCGACACGTGGTGACGACGCTGCATTCGGCCACCGTGCCGCTCACGGCCGCTGCGTCCACTGTGGACACCGAGTTGCTCCTGACGATTGCTGCGGCCTGCCGGGACAGTGAGTTGTTGCGCTTCGACTACCGCACGCGCGATGGTGCCGACAGCAACCGGCGGGTCGAGCCTCACCGGCTGGTGAACACCGGCAACCGGTGGTATCTCGTGGCACGAGATGTGGAACGCGCCGACTGGCGCACGTTCCGGGTCGACCGGATCAGCGCAGTGCTTGCGACCGGGCGGCGGGTCACATTGGTCGACCCGCCCGATGCGGCGGCGTTCGTGGCCGCCGGGGTGTCGAGTGCGCCGTACCGGTATCAGGCTCGCGTCCTGCTTGAGGTCGACCTGACAACAGCCGCTCAACTCGTGCCGCCGACGGTGGGCAGTCTTGCCGCCGTCGAGGGTGGCACGGTGCTCAGCACCGGCGGCGACTCGCTGGACGGGCTTGCGCTGCACCTTGCCTTCCTCGGCTGTGACTTCGAGGTGCTCGACCCGCCGGAGCTTCGCGCCCGCCTGGATGACCTGGCTCGCCGGCTTGCCACCCCAGCTACTCAGACGTGGCCGCTGCCGGTTGGGCATCGAAGTCATGATCGTCAGGCCGAATCGGTTGCCATACAGCCAAATGGGCCTGACGATCTTGGAGTTCAGCCGAGCCGGCCGCGCTCGTCCTTCGCCCAGGCGGCCAGCAGTCCGCGGTAGTGCGCGATGAAGTGCTCGTGCTCGTGCGCGGGGAAGGTCGCCCGCACCGTCTCGACAAGGAGCCGGTCGAAGTCCACGCTCTCGATCCACCGCAGCATGACCTCGTCGATGGTGGCCAGCCGGCTGGCGCAGAAGTCGGCGTACCGCTCGACCTCGAAGTAGTCGTCGGCGAGCTGGCGGTAGGCACCGATCTTCTCGCCGTAGGGCAGGTCGTCGCGATCGGCGATGTCGAAGTAGCGCCGGGTGTCCAGGTCGTAGCGGGCCCGGCGGCCGGTGACCGTGCAGAACACCGACCACTTCACCAGCGCCTTGATCGCCCACGGGAAGTAGTAGTGCAGGCTGGTGATCGCCACGTCGGGGCAGGCGTTTGCATAGTCGATCGGGTAGACCTCGGCGGCCTTGATGAGCGTCTCGCAGGAGTTGAACTCCCACCGGAAGAAGGCGTTCACGAGCCGGCCGATCGTCACGACCTCGTCGCCGACGCCGGCGTCGAGGAAGTCGTGGGTGATCGAGTAGCGCGCGTGCATCGGCTGATCCGGGTCGAACTTCATCACCATCGTCTCGGCGCCGATGGACAGGCTGCGGGCGAACACGTCGTAGCCGGCGACCGCCTTTTGCAGATGCATCAGCCGCTGCCCGGACTCGTCGTACGCCTTGTGCAGCTCGTCAGGGTTGCGGATCTGGGTGACGCCGACCCAGGCGCCACCGTCGTACGGTTTCATGAAGATCGGGTAGCCGATGCTCTCGGCCACCGAGTCCAGGTCGAACGGCTGGTTGTAGCGCTGCGAGGTGTACGCGTACTTCGCGTGGTCCGGCGGGTTCTTGTACGGCACCAGGACGGTCTCGGGCACCTTGAGGCCGAGCCGCA
Organism: Geodermatophilaceae bacterium; assembly: GCA_013812145.1. Taxonomy (GTDB): domain Bacteria; phylum Actinomycetota; class Actinomycetes; order Mycobacteriales; family Geodermatophilaceae; genus JACCTY01. The sequence goes on along the minus strand of JACCTY010000185.1, from coordinate 8,821 downwards.
TCATCGCGCAGTACGCCGCATGCTTCTCCATGCTCTGGAACGTGAACGGGCTGTTCAGCAGGTACAGGTCGTCCATCAGAGCGGCCTTCTTCAGCCACTCACGCGGCACGTAGTACCAGTAGGCCAGCCGGTCGATCACCAGGTCGTACCGCGGCTTGGAGCGCAGGTTGAACGGCTCGATGGTGACGCGCTCCGCGTTGTACCGGTGGATCGTGTCGCTGCCGTCGGTCACCGGTCCCAGTCGCCGGAGGATCGCCTCGAACGCGGCCGGCCAGTCCTCCTCGGTGCCGAGCAGCAGTCCGATCAGATGGGTCGTCTCCGTCATCGGGTCAGACTCCTCACGGCGTCAGGTCTGGTCTCACGCCGTGGTCGTCGAGCGTTGGCTCTGCGGCGGGCACGCCTGGACCCTAGTAGTCATCTCCGGCCTAGCGTTGAACCGAAGCCGACAGACCGACGTACGGTGAGGCATGCAGCCCGCCTCGGATACAGCGTTGGCTGCCGGGGGAGCAAAGGTGGGTTGGTGACCGCCGTACGCCGCTGGCTCGTCGTCGGGCTCGGGCTTGCCGTCCTGCTCGCGTTGCCGTCGGTGCTGGGCGCCCTCCCCGCAGCGCAGAGCGAACTGAGCGCCGCGGAGCTGCTGGAGCGGGTTCAGGAATCCGGCGATGTCTCCTACTCCGGCTATGCCGAGGCCGTCGGCGGCCTGCAACTGCCGGTCACGCAGGACTTCACCGATCTCGTCGATCTGTTCGGGGACCGCTCCCGGCTGCGGGTGTGGTGGCGCACCGCGGAGGACTGGCGCGTGGACACCCTCTCGGCGACCGGCGAGACCGACCTGTTCCACCGCGGCGGTGACACGCTGATGTGGGAGTACGAGGACGACCGCGCCACGCTGACCCGTGAGCCCGACATCCGGCTGCCGCGTAACGCCGATCTGCTGCCCACCGAACTCGGCCGGCGGTTGCTCAGCGAGGCCACCGCCGAGGAGGTGACCCGGATCCCGGCCATCCGGGTCGCCGGCCGCGACGCCCCCGGCCTGCGGCTTCGGCCGGCGGACCGGCGGACCACCGTGGACCGGGTCGAGGTCTGGGTCGATCCGCAGAGCGGACTCCCGTTGCGAGTCCAGGTGTACGGCGCCGGCTCGGACACCGCTGCCCTGACCGCCACGTTCCTCGAGCTGACCGTCGCCGAACCCTCCGAAGCCGACACGAGCTTCATCGCCCCGCCCGGCTCGGAGTTCCGGTTCGAGGACGTGGTGGACGTGGCCGCGGCGGCCAACGAGTTCGCACCGGCGGTCGCACCGAACCGCCTAGCCGGCCTGGATCGCCGCGACGACCTCAGGCAGGGTGCGGTGGGCGCGTACGGACGCGGCGTGACGCTGCTCGTCGCAGCCCCGATCTGGGACGACATCTCCCGGCCGTTGCGCGACCAGCTGGAGGGCACGCCGGGAGCACAGATCGACGACAGCGGTGTCTACGTTTCGGTCGGGCCGCTCGGGCTGCTGTTGACGCCGGGTAGTCGGAGCCAGCGCAGTTGGCTGGTCGCCGGGACAGTAGACCGCCAGACCCTGGCCGAGGCAGCGTCCGAGCTGGTGCAGATTCCGGTGGAGGACGGATGATCCGCACCGCCGCACTGACCAAACGCTTCGGCTCGATCCTGGCCGTCGACGGGGTGAGCCTGGACGTACGGGCCGGTGACATCTACGGCTTCCTTGGCGCGAACGGGTCCGGCAAGACGACGACGGTCCGGATGATCCTCGGCCTGGTGCTGGCCACCAGCGGCAAGATCCAGCTGCTCGGGCAGCCGATGCCAGGGGCCGGCCGGGCGGCGTTGACCGAGGTCGGCGCGTTGGTGGAGGGTCCCGCGGCGTACGGGCACCTGTCCGGCCGGGCCAACCTCGGGCTGCTGGACGCGATGGGCAAGGGCGGCGTACGGCGAACGCGTGCCCGGCGGATCGACGAGGTGCTCGAGCAGGTCGGGCTTGCGGCTGTCGGTCGGCGACCGGTCAAGGCCTACTCCCTCGGCATGCGGCAGCGGCTCGGGCTCGCGGCGGCGCTGCTGCGGCAGCCGCGGCTGCTCGTCCTCGACGAGCCGACCAACGGGCTGGACCCGCAGGGCATCCGGGAGATCCGCGAACTGCTGCTGCAGCTGCACGCGAGCGGCACCACAGTGTTCTTGTCCAGCCACCTGCTCGCCGAGGTCGAGCAGCTGTGTACGCGGGTCGGGGTTCTCGACCGGGGCCGCCTCGTTCTGCAGGATGACCTCGCCAAGCTGCAGGCGCCGACCGGACGCACCGTCGTACACACTCCGGACCAGGACCGGGCCCGGGTGCTGCTGGACGGGCGGATCGAGCACCGCGACCGCGACCGGCTCGTCGTCCGCGGCGCCGACGCGGCGGAGCTCAACGCGATGCTCGTCTCCGGCGGCGTCCGGGTCACCGAACTGGGGCCCGAACGGCGCAGTTTGGAGCAGGTGGTGCTGGCCGCGACCGACACCTCCTCGCACCAGGTCGGTGTCACCCGATGATCGCTGCCGAGGCGGCATGATTGCCGTCGAACTGCGCAAGATGCTGCGTAGACCCCGGACCTGGGCCACGATCCTGCTGCTGAACGCGCTGCCGACGCTCGTCGCGGTGCTCCTCGCGGTGACCGATCTGGGACCGCGACCCGGCACCGGACCGGCGTTCCTGTCCGCCGTACTGTCCGACGGGACGCTGTTTCCGCTCGCTGCGCTGGCGATCATCCTGCCGCTGTTCCTGCCGATCGCGGTTGCCGTGATCGCCGGGGACTCGGTTGCGGGAGAGGCGCAGAGCGGCACTCTGCGATACCTGCTGGTCCGTCCGGTCGGGCGCACCCGGCTGCTGGTGGCCAAGCTGATCAGCGTCATCGCGTTCGTGCTCCTCGCCGTGGTGATCGTGGCGGTGACGGCGTACGTCGTCGGCTCCCTCCTGCTCGGTGACCAGCCGCTGGCCGCCAGCGTCTCCGGTACGACGTTGACGCCCGAGCAGGTCGCGGTGCGCACCGCGCTCGCGATCGGCTACATCACGCTGTCGATGCTCGGTGTCGCGGCGATCGCGCTGTTCCTGTCGACCATCACGGACTCGCCACTGGCCGCCGCACTTGGGGCACTGGCTTTCCTGATCGCGTCGTCGTTGCTGCTCACCCTCGACGCGGCGGAGGCACTGCAGCCATACCTGCCGACCCGATACTGGCTGTCCTTTGTGGACCTGTTCCGTGACCCGATCTTCTGGCGGGACATCCTGCGCGGTGTGGGCCTGCAGGCGGTCTACGTCGTCGTACTGCTCGGCGCCGCGTGGGCGAACTTCACCACGAAGGACGTCACGAGCTGAGTCGCTGACAGTCCGCTGTGGACAGAGCCTCGGGTGCGCCCTGGCCGAGCTGCAGGGCGACGATGCTGGACACCACCGGATCGGTCGGCAGGCTGCCGTGCGGGACCTGTGACGAGGTGCAGATGTCCTGTACGACGAGGTTTAGTGCACCGTCCAGTCGAGCTGAGTCCGGCGGTGTCACCACCTCGTCGAGGGTGGTCCAGATCGAGATGTACGCCGGGCCCGGAGGTGTCTCGTCCCCGGCGTTCAACTCCCGGAGCAGATCGCTGCCCGGGACGAGCTGACGGCAGGCGAGCGGGCACTCGTCCGGCACGATCGCGACGGCAAGCTCGGCCACCGTGGTGCCGTGGTGCGGCGAACCGAGGGTGACCACCCGGCGGGCGACCTCGGCACCCCCGAAGTCCCGGACCCACAACCGGGCCACCACCCCGCCGGCGGAGTACCCGACGACGTCGACCGACGGGGCGCCGGTCCGCGCGAGCGCCGCCTCCGCGGCGACGGCAAGTGCTTCGGCCTGTGCGCTCAGGTCGCCGGTCCCGTCACCGGCCAGCGGCACGACGGTGGCGTCACGTCCTTCGTCGCGCAGTTCGCCCGCGAGCACTTCCAAGGCCACGGTGGATCCGCCGTACCCGGGGATGAGCAACACCGGGCCCGGCTGGTCCTGCGCGACGGGGGTGACCGAGGTCCCGACCGCCCGCCAAGTGAAAAGGCCGGCAGCGACGAGTGCGGCGGCCAGGAGAAGCGCGCTCACGCCGAGCAGGAGCCGGCGGCGGGCGGGCGACAACGCGGCGAGCATTCGCCCATGCTGCGCCGTCGAGGCGAGCCTTGCCACGAAATGCGCGGACTGCGCTCGTGGAATCTCGGACACTGTCGGCATCTCGACGCTGGGGGTGGCGTGGACATGGATCAGGCGGTGGAGGTCGAGTCCATCGGCCGAGTGTTCGCCTTGGGTGCTGGTAGACAGCTCGACGCGCTAGAGGATGTCTCGTTCTCGATTGGGCACGGGGAGGTCGTCGGACTGCTCGGCGTACACCGAACCGCCGACCACCGTTCGATGAGGCTGTGCGCATGTGCTGGGCGTCGACACTGCGCCCGTCGTCACCAATGGGCGCGCGGCACTGGACCGGACTGCCACGCAGCGGCCGGGCCCGGGTGCCCGAAGCCTGCCAGTACGTGGCGCAGGGACGGCGCAGGCCATTCGTGTCGAGGAACCGTTCGAAGCAATCCGCTGCGATCGCCTCCAGAGGTGGCACCGTCAGCTCGGTAGCCAGGGCGCAGAGCCGGGTTGCCTTGCCGCCGGCCCTCATGGCATCAGGTCGACCGTCCGACGCTGGACAACCAGCGCAGCGCGTCGGCGTAACTACCCCACGTCTCACCTGGCCGCTCGACCGGCTCATCCCATCGTCCGAGGCGGTCGAGCAGCGGTGTCGGCAGGTCGCTTAACTCGCAGAGGTCGTGGAACTCCCGACGGTCACCTCGAACCGTCACGAGCTTATGATCGCCGTTGTTGCGTCGACGGATACCTACGACGCGCGCGCGGGTCGTAGTGCCGGCCGTGACGCCGCATGCACCGATGACATAAGCGTCGCAGCGTCGCCGTCGGCAGCGTTGTAGGTGTCGACCACAAAGCCGTATGCCACGTCGGCAAGAGCCGGGACAACATCGACTCCCTCGAACGGTTCGCTAATCCCGCGGGCCGACCGGTATCGGACACCACCGCCCACCGGTATCTCGACGAACACGTTGACAATTGCGTCCTGCGCTGGAGCGGGACCAGCACGTGAGCGGTCGACGGAACTCACGTCCGCATCTCCAGCAGATTGTGCGCGCGGAACCCCATCCGCGTGTAGCACATGTCATCCTGGGCCACTGAACGGTTGGCGAAGGGTACCTCAGCGTCGTGACCGGGTAGACGGCCTGCGGGCCCGACGTGGCCGGTTGGGACGGGCGGCCAGGCCGCGCCCCGCCGTACCGGTTCGGGCCGATTCAGCTGGTGCGATGCTGGCCGGATGTCCTTGGAACTGCACGAGATCGCCGAAGCCGACCACCGCATCCTCAACCCGTTCACCGACGACAAGCTGATGACCCTCGCCGCTGCGGCGCATGTGCACGCAGGGACCCGGATCCTCGACCTGGCCTGCGGCAAGGGGGAGATGCTCTGCCGGTGGGCAGAGACCATCGGAGTCACGGGGCACGGGGTCGACATCAGCGAGGTGTTCCTGGCCGCGGCGCGGGACCGGGCCGAGGAGCTGGGGGTCGCCGACCGGGTGTCGTTCGAGCAGGGTGACGCGGGTGCCTACTCGGCCGAGCCGTCGTCGTACGACGTCGTGTCCTGCCTCGGCGCCACCTGGATCGGGGGCGGGCTGGCCGGGACGCTGGACCTGATGCGACCGCCGGTCCACGCGGGCGGGCTGTTGCTCGTCGGAGAGCCCTACTGGACCGAACCGGCCCCGGAAGCTGCCTACGAGGCGTTGGGGGTCGGGGCCGAGGAGTTCACCTCGCTGGCCGGTACGGCGGACCGCTTCGCCGCGGCCGGTCTCGAGCTCGTCGAGATGGTGCTGGCCGACGGCGACAGCTGGGACCGGTATGTCGCGGCGCAGTGGTGGACGCTCGACGACTGGCTGCGGGTGCACCCAGACGATCCGCGCCGGGACGACGTTCGGGCATTCCTGCACCGCTGGCGCCGCGTGCACCTGGACTACGGCCGCCGCTACTTCGGCTGGGGAGTCTTCGTGCTACGTGCGACCGGTTAGTGTCGCCGGTGACGCCGGTTGGGGGAAATTGTGGCATTGACGCGCATTCTGGTCGTTGTGTTGGCGGGTGGGGCCGGGAGCCGGCTTGAGCTGCTGACCGACGGGCGGGCCAAGCCAGCTGTTCCCTATGGGGGGATGTACCGGCTGATCGACTTCCCGCTGTCCAACTGCCAGCGGGCCGGTATCGCCGACGTGTGGGTGCTGATGCAGTACAGCCCCGGCGTACTGGCCGATCACCTCGCCAACGGGCGGCCGTGGGATCTGGACCGCTCCACCGGCGGGTTCATGGTGCTGCACCCGCATCAGGGTGACGAGCGCGGCGGCTGGCATCAGGGGACCGCGGATGGGTTGTGGCGGCAGGCGCCTTTGATCCGCGAGTTCGATCCCGAGGCGCTTGTCGTGGTCAGCGCCGACGCGGTCTACAAGCTGGACTACCGCGATGTCGTCGCCGAGCACTTGGCCAGCGGGGCGTCCGTCACGATGGTGACGACGCGGGTGAAAAAGGCCGAAGCCAGCCGGTACGGCGTCGTGCAGGTCGATGATGACGGCGCCATCACCGACTACGCCTACAAGCCGGACAAGCCCAAGAGCGTCCTCGTGACGAACGAGGTCTTCGTCTTTGAACCGGACCGGCTGTTGGACCTGCTCGACGACCTGGCCGAGGAGGTCGACGAGGAGGACGGCCTGGAGGATCTCGGCGATCACGTACTACCTCGGCTGGTCGAGGCCGGCGAGGCCCGCGACTTCCGCTTCACGGGGTACTGGCGGGACCTCGGCACCGTCCAGGCCTACTGGGAGTCACACATGGACCTGATCAAGCCCAAGCCCCCGATCGACCTGGACGAGCCCGGCTGGCGGATCCAGACCCAGGGCGGGCGGTCGGGCGCGGCCGGAGTCCACAGTGGCGCCGACGTGGACAACAGCCTGCTGTCTCCCGGCTGCCACATTGGGGGATCGGTGCACGACTCGGTGATCTCGCCCGACGTACGAGTGGAGAAGGGTGCCACCGTGCGTGAGTCGGTGCTCCTGCACGGCGCCATCGTGCGGGCCGGAGCCGTCGTCGTGCGGAGCATCATCGACCACGGCGTAGTCGTCGGCGCAGACGCCCGGGTCGGTGGGGACGGTGAGATCGCGTTGGTCGGCTGCCAGACCCGGTTGAAGGCCGGGCAGCAGGTGCCCGCCGGCGGCCGCTACCCGGAGGCGTCCGAACAAGAGTGAGCTAATACCTCACGCCTACTCGGACGTCATGCTGCGGCGGCAGTGCCCAACGCCGCAGCCACCTGGTCCATGAACTCCCCAGGTGCGATGCGCAGGCCCAGCACCGGGATCCGCAGCAAGACCGCACCGTTGAGGGAAAGCATGTTCTGCCGTAGCGCGTCATCGACCTGGCTTTCGCCGTTGCCGTGGTGGACGCCTTCGATTTCGACCACGAGGCCGCAATCCCAGTACACGTCAAGGTAGATCCGGCCCCTCGGTCCGTTCCGGAGGACCTGCCGACTCGGCTCGGGTAACCCGCGCTCGCGGCAGAGCGCCGCAAAGTCGAGCTCACCCAGGGCCTGTGCGCCGTCGGCCACGTCGCGGACGACCAATGTGAGCAACTGGCGCCGCCGGTGCTGGCGCACCTGCTGCAGAGCCTTGGCAATCGCCGCGCCCGTCGTCAGCCGCTGCTGGACCGCCATGACGATCAGGAGCGCGGCCTGCCGGTCGCTCTTGGCCCACAGCGCGGCATGGACGGCGGCGACGGCGGGTCGCACCCGGCGGACCCCTGCATCGACAACGTCGGCATCGCATCGGCGTCGTGACTCATGCACTCGGACTCCGGCACGGCTGCCGGGGCGGGTGCCTCGCGGCACCGAGACGTGGATCAACGACTCCTGATAGTTCTTCAGCCCCGCAGCCGCCAGAGCCGTGACACCGTCCAATGCGGCGTGCTTCCCGACGGTGAGCAGCGCGACCCGCCACAGCGCGCGCTGGTCGAGGTCCGCTGTGTGTAGTGCGATTGCCTGGTTGCCGTGCACCTTCCACCTGCGCGCTTCGGTCTCCCGACGGATGTCCCAACGAGTCACCCCGATAGCACGCAGTTGCGTCCTGGACAGCACACCATCGTGGTCCCGCCCCAGCTCAGCCGCCGCCGCGACGAGCCTGCGTCGCCGCTGCACGTGGTTCTCGCCGTCCGGCATGCACCGTTCCTACGCGGAGTTGCACCGGGCAGAAACCCACCGCCGGCGTCTGTGGAAACCCGAGACGTCCGAAGAAGCGTGAGGTAATAGCTCACGCCTGCTCGGACGCCAGCGGGCAGACTCGGGGAATGCCGCAGGCGATCGAACTCAACTCCGTCAGCCGTACCTTCACCCTGGCCGGCGCTGACCAAGGTGCTCGCCACGCTGCTGCTGCCGACCACCGGTACGGCTCGGATCATGGGGTACGACGTGGCGACCGACACCAGGGCAGTCCGGATGACAATGAGCGTGATCCTGGGCGGCGACCGGGGGCTCTAGAACCGGATCAGCGGCCGGGAGAACCTGGCTTTCTTCGGGATGCTCGCCGGGGTTTCCCGCCGTGACCTGCGCGACCGGGTGCCCACGATGCTGGAGCGGGTGAACCTTGCCGAAGCCGCGGACCGGCGGGTCGAGACCTACTCCAAGGGGATGCGCCAGCGCCTGCATGTCGCGATCGGGTTGTTGTCCCGGCCGAAGGTGCTGCTCCTGGACGAACCCACCGT
>JACCTY010000083.1 GCA_013812145.1 Geodermatophilaceae bacterium | reverse complement strand
TGGCAGCAGAGACGATCGTGTGGCTTGTCGGCATCTCGATCCTCCCGATCCTCGTGGGGGGCGAGCTCGCCTATCCGCGGCTGCAGTACCACCCGTCGCGTTGGGCGACCTCATTCCCGGTCGCCATCTACGCCGCATCAACGTTCGTCGCCGCGACGGCGCTCGGTGCGCCGTGGATGAACCGCTACTTCTCCGCGTGGTGGGTCTGGGTGGGGCTCGTCGTCTGGGTGCTCACGCTCACCGGCCTGTTGCGCCGGATCGCGCGGCTCGCGTCCGGGCGCGCCGCGGGGCCGACATCGCCGAGTTCCTCAACCACCTGAGGATGTCCGAAGTCTGTGGAACTTCGGTGGCGGCCCGGTGATCATCAGCGTTGATGGTCTTAACGATTGCTGCGCCCATGTCCTCGTCGTGTAGGAGTTCGCCTCCCCCGGTTCCGTAGCGCTCCAGGTCGTTGTGAACGAGTTGAGCCAAGCTGATCGCTACCTCGATCTCCTCGAGACCGCGAACGGGGCCGCGGCCCAGCGCTTCCAGTAGCTCGCTCTTAATGGTCTTGGTCATGGTCGAGGGGTCACCTGGTAGGTCCCAGCCGGTTGGGTCAACCGAGATCCCGACATCGAAGAAGTCGTCAGCCTTCACGATTGCGGATCCTCGCACCCGCACCCGCCTTCGGGGCGGGAGGGGCCGGAAGGACCATGCGACGAGCGCGACCGTCCGCATCTGGTCACTGGCTCTGAGAAGCGGCTTCGCGGCGTCTGTCGTGTTACTTGTCGGATCCTTCGCCGCCGTTAGATTCCAGATGGTGGCCGGTCACTGAACTGCTCGACCCTGTCGACGACGGCCTTCGGCGATGCGCCGTACCACGACCCAGCGGACGTCCTTGATGATGACGACGACGGTCTGAACGTCAGCCCGGCCGGGTGGCGGGTGAGCCAGTACGCGTCGACGGCCGCCATCGACGGGACGCCATGGTCGCGATGGGAAGGGGGTGACCTCGGAGCGGTACCGACCTTGTCGCTGCCCGAAACAACGGGGGAGGACGTACCTCCCGGTATCCTCGTGGAGGTAACGGAGATCGTGCCCGCGGGCGGTGCCGAGGTCCAGGTCCACGGTGACCTGCAGCGCTTCGAGCAGATGCTCCTGGACCAGCTCGCCAGTGCTGGCCTGCCGGTGGCCGGCGTCCTGGTGGACCTCGAGGAGCGCGAGCAGGCGCTGACCACGCTCGACCGGGCCCTACGCCGGCTCCCGGTGGGAGAGCGGGGCCGCTCCTACTACGTCAGCAAGATGATTGCGGCGGCCGCCGCGGGCCTGTTCGACGCCGCCCTGAACTAGCTGTGGAACGAGACGGTCGGAGAGCTGCGACGCCGCGTGGCGAACTACGACCTCGCGTACTTCTACGAGATCGCCGTCCCGTCCCCTGATCGCCGCAAGCACCTGTCCTCGGTGGAGGACCTGGCGAAGGTCGATGATGTCGACCTCCTGCGGGCCGCGCTGCAGATTGGCCTGCTCTCGACGTCCGGTCAGGGGGGTACAGCGGACGAGTCGGCCTGTACGCCGGGTTCTGTCCCCGCCCGCCTTGCGGCGATGCGATGGGCGGCCATCCATCTAGGCCTGCCGTCACCGGCAGGCTCCAGCGGTCTACCCGCAGGCTCGGGCGGGCCGCCGTCGAACGCCTGCGCAAGAGCCCGAAGGCTCCCTCTTGACCTTGCTCCGGGTGGGGTTTACCTAGCCACCCCGGTCACCCGGGATGCTGGTGGTCTCTTACACCACCGTTTCACCCTTACCGCCGCGCGAGGCGGCGGCGGTCTGTTTCTGTGGCACTGTCCCGCGGGTCGCCCCGGGTTGCCGTTAGCAACCACCCTGCCCTGTGGAGCCCGGACGTTCCTCGGGCGAGATCGCTCCCGCCCGCGGCCGCCCGGCCGGCTCGTCCGCCGTACCGTTGATGGTAGGGCCTAGACGGACTCCTCGGAGGTACGCCGGCCGGACTGCGGATCGTCGGGGTCGGGATGCTCGGTCCGCTCCTCGGACTCCGCCAGGATCGCCTCGGCTTGGCCCTGCGGGTCGTCACTGCCGACAGCAAGCTCTTCCGGAAGCAGATGCGAGCGGTCTGGACCAGCACTCATGACAGTTCTCCTGGGCACACTCGCACAGCGAAGGGATGCAATAGATCGAGCGTCTCGTCTCCTACAACGTATGCGATCTCGACGTACTCACCGGAGTCGCCGAGCTCCAGCACCCGCAGGTCCGGCACCAGCGGGTCGAGCAACCAGTACGACGGGATGCCGCGCGCTGCATAGATCCGCCGCTTGTCAACCCGGTCGCGGCCGCGGGTGCTCGGCAATGCCACTTCCACGACCAGCAACGGCAGTCGATTCGCATCCTGCTGATTCGCGGCCGGAAGGACGACGACGTCGGGCTCCAGCGCGCTGTTCCGCGTCGGTACCCGTACCCCGAGCGGACCCGGCAAGACCTTCAGTGTCGCCGGGCACCGTTGTCTGAGGAGGAACGCCAACTCCATGACCATTGTCTGGTGACCCTCAGTGGGCGCCGCCGGCGGCATGACGATCACCCCCTCGACCAGCTCTATCCGCACGTCGTCGTCCTCGGGCAGCGCAGCGAACTCCTCGAGCGTCATCCGATCGCCGGTGCGGGGTTGCGTACTCATCACAACGGTCATCATCCGCTCCTTCCATCGCCACGCGCCAACCGTGACACGAGCAGCCGACCACCTGCGGAGGCTGTCCACAGCCCCTCCGTACCGTCCACAGGGTGACGGTCGCCGACATCGTGCTGCTTGTCGGCGCCGGATTGCTCGGCGGCGCGGTCAACGCGGTGGCCGGCGGCGGGTCGCTTATCGTCTTCCCGGCGCTGCTCGCCACCGGCTTCGGGACGGTCGCTGCCAACGTGACGAACTCGGTGGCCCAATGGCCGGGCTACCTCGGCAGCGTGCTCGGCTTTCGCCAAGAGCTGTCCGGCCAGCGCGGTCGACTGCTCGCTCTCAGCCTGTCGGCGATGTTGGGCGGAGCGGCCGGCTGCGTCCTGCTCCTGACCACCCCGGCCGAAGCCTTCGACGCTGTGGTCCCGGTGCTCGTTCTGCTGGCCAGCCTGCTGCTCGCCGTACAGCCGTCGATCGCCAAGCTGATCGCCCCACCCGAGGAGGGTGGTCCCGCCAAGCGCACACCGCTCTACCTGGCGATCTTCGTCAGCTCCATCTACGGCGGATACTTCGGCGGCGCGCTCGGCGTGATCCTGATCGGCGTACTCGCCCTGACCATCAAGGACACCCTGCGCCGGCTGAACGCACTCAAGAGCGCGCTGTCGCTCGTGGTCGCCACCGTGACGGTCGTCGCGTTCGGGATCTTCGGACCGGTCGACTGGCTGGCGGTGGCGGTCATCGCCCCCTCGACCCTGGTCGGCGGCTTCCTCGGCGCGAAGATCGCCCGCCGCCTCAACGACACGGTGCTGCGCTGGTGCGTGGTCCTCTTCGGTATCGCCGTCGCTATCTACCTGTTCGTCGCGCAGTGAGCTACTCGTTCACCGAGCCGTCGATGAGTTCGCGGAGGATGTCCGCGTGCCCGGCGTGGCAGGCGGTCTCCTCGATCATGTGGACGTAGATCCACCGCAGGGACACCTCCCCGAACCGGCGATGCGGCCCGGTGTCATCCAACGAGAACCCACGCGCTATCTCTCGCGAGGTCTCGCACTGTCGGTCGTAGGCCTCGAGAATCCCCTCAAGGATTTCGTCGTCGTCGAGTCGGAAGTCCGCGTCCGGGTCCTCGTCGGTCCACGGCGCCGCCGGTAGTTCGCTCTCGGGCCGTTGTGCGAGTACGCGCTCGAACCAGTTGAGTTCCACCCAGCGCAGATGCTTGATGATTCCGCCCAGCGTGGTCGCGGAGCCAACGAGTCGGCGCCGCGCCTCCTCCTCGGAGACGCCCGCGACCCGGCTCCGGACCTGGACGCGGTAGCCGTCCACGAACGCCTCCAGCAGGTCGCGTTCGTCGGCGGTCGCGGCGGCGACCATGGGGTTGGGGTGGGGCTGCGGGTCTGTCATGCCACCGACGCTAGCGCCGAGGACGAACCGTTATTCAGAACTCCCGCGGCTCGCCGTCGTCGAGGACGACGAAGTCCGTTCCGAACGGGCCGAGGTCGCCGTACCGCCGGTACTCCATGTCCGGCTTGGCCAGCGTCCGCTCATGGATCGGTACGGCGATCCGCGGGGCGACCGCCCGCAGAAAGTCGATGACCTCACCGGACTTCACCCACGGTGCCCCAGCCGGTAGCGCGAGGATGTCGACCGCCCGGTCCGGGACGGTGAGCGCATCGCCCGGATGGAACAGCTGCTCGGCCACGACGTACCCGACGTTGGGCACCTGCGGGATGTCCCGATGGACCATCGCGTGCGTGCGCCCGACGCCGTCGACCGCAACACCGTTCACGTCGTAGCTCTGCCCGTGCGCAGCCACCGTGACCTCGATGCCCTGCTCCCGCAGCAGGCCAGCGCTGTCCGGATCGGCCAGTACGACGGCGCGCGGGTTGGCTGCCAGCAGCGGCCGCAGCCGGGCCACGTCGACGTGGTCGGCGTGCTGGTGGGTGATCAGTACGCCGGACAGGTCGGTCAGGTCCTCGAACCCCTCGCTCCACACGCCGGGATCGAGCAGCACCCGATTGCCCGACTCGGCGGTGACCAGCAGGCAGGCATGCCCCAACTTCTGGATCTGCATGACTCACTCCCCTCCTCTGGAGGGTTGACCGATCGCGATCATCCGCTCGACCGCGGCCCGCGCGCGGGCGGCGATGTCCGCCGGTACCTCGATCTCGCCGGCACCGGTCTGCAGCGTTCGCAGCAGCTTGGCGGGCGTGATCATCTTCATGTACCGGCAGGCCGCCCGGGCGTTCATCGCGACGAAGTCGGTGCCGGCGGTGTTCAGCCCGCGGAGCTGATGCAGGATTCCGGTCTCGGTGGCGACGAGCACCGTCCTCGCCCGGGTGGCAGCGGCCGCCTCGACCATCCCCCCGGTGGACAGCACGCGGGTCCGGTCCGCCGGCAGGTCGCCGCGCGAGACCAGGTCGAGGACGGACGTCGTACACCCGCACTCTGGATGGACCAGGATCTCGGCATCAGGATGGGCGGCGACCTGCGCCCGGACATCGGCCGGGCTGATCCCCGCGTGCACATGGCACTCCCCCGCCCAGATGTGCATGTTCTGCCGACCCGTCACCCGCTTCACGTGCGCGCCGAGGAACTGGTCGGGGCAGAACAGGATCTCCTGGTCCGCGGGGATCGAGCGGATGACATCCGCGGCGTTCGACGACGTGCAGCAGATGTCGGTCTCGGCCTTGACCGCCGCGGTGGTGTTCACATAGGAGACGACGACCGCGCCTGGGTGCTCGGCCTTCCAGTCCCGTAGCTGGTCGGCGGTGATGCTGTCGGCCAGCGAGCACCCGGCGGCGTGGTCGGGCAACAAGACCCGTTTAGAAGGCGACAGGATCTTGGCGGTCTCGGCCATGAAGTGCACCCCGCAGAACACGATCTCCTGCTGTGCGGTCTCGGCGGCGATCCGGGAAAGGAAGAGCGAATCGCCGGTGTGGTGGGCGACGTCTTGGATCTCGGGAACCTGGTAGTTGTGCGCCAGGATGACCGCATCCCGCCGGGTCGCCAGTTCACGGACCTCGGCCGCCCAGGCCTCGTACCCGTCCGCGGACATGGTCCGGTCGTCGGCGTACGCCGTCGTACTCATGTCTTCGACAGTAGTTGAGCTGGTCAGGCGAAGAGCTTCTGCACCTGCTCGATCAGGATCAGCGCGGAGAAGAAGCCGAAGAACAGGATCACGAAGCCCATCACGGCCAGCCGGTAGCCGCGCAGTTCGATCGCCCGCGGCAGCGCCTTGCGGTTGAGCTGGATGAGCAGGATCGAGTACACGAACATCATGAAGCCGCCCAGCACGGCCGCGATGACGAGCAGCACGAGCGGCTGGTCCAGGCCGGCGAGCAGGATGATGGCGCCCAAGGCGATCAGCGACCACACCACGGTGGTGTAGATCGACTCTCGGTCCAGCGTTGGCTGTCGGCCAGGTAGTTCACCTTCAGCACGTCGGCCACGAGCCGTCCGACGTAGTCCAGGATCCCGAGGGCCGCGGCGAACAGGGACACCGCGCCGATCCACAGGAAGAAGGTGCCGAACCAGCCGGTCCGTTCATTGAGTACATCGGCCTCGGTCTGCAGGAACGCGACGTCATTCGCCACGTCCTGCCCGAAGACGGTGGAGAACGCCAGCAGCGAGGTCACCGTGATGGTGAACGCCGTGATCGCCACGAACGACACCAGCTGCTCGGTGTTGGCCACCTTCCACCAGCCGCGCCAGCGACGCAGGTTCGCGTCGTTGGGGTCGAACAGGAAGCCGGTCGAGGGGGCGGCCTGGTCCTCACCGGTGATCGGGGAGACCAGTCGTGGGATGCGTGCTCCCATCCCCATGTTCTTGTCCCTGATCCAGTTGCTCTGCACCAGGTTCTGCGCGCCCCCGCCGCCGGCGAAGGCCAGTGCGCCCAGGACTAGCGCGAAGCCCAGTTCCGTGGGCACCTGCCCGACGTTCGTGACGACGTCGGGCAGCGCGGAGTAGGCGTCGCGGGTGATCACGAGGAAGAGCGCCACGAGCATGAAGATGACGACGGCGATGACCTTGGCGAACTGGATCTTCTCCACGCTCTGGTAGACCACCGGTGACAGCGTCAGGACCAGTCCGATCACCACCAGTTCGATGATGGCGATCAGTACGGCGTTGCCACCCCCGATCGCGAAGGTCAGGACCGTCGCCGAACTTGTCGCCCAGCCTGGCCACATGTTCGCCAGCGCCGCCATGATGGCGAAGACCAGACCCCAGTGCCGCCACGACCGGCTGAACCCGGTCAGCGCCGTCTCGCCGGTGGCCAGCGTGTAACGCTCGATCTCCATGTTGATGAAGAACTGCAGGGTGACGCCGACGAACATCGCCCACAGGAACACCAGGCCGACGTTGGCCGAGATGTAGGGCCACAGCACGAACTCACCCGATGCGAGCCCCACGCCGGCGGCGATGACACCGGGGCCGAGCACCCGTCGCAGCGGCTGCGGATCGGGCAGATCCCGGATCGGCACGTCGGCAAGCGCGCCGTTCGCGGTGGGGAAACTGCGCCCGCCCAGCACCTCCGACGACGAACTCTGCTCGATGTTGTGAGACATCCGCGTCCACCTCCGGCAGCTACCCGGATCGACTCAGCCTAGATGGCTCGTGTCGTTCATCAGCCGAACCGACGCTACTCCGCCGTCGTGCCAGTCCACAGTAGACAGACCGGCCGGGTCGAGATGGATTCGGAACAGTACGTCGATCGGTGCGTCGAGCGCGGCGGCCAGGATCAGTTTGATCGGCGTGACGTGACTGACCACGAGAACCCGGCCGGTGGGGTACGCCGCCAGCAGCCGGGTACGGGCACGGCGTACCCGTCGGGCGACCGCGGCGAAGCTCTCACCACCGGGCGGGGCGACGTCGGCCGAAGCCGTCCACGCCGCCATCTCCGCCGGGTACGAGTCGGCGGCCTCGGCGTAGGTCAACCCCTCCCAGGCGCCGAAGTCGGTCTCCACGAGATCGTCGTCGGTCTGGGCGGTGACTCCGAGAGCTTCCGCGACGATGTCGGCGGTCTGCCGAGCACGACGAAGTGGCGAGCACAGCACACCAGCCACCTCCATTCGGAGCAACCGCTGGCCGGCCGCCTGGGACTGCCGCTCCCCCTCGGCGGTCAACCGCAGGTCGTTGCGGCCGCTGAACCGCCGGTCCACCGAATGCTCGGTCTGCCCGTGCCGCAGCAGCAGCGTCGACGTACGGGCGCCGACCGGCGACCACGACGTCCGTCGCGGGTCCGGCTGCCTGGCAGCGGGAGTCGGCTCTGCGACCCGACCGTCCATGGCCTCGTTCGCGAGCCGGTCCGCGTGCTTGTTGCTCTCCCGCGGGATCCAGCTGAACGTCGTCGGCGGCAGGTCCCGCACCAGACGCTGGGCTTGCAATGCGAGCGGTCGCATGTCCGGGTGCTTGATCTTCCAACGGCCGGACATCTGCTCGACGACGAGTTTGGAGTCCATCCGTACGACGATCGATTCGGCCGCGAACTGCGCCGCCGCGGTCAGTCCGGCGATCAGCCCGCGGTACTCCGCCACGTTGTTCGTCGCCCTGCCGATGGCCTCCGACCGCTCAGCCAGGAGCTCACCGGTGTCGGCGTCGCGCACCAGGGCGCCGTACCCGGCCGGCCCCGGATTCCCTCGCGATCCCCCGTCGGCTTCGACGACGAGCCGTCGGGTCACAGGCCGGATTCCGGAGTGCGGACGAGGATCCGGCCACACTCCTCGCAGCGGAGCACCTCATCGGGCGGGGCGTTGCGAAAGCGGTTGACGTCGGTGTTGGCCAGTTCCATCCGGCACCCCTCGCAGCGGCGCTGGCGCAACGCGGCCGCCCCCGTTCCTCCCGAACTCGACCGGAGCCGCTCGTACAACGCCAGCAGGTCAGCCGGCAGCGTCGCGGTCAGCCGGTCCCGTTCGACCTCGCGATCGCGCAGTTCTGCGTCGATGTCGGCGAAGGCGGCGTCTCGCCGGCCCGTCGCCTCGTCACGTTCGGCGGTTCCACGCTGCACCGAACGGGTGACCTCGGCGAGGGCCGCAGCAGCGGTCTCCCGCCGTTCCATCAGTTCGAGGACCTGGTCCTCGAGGTCGCCCTGGCGGCGGGCCAGGCTCTGGACCTCATGCTGCAACCGCTCCAGCTCCTTTGGGCTCCCGACCGCACCGGAGACGAGGCGCTGCTCGTCGCGCTCGCTGCGGGAGCGGACCTGGTCGACGTCCATCTCCAGCCGCCGCTGCTCACGGTCGAGGTCGCTGATCTCGGTCTGCGCCCGCACGGTGTCCCCGGACAGCGTCGCCAGCCGCTGCGACGTGTCGGCGATAACGGCGAGTTCGGGCAGCGTTCGCCGCCGGTGGACCCGTTGGGCCATGGCCGTGTCCACGGCCTGCAGGTCCAGTAGTCGCAGCTGGACCTCGGGGGCGGCCTTCACGAGCACGTCACGACCGCCCACCCTAATGCCGCCGGCCGGCGGTTGCCGTCGGCGAGCAGGCGATCCGGCCATGACCGCATTGCCCCCCGGCGACGCGGACACGCCGGTGCAGCCGCGGCGTGTCCCCGCGCTCAGGGGGCAACGCCGGCTTGGTGCGTGCGCGTCAGCCGACGACCTCCGGGAGATCCTTGACCCGCGGGTCGCCCTGGTCGGCGAAGTAGTCCTCCAGGCCGGTCCCGTCGGTGCCCTCGGGCAGCTTCATCGCCCGCAGCACGTAGGTGGCCACGACGGCGACGAGCAGGTTCACCGCGATGGCGATGAGGCCGGCGTAGATGGTGTACGTCGTGTCGAGGCCCAGGTTGGACAGCGAGAACGCCGAGCCAGCGAAGTGCTCCCGGATGACATCGCCGGTGGCCGGGTCGATGCGCTTGACGGTGTAGAGCGTCCACACGCCCGTCGACATCCCGGCGATCCAGCCGGCGATGAGCGCGCCGCGGTGGAACCAGCGGGTGTAGAGGCCGATCGCCACCGCCGGCAGCGTCTGCAGGATGATCACGCCGCCGATGAGCTGCAGGTCGATGGAGAACTGCGGATCGATGAAGATGATCGCCGCCACCGCCCCGAGCTTGACGACCAGGGAGGCGACCTTCGCGACCTGCGCCTCCTGCGCATCGGTGGCGTCCTTGCGGAAGTACTCCTTGTAGATGTTGCGGGTGAACAGGTTCGCCGCGGCGATCGACATGATGGCGGCCGGCACCAGAGCACCGATGCCGATGGCGGCGTACGCGATGCCGTTGAACCAGTCGTAGAACATCTGGTCGAAGAGCACCGGCACGATCGTGTTGCCGTTCGTACCGATCGGGGTGACCCCGGCGGCGATGGCCATGAAGCCGAGCAGCGCGATCAGACCCAGGACCAGGCTGTACGCCGGCAGCGCCGACATGTTGCGCTTGATCACGTTGCGGCTCTGCGAGGCCAGTACGCCGGTGATGGAGTGCGGGTACAGGAACAGCGCCAGCGCCGAGCCGAACGCAAGCGAGGCGTACTGCAGCTGACCGGTCGACGGGAGCAGCACGCCCGGCCCGTCGTTCACGCTGAACTTCTCCTCCGCAGCGCCGAAGATGACGTCCCACCCACCGAGCTTCACCGGGATCACGATGATCGCGACGATGATGACCAGGTAGATGAGCGCGTCCTTGACGAACGCGATCAGAGCCGGCGCGCGCAGGCCGGAGTTGTACGTGTACAGCGCCAGGATGATGAACGCGACGATGATCGGCAGGTGGCCCTCGACGCCCATCGCAAGCAGCACCGCTTCGATGCCGATGAGCTGCAGCGCGATGTAGGGCATGGTCGCGACGATCCCGG
>JACCTY010000136.1 GCA_013812145.1 Geodermatophilaceae bacterium | reverse complement strand
GCGCCGGATCCGAGCAGCCCGCCAGCAGCTGCACGCTCCGCGGCCCAGGCGAGAACGCGCGCAGTGAAGTCGTACCCGTTGACGCCCTCCAGCCGAGCCGCCGCGAGCCGGCCGCCGTTCCCGTCCGTCGTCACGGCGAGAATCGTTGAGCGCGACCGCGCGCGACTTGCCGCATCTGGTCCGCCCGTGGAGCCGGAAACCAGGTGACTCGCGGCCGTCTGCAGAGCGCGGCGGGCGCCCGGCAACCTGGCCACCGTGCTCAACGCGATCGAAGCGCCCTGTACGGCGCGGGCAGCCGGCCCGACTGCCAACCCGCGCGCGCCGAGGTAGACGCCCACCTCGGCCAGCCCCGGATGCTGACGAGGCAACGCGAGATGCTCCGAACCGCCGACGGACAACGCACGCCGAGCCACACCGTCTACGTCGAACCTGTGCACGCTCCGGCCGGGCGGCTCCGTGACGAGCCGGTGGCCGCGCCAGGCGAAGGCCGGCTCCAGCATGATCCCGGATATGGAGGCGCGCGTTCCACCGCTCAACGAGAGACCGGCCACCGACCCGCTGACGAAATAGCCGATGTCGACCCGCCGGGCGCCGGGTCCGGCGTCACGCAGGGCGAGAGCGCCGGCGAGGTTCCCGGGCACCCAGTCGTACCCGAACGCGGTGAGCAGGGTGCAGCCCGCCCTGTCGGCCGCTGGACCGTGCCGCTCGAACACCGTTCGGATGAACGGCGCCTCACCGGTGCTGTCCAGATAGTGGGCGCCGGCGGCCACCGCCGCAGTGACCGCTGGCTCGCCGTACCGGAGGAACGGGCCCACCGTGGAGATCAGCACGTCGCCCGCGCCGACCAGCGCCCGAACGCTGTCCGGCCGGCCGACATCAGCGGTCGCAGCCTCCAGATTGCCCAGCTCTCGGGCCAGGACGGCCAGCCGCTCGGGTGAGCGCCCGGCGAGGACCGGGGTGAGGCCACGGGCGACGAGGGCGCGGGCAGTCAGCTCGCCGGTGTAGCCGGTGGCGCCGAACAGCACGATCCGGGCTGCCATGCACGGGGACGCTACCGATAGCAGGCCGGCGCCGAGCAGGGCGAGGCGACGGAGGCCGGCTAGTCAGGCTCGGATTCGTCCAACTCGGACAGGGCCGCAACATCCACGGCATTGGACTCGGCCAGCTCCGCACGTACGACGGCGTAGGCCAGTCCGGGCGAGTAGCCCTTGCGGGCGAGCATGCTCACAAGACGGCGCAACGCCACGTCGGGCGCCGCGCCGCTCAACCGTTGCGCGCGCCGCCGCACGAGCCGGCGGGCGGTCTCCCACTCGGTGTCGGTGTCCAGACGGCCGACCGCGGCGGCCGTGGTCTGCCGATCTACGCCGCGCTGACGAAGTTCTTGACTCAGCGCCCGGCCGGCGAGCCCTCGGCCGCTGTGCCGCGAGGACACCCACGCCTCGGCGAAAGCTCGGTCGTCGATCAGGCCGACGTCGCCGAATCGATCCAGCACCGCCTTCGCCGCCGGGTCCGGCACGCCGCGACGGTGCAGCGCTGCAGCCAACTGCGCCCGCGTCCGTGGCGCGTTGGTGAGCAGCCGCAGGCAGATCAACCTGGCCACGGACTCCGGATCGCCGGGCAGGTCGGTGCAGTCGCCGCGGTCCGAGCGGTCGGCGAGGCTCAGAAGTCGACCTTCACTGGGCTCGGACCGGGACCGGCGTCACCGGAGTCCGCGTCGAGCTTCGGTCCGATACCCAGCTTCTCCTTGAGCTTCTTCTCGATCTCGTCGGCCAGGTCAGGGTTGTCGCGCAGGAACGCCCGGACGTTCTCCTTGCCTTGACCGAGCTGATCGCCCTCATAGGTGTACCAGGCACCGGACTTGCGGACGATCCCCTGCTCGACACCAACATCGATCAGTGACCCTTCGCGGCTGATTCCCTGACCGTAAACGATGTCAAATTCTGCGATCTTGAAGGGGGGGCTGCACTTGTTCTTCACGACTTTGACCCGAGTCCGGTTGCCGACCGCGTCACCGCCGTCCTTGAGCGTTTCAATTCGGCGCACGTCGAGACGAATAGACGCATAGAATTTCAGCGCCTTGCCACCTGACGTTGTCTCCGGACTGTTGTGGACGATGATCCCGTCGGCAAGATAGTTGTGCGAACCCTCAACCTCGATGTCGAAGCGGTGCATCGACCGTGACTTCGGACGGACCCTCACGGACCGAATCGGAGCCGGTACCGGCAGGACCGTCGGTTCGACGAACTCGGCAGTGACGTCGAATCGCCCACGCAGCCTCGGCAGGAGCTTGTAGTCCAGCGATGGATGGACATATGTCGCCACCAGCTCGTGCAACTTGGCCGTCTCGTCCTTACCGAAGATGAGAACAGGCTGCCGTCGTTGGCCCCGCAAAGTGAGCTTCGGATGTAGGTCGAACTGCCCAGCCAGGCATTCGACAAGTCGTCGCCGCGTGCCCTCGCTCATCGCCTGAACGCAGATTTCTGCGCGGCCGCTTCCGTCGCGGGTCCGCTCCTGCAGACCCTTTGCCCGAAGTGTGAAGCAGCCGTCGTCCATGTACCAGATCGCCAACGCCAGCGGCGTTAGGGCCTTGAGGTAGTCGTAGGACAGATGCTTCTTGCCGTCGCCGAGGTACACCGCCTGTCGCAGCTCGGCCAGCTCCGGCAACGGGGTGAGAGCGACGAAAGCCACGCCACGTGCGTTCGTCATACGGGTCTGACCGATATTGCCGAACTGGGAAGCCTTCCAGTCCAGGTACTCCACCTGCTGGGCGCCGTGACCCATGCGGTAACGAGTTCCGAGGCTTCCAGGGATGCGGCTCGGCGACAGCGCGCCGTCGCCCATGAGGCCGCCGAGGACGAACTGCCACTGCTGCGGGCTGAGCCGGTGCGTCTGGGCCAGCATCACCCGATCGCCGACCGTCAGCTCTCCGGCCTCTTGCCACCCACCGGGCACCCGCACGAGGTGATTGGCGGTAAGGCCCATCTGCGCACGACCGTTGCCGCCGGGACGCGCGATGGTGAACTGCAGAAACGTGTCAGTGACACCGTTGTCGAAGTACTTCACGACTCGCTTCGGCACGATGGCGCCCAGATCGGGGTCATAGGACAGCACCTCGACCGGTAGCTTCTGATTGACGATCTTGCCAATCTTCTCCTGGGAACCGTCGGCTAGTGTCACTCGGGTGTGATAAGACAAACAGCCGAACATCACCCCGATCTTTTCTCGCAATTGGTTGATGAAGATTGCGGTCGTCCCCGCATTGCTCAATGCGCCGGTGATCTTGCGCAGCGCCTGGCTCATCAGTCGGGCCTGTAGGCCGACATGGCTGTCGCCCATCTCGCCCTCGATCTCGGCCCTGGGCACGAGTGCGGCAACGGAGTCGACGACGACGATGTCCAGGGCACCGGAGCGGATGAGCATGTCCATGATCTCCAGCGCCTGCTCACCGGTGTCGGGCTGCGAGACGAGCAGCGCGTCGGTGTTGACGCCCAGCGCCCGGGCGTAGTCCGGGTCCAGTGCGTGCTCGGCGTCAATGAAGGCGGCGATACCGCCGGCAGCTTGGGCTTGAGCCACGGCGTGCAGAGCCACCGTGGTCTTCCCGCTCGACTCCGGTCCGTATATCTCCACCACCCGACCGCGCGGCAGGCCACCGACACCCAGCGCAACGTCCAACGCGATGGATCCGGTGGGGATCACCTTCATCGGCACCGCGACCTCGTCACCGAGACGCATCACCGCACCCTTGCCGTAAGCCTTTTCGATCTGCGCGAGGGCAACGTCGAGGGACTTCTCGCGGTCCAGTCCGGCCATGGTCTCCACCTTCGTCAGTCGCAGCGAACGGCTCGCTCGAACACGGTGCCGCTGACGCTAGGACCAGGCACCGACAGAAACCGGTCGGCGCGCTGGTCTGTGGATGGCCGGCGGCGCTGTGGACAAACTATCCGAACGGATGTTCGAGTGAAGCCGACACGCCGTGCGCCGGATCAGCGCTCCTTGGGCGGGATCTCGAAGGCATCACAGACCGCCCGCCAGACCGACTTCGCGCTCCAGCCGGCCGCCAGGGCCTGTACGACGGTCCGCCCGTCAAGTTGACGCAACACCTGGTCCCGGGCCACCGATTCGGCGTACCGGGTACCGAACCGGGCCTCCATCCGCGCCCAGAAATCGGTCAGCCGCACGCGACAAGCCTAACCAGCCCGCACCTACGATGGAGTGGTGCCCGAGGGAACCGAGCTGCTCTTCGAGATCGGCATCGTCGTGGCGCTGTGCGTGCTTCTGGTGTTTCTCATCAAGCAGTACCGTGACCGGGACTGAGCACACCTCGTAGGGCTACGAAGAACAGCGGTACGACGATGACGCCGGCCACGAGGTTCAGCCCGCCGTAGCCACCCAGGTCTAGGATCGGCCCGGCAAGCGCGCCGGCCAAGGCGGCGCACAACCCCATGGTGAGGTCACTGGCCCCCTGAGCCTGCGGACGGATCCCGGCCGGGACAGACTCGGTGACCAGCGTGGAGCCGGCGATCAGACCGAAGGACCAGCCAAGCCCCAACAGGAACAACCCGACTCCGACTTGGGCGGAGCGGTCGGCCGGCGCCGTACCCGCGACGACGACGGCCACCGCGAGGACGCTGGCTCCGATCAGAACGGTACGGCGACGCCCGAGCCTGTCGGCCAGCCAGCCGACAACGGGGCTCAGGGCGAACATCCCCGCGATGTGCACGCTGATCACCACGCCGATTACGGTGAGCGTCGCACCGCCATGTCCCAGGTGGATCGGCGAGAGCACCATCACCGCGACCATGACCGAGTGCGAGACGACGACCGCGAGCAGTCCCAACCGGCCATCCGAAGTCGACACGATGGCCGACAGCGATTGCCGGATCGAGGACCGCCGACTCCCAGACGGCTCCTGAACGTCGGGGGTCAGCTCACGCGACAGCAGGAGCGGATCGGGACGCAGCAGCACCGCGACGAACAGCGCGGCCAGCGCGAAGAGGACCGCCGAGATCAGGAACGGCCCGCCCAACCGAGCCAGGCCCAACGCCTGGGCCAGCGAACCGGAGGGCTGGGACAGGTTCGGCCCCAGCACCGCGCCGATGGTGGTCGCCCAGACCACGAGGGACAGCGCCTGCCCGCGGCGGTGCGGCTCGGCCAGGTCAGTGGCGCCGAAGCGGGCCTGGAAGCCGGCGGTGGTGCCGCCCCCGAACAGGAACATCCCGACCAGCATCAGGGTCAGCGAATCGGCATAGGCGGCAACGACGACCAGGGCGGCGCCCAGCACGGCAGCGGCGTAGCCCACGACGAGTCCGGCTCGCCGACCGGAGGATGACATGACGCGAGACACCGGTACCGCGAGCAGCGCGGCCCCCAGGACCGACGACGTGGAGGCCAGTCCCGCCACCGCCGCGGTCCCGGCGATCTCCGCGGCGAGCAGGCTGCCGACCGCAATTCCGATCGCCTGTCCGACACCGCCGATGACCTGGCTCGCCGACAGCACCAGCAGAGTCCGGCGTTGGACGGCCTGCACCCGCACCAGCACGGGCGCCGCCAGCGTTGGCTCAGACACCGAGTGAGCGTCCGATGATTTCTTTCATGATCTCGTTCGTCCCGCCGTAGATCGATTGCACCCGGCTGTCTCGCCATGCCTTGGAGATCGGGTATTCGTTCATGTAGCCGTACCCTCCGTGCAACTGCAGGCAGGCGTCGGCCACGGCGTTCTGCAGGTCGGTGGTCCACCACTTGGCCATCGCGGCGTCGGTGACCGACAGTCGGCCGGCGTTCAACTCCGCGATGCAGGTATTCAGGAACACCCGGGCGATCTGCACCTTCGTGGCGAGTTCGGCGAGGGTGAAACGGTTGTACTGGAAGCTACCGATCGGCTGGCCGAACGCGCGGCGCTCCTTGACGTACTCCAGCGTCATCTCGAGCATCCACTCGCAAGCCGCAACCGCCGCTACGGCGATGGACAACCGCTCCTGCGGCAGGTTGTGCAGCAGATAGGCGAACCCGCGGTTGAGGCCACCGAGCAGGTTCGCCGCGGGGACCCGGACGTCGTCGAAGAACAGTTCTGCGGTGTCCTGCGCCTTGAGGCCGACCTTGTTCAGGTTCCTGCCACGTTCGAAGCCGGGCATGTCGCGCTCCACCATGAGCAGGCTGAGGCCCTGCGAGCCCGGCGAATCCGGATCCGTTCGAACCGCGACGATGACGATGTCGCTCAGGATTCCGTTGGTGATGAACGTCTTCGAACCGTTGACGACGAAGTCGTCCCCGTCGCGCCGCGCCGTTGTCGCGATGCCCTGCAGGTCGCTGCCGGCGTTCGGCTCGGTCATCGCGATCGCGCTGATCAGTTCGCCGGAGACGAAGCCGGGCAGCCACCGCTGCTTCTGCTCCTCGTCGGTGAGCTCGCGCAGGTACGGAGAGACCACGTCGTTGTGCAAGAAGAATCCGACCCCGGTGGCTCCCACCCTCATGAGTTCCTCGGTGAGTACGGCGTTGTACCGGAAGTCGCGGACGCCACCCCCGCCGTACTCCTCGGGAATGTCCAAACCGAGCAGACCCTGCTTGCCCGCCTCCAGCCACACCGCACGATCCACCAGGCCGTCGGCCTCCCACTGCTCGTGGAAGGGAACGATGTGCTTGGCGACGAAGGACCTGACCATGTCCCGAAACGCCTCATGGTCGGCCTCGTACAGGGACAACTCCATGCCCCGAGTGTGCCACCGTCAGTCCGGCAGCCGACGACGAGGACGTGAGCACGCCAACCGTCCAGCGACCCTCGTCACGGACGGCGTCATGATCGCAACCAGCCCCCACAATCACTCCTGAGTAGGCTGCAGGGACGGCGTGTCACTCTCATCGACGGCGTGTCGCGGCTGCAATGTGGGGCCTGGTCACGATCATGAAACTGCGAGAGCCCGCTCACCCAGTCACCACTGCCGTCGTGCCGAACGCGACGTAGATCGCTGACAGCGTGAGCAGTGCCACCGCACCAGGGAGATCCACAGTGAAGTACACGGTCACTTTCAGGCTCGACGAGGACAACCCGCACGATGTGCTGCTCGGGATCAGTGCGATCTACGGATACGACTCGATTCAGGATCTGCTCGACCAAGAACCTGAGGTCGACGAGTTACCGTTAGGACAGGACGCCAGTCGAAGCGCCGCACCAGCGCCTGGTGGATGGACACTTTCGAAGATGCGCCGATACGCCACGGCCCTACAGCCCAACGCACAGCGGATCTTGCGGGTTGTGGCAGAGAACGCCCCCGAGATCAGTGTCGACGACACCCGGGCTGAGGTCGGCCTCGAGGACTATGAGTACGCCGGCACAATGTCTTCCTTCGGCTTTGCAGCTCGCAAGACGCGGGGAGTTCAATCGCGGCCGTTCGACAAAGTGAAGCGGGTGTATCAGATCAACACCGAGATTGCCAAGCTCGCCCTCTCAGCGTTGGACGAGCCCGGGGTTTAACAATCGCATGGGGAGAAGTAGACCTGTCCCGGTCGAGGGGGCCGGTCCACTCCCCGGGTTGCCCTCTCAGTCAAGTACACGCCAGTCCTCGTCGTGGTGAGCCAGCCGAGAGTGCTTTCGGGCGGTGTGCGACGGTGTGACTCGTGTCCCGACGCGCCGCGCTGCCCGCCGAGGTCGACGGCCGCTGCGTGTTCTGCGGCATCGCCGCCGGCAGCCAGCCCGCCAGCATCGTCGTCGACGAGGGTGAGGCGTTGGCCTTTACCGACCTGCAGCCGGTGCACAGCGGTCACCTGCTCGTCGTACCGCGCCGGCACGCCGCCGATCTCGCCGAGCTGCCGGCGGAGACGGGCCGGGCGATGTTCTCCCTCGCTCACCGGCTCGCTGTCGCGCTGCGCCATACCGATCTGCCGTGTGACGGGGTGAACCTGTTTCTCGCCGACGGGGCTGCGGCGGGCCAGGAGATCTGGCATGCGCACCTGCACGTCCTGCCGCGTCTCCTGGGTGACGGGCTGATCCGGATCTCGGCGCAATGGAGGGTGCGCGACCGACCCGAGTTGGACGACGTCGCCGGCAAGGTCCGAGCGGCACTGCGGATCTAGCGCTGGGCGGTCGGCAACGCCAGATGTCGGTGGGTTGAGTCAAGATGGCCGGGTGACCGAGCCAGCTGCGTCGATACTCGACCGGTTCTCCCCGGCGACCCGAGCCTGGTTCACCGGCGCCTTCGACGCCGCCACGCCCGCCCAGCTCGGTGCGTGGGAGGCGATCGCGGCCGGCCAGCACGCGCTCGTCGTCGCACCGACGGGCTCGGGCAAGACGTTGGCTGCCTTTCTCTGGTCCCTGGACATGTTGGCCGCCCACCCGCCGCCCGAGGAGCGGCTGCGCCGTTGCCGTGTCCTCTACATCAGTCCGCTCAAGGCGCTGGCCGTCGACGTCGAGCGGAACCTGCGTTCGCCGCTGGCCGGGATCGGGCAGGCCGCGGCGCGCCTGGGCCATCCGCCGCCGAACGTCCAGGTGGCCCTGCGTTCCGGCGACACACCGGCGGACGAGCGCAGGACATTCGCCCGTACGCCGTCGGACATCCTCATCACGACGCCGGAGTCGCTGTTCCTGCTGTTGACCAGTGCCGCCCGAGAGGCATTGCGCGGAGTGCAGACGGTGATCCTGGACGAGGTGCACGCCGTGTGCGGGACGAAGCGCGGCGCCCACCTCGCGGTGTCCCTGGAGCGCCTCGACCAGCTGCTCGAGAAACCCGCGCAACGGATCGGCCTGTCGGCCACCGTCCGCCCGGTGGACGAGGTGGCGACGTTCCTCGGCGGCGGCCGACCGGTGACCGTCGTACAGCCGGCGTCGCAGAAGCAGGTCGAACTCACGGTCGTCGTGCCCGTCCCGGACCTCAGCGCCCTCGGTGAGCCGAGCGGCGACGTGTCCGGGGCCGCGGCCGGAGCGGAGCGGCGTACGTCGATCTGGCCGGCCGTGGAGAGCCGGGTGCTGGACCTGATCGAGGCGCACCGCTCGACGATCGTGTTCGCGAACTCACGCCGCCTCGCGGAGCGGCTCACCGCGCGGCTCAACGAGCTGGCGCACGAGCGGCTGACCGGTGAGACACCGCAGGCCGGCGGC
Organism: Geodermatophilaceae bacterium; assembly: GCA_013812145.1. GTDB lineage: Bacteria > Actinomycetota > Actinomycetes > Mycobacteriales > Geodermatophilaceae > JACCTY01. Next base: position 26,699 of record JACCTY010000136.1, on the reverse strand, counting down.
AACGCCGCGGAGGCGATCGGCCAGTCCGGCAGCGGCACCATCGTGTCGACGACCGTCGCCGCCGCACACCACGGCTCGGTCTCCCGCGAGCAGCGGGCCATCGTGGAGGAAGCACTAAAGGCCGGGCAGCTGCCCGCCGTCGTCGCGACGAGCAGCCTCGAACTCGGCATCGACATGGGCGCCGTCGACCTCGTCGTACAGGTCGAGGCACCGCCGTCGGTCTCCTCCGGGCTGCAGCGGATCGGGCGGGCCGGTCACCAGGTCGGTGCGGTCAGCCGTGGCGTGCTGTTCCCGAAGTTCCGCGGCGACCTGGTCCAGTGCGCCGTCGTGGCCGAGCGGATGCAGGCCGGGCTGATCGAGTCGATGCGGTATCTCCGCAACCCGCTGGACGTGCTCGCCCAGCAGATCGTGGCGATGGTCGCCCTGGAGCCGTGGACAGTCGATGAGTTGACCCAGGTGATCCGCCGGGCGGCGCCGTTCGGCTCGCTCCCGGAGTCGGCGCTGAACGCCGTACTGGACATGCTGTCGGGTCGGTATCCGTCGGATGCCTTCGCAGAGTTGCGGCCGCGGCTGACGTGGGACCGTCTCGGCGGCGTTCTGACCGCGCGGCCGGGCGCGCAACGGCTGGCCGTCACCAGTGGCGGAACGATCCCAGACCGTGGCTTGTTCGGCGTCTTCCTCGTCGGAGAAGTGGGTACGCCGGGGCGTCGGGTCGGCGAACTGGACGAGGAGATGGTCTACGAGTCCCGGGTGGGAGACGTGTTCCTGCTCGGGTCGTCGTCCTGGCGGATCCAGGAGATCACGCACGACCGGGTCATCGTGTCGCCGGCACCCGGCCAGCCCGGCCGGATGCCGTTCTGGAAGGGCGACCAGATCGGTCGCCCGATCGAGCTGGGCCGGGCGCTCGGCGCCTTTCTGCGCGAGGTCTCGGCGGCGAGCGAACCCGTCGCACGGGCCCGGGTCACCGCCGCGGGGCTGGACGAATGGGGCGCGGACAATCTGCTCGCGTACCTGTCCGAGCAGAAGCAGGCCACCGACCACCTGCCCGACGACCGCACGATCCTGGTGGAGCGCTTCCGTGACGAACTCGGCGACTGGAGGCTGGTCGTGCACTCGCCGTTCGGGGCGCAGGTCAACGCGCCCTGGGCGCTGGTCCTGACCGCTCGGCTTCGCGAGCACTACGGGACCGATGTGCAGGCCATGCACTCCGACGACGGCATCGTGCTCCGGCTGCCGGACACCGACGCCGCCCCTCCCGGCGGCGAGCTGGCCGTCCTCGACCCGGACGAGGTGGAGCCGCTCGTCACCGCGGAGGTCGGCGGCTCGGCGCTGTTCGCCTCCCGGTTCCGCGAGTGCGCGGCGCGCGCCCTGCTGCTGCCCAAACGCGATCCGCGCCGGCGTACTCCCCTGTGGCAGCAGCGCCAGCGGGCCGCACAACTGCTCGGCGTGGCCAGTGACTACGGGTCGTTCCCGATCGTCTTGGAGGCGGTCCGGGAGTGCCTGCAGGACGTGTACGACGTCCCCGGTCTGGTCACGTTGATGCGGGACGTGCAGGCCCGCCGGATCCGGCTCGTCGACGTCGAGACACAGCAGGCCTCCCCGTTCGCGCAGTCGCTGCTGTTCGGCTACATCGGCGCGTTCCTGTACGAAGGTGATGCGCCGTTGGCCGAGCGCCGCGCGCAGGCGCTCGCGCTGGACACCGCCGTACTGGCCGAGTTGCTCGGCCGGGCAGAGCTGCGTGAGCTGCTGGACCCGGATGCCTTGCGCGAGGTCGAGGACGAACTCCAACGCCGTACGCCGGAGCGCCGGGCAAAGGACGTCGAGTCCACTGTGGACCTGTTCCGGCTGCTCGGTGATCTGTCCACAGTGGAGGCCGTCGAGCGCGGCGGAACCGAGGAATGGCTGGCGGAACTGCGGGCGAGTCGGCGGCTGCTACAGGTGCGGATCGCCGGAGATCTTCGGTGGATCGCGATCGAGGACGCCGGCCGGGTGCGGGACGCCCTCGGGGTCGCCCTGCCGGTGGGTGTTCCGGAGGTGTTCACCGAACCGGTCGCCGACCCGCTGGGCGATCTCGTCGGACGGTTCGCGCGCACGCATGGCCCATTCGTCGTCGGGGACTGCGCTTCCCGGTTGGGCCTCGGCGTTGCGGTCGTCACGGCGACGTTGCAGCGGCTGGCGACCACCGGGCGGGCGGTCAGCGGCGAGTTTCGGCCCGGCGGCAGCGGGCTCGAGTGGTGTGACGCGGAAGTGCTGCGCCGGCTGCGGCGCCGGTCCCTCGCCCGGCTGCGCGAGGAGGTCGAGCCGGTCCCGACGGAGGCGCTCGCGCGATTCCTGCCGGCGTGGCAACAGGTCGGGGCTACCGCACGCGGACCGGACGCGGTGCTTGCCGTGATCGAGCAGCTGGCCGGCGCGGTCCTCCCGGCCTCGGCCCTGGAGACGCTGGTGCTGCCGTCGCGGGTCACCGGCTACACCCCCGCGATGCTCGACGAACTCACCAGCGCCGGCGAGGTGACGTGGTGCGGCGCCGGCGACCTGCCCGGCCAGGACGGGTGGCTGTCGTTCGCTCCCGCCGACGCCGCCGACCTTCTGCTGCCGCTCGCGACGCACTTCGACGCCTCGCCGTTGCACGAGTCGGTGCTCGCCGCACTGGAGGGTGGGCAGGCGCTGTTCTTCCGCAACCTGTCCTCAGCGGTCGGCAGCGTCGACGACGCCAGGCTGGTCGCGGCGCTGTGGGATCTGGTCTGGGGCGGACGGCTGACCAACGACACGCTTGCACCGGTCCGGACGCTGCTGTCCGCCGGACGCGGGGCGCACAGCCGGCGGGCCGCAGCGGCACGGTCGCGCTACGGCCGGGCCGGGCGGGTCCGCCTGCCATCACGGACAGGCCCGCCGACGGTGGGTGGTCGGTGGTCGCTCGTGCCGCGGCGCTCAGAGGACCCTACCCGCCGGTTGCACGCGCAGGCGGAGAGCCTGCTCGAGCGGTACGGCGTACTGACCCGCGGCGCGGTGGCGGCCGAGGACGTGCCAGGAGGATTCGCGGCGGTCTACCGGGTGCTGAGCGCGTTCGAGGACTCCGGCCGGGCGCGGCGAGGGTACTTCGTTGAGTCACTCGGCGCCGCGCAGTTCGCCACTCCCGGCGCCGTGGACCGGGTCCGGACGTACAGCAGGTCGGAGCCGGGCCGGGACGCGCGCAGCGCCGTCGTACTGGCCGCGACCGACCCGGCCAACGCCTATGGCGCGGCGCTGTCCTGGCCCGACCGGCGCTCCGACGGGGACATCGCACCGTCGGGACACCGCCCGGGCCGCAAGGCCGGCGCGCTCGTCGTCCTGGTCGACGGCCGGCTGATCCTGTACGTCGAGCGTGGGGGCCGCACTCTGTTGTCGTGGAGTGACGATCCCGCCGACCTTGCACCCGCCGCCCGTGGGCTGGCTGACGCCGTCCGTTCCGGTGGGCTCGGCCGGATCTCCGTCCAGCGGGCCGACGGCGCGAGCGTCTACGCCGCCACACCGTTGTCCGAGGCGTTGGAGCAGGCCGGCTTCCGCCCCACCCCCCGAGGCCTGCGGATGCGCGCCTAGAGCCGGGGCAGGCAACGGAGCGGGCAGGATGACTGCATGCCCGAGGGAGACACCGTCTGGCTCACCGCGCGCCGCCTCGACACTGCGCTGGCCGGGCGGACGCTGACACGAGCCGAACTCCGCGTCCCTCAGCTCGCAACGACCGAGCTGGCCGGGATGGCCGTGACCACAGTGGTGTCACGGGGCAAGCACCTACTCACCCGGCTGGACAGTGGACTGACGTTGCGCTCCCACCTGCGGATGGACGGCAGCTGGCGGATCGTGCGCACCGGCCGGCGCTGGACCGGCGGTCCGGCGTACGCCGCCCGTGCGGTTCTCGGCAACACCGAATGGGAGTGCGTCGGCTACCGCGTGCACGACCTCACGCTGGTGCCGACCGAGCGGGAAGGTGAACTCGTTGGTCACCTCGGACCGGATCTTCTCGGTCCCGATTGGGACGCACCGGAAGCGGTACGCCGGCTGCTCGCCGAACCCGACCGCGAGATCGGGCAGGCGCTGCTCGACCAGCGCACGCTGGCCGGGATCGGGAACATGTACAAGGCAGAGCTGCTGTTCCTGCGGGGCGTGCACCCGTGGACGCCGAGCGGGGCGGTCGCAGACCTGCCTGCGCTCGTCGACCTGGCGCACCGGGTGCTGCACCAGAACAAGAACGCGCCCGAGCAGTCGACAACGGGAAGCAATCGCCGCGGCGAGAACTACTGGGTGTACCTGCGGGCCGGCCAGCCGTGTCTGCGCTGCGGCACTCCAGTCGCCGGCGCCGACCAGGGCGCCGCGCCGTACCAGCGACCGGCGTACTGGTGTCCGAGCTGCCAACCGGCGGTCGAGAACGCCGAGCCACGCGTCTCCTAGCCCGTCCGGGTCAGCCCGTCGAAGCGTTTCTCGATTCGCAGGATCGACGTCATTGGAGGTGATTCGGGTGAGCCAGCGACCGAAATCGCCTCCAATGATGCGATTTCACCAATCACTGACGGGGCAGGACGGCCACCTCGCGCAGGCCGCGGGCCAGGCCGGTCAGGTTGTCGGCGGCGTCGGCCAGCCGGCGCACCGACCCGACGTCGTCGCCATGGCCGCCCGCGGCAGCAGCCACCGCGTCGGTAGCCGCGCAGACCATCCGGTCGTACGCCGAGACGCCCTCCTCCAGCCGCAACCGGAGCGCGGACAGCGCCGAGTCCAGCCCCGGACGAGCCTCGATCGGTACGCCGGCGCGCGCGGCCTCCAGTACGACCATCTGGTCGCCGAGCCGCCGCAGTGCCTGCGCCGCCGCCGAGGCCTCCGCCCAGGTGTCCCCGGCCACCGGCCCGAGCACCGTCAGCAGCTCTCCAAGGGCGTTCTCCCGCGCAGTGAGCCGGCTGAGCGGGGTGCGGGCGGCGGAGGACTCCGGTGGGAGTGCGGGCGCCGGCGTCAGGTGCACGGGCCGGGGTGCGCGTTCGATCCGCCACACGCGTCCAGCAGCTCCGACGGTGCCAGCAGCGGCCACAATGCTCGCCGTACCCCAGAACAGCTCTCCGAACTCGACGGTCGTCTCGACGCCGACGGTGCTGGCGAGGTACGCCAAGCCGAACGTCGCCAGCGCGCGGTAGCCGAGGGATCTCCGCGCGCGGCGGCGCTTGCGGGCGGCCCGGGCGGCCGGGTCGAAAATCCGTAGCCCGCGGCTGACCCAACCCGATCGGTCAGGCGCGTTCGGCATCGGTGGGCGCGGTCGCGGGCTGACCGGTCGGTTGCGACGTCGAGGTGGGGTTCACCGAGGGCGCGGCCTTGTCGAGGGCGGGCGTGGACGACGTACCGAGCGCACTGGGGCCGGAGCTGCCCGTGCCGCCGGCCATGCTGGCTCGGATCTCGTCCATCCGGGTCCGGCCGGCCACATCGAGGGTCGAGCGCTGGACCTCCATCATCCGGCCCTCGACGGAGTTCTCGACCAGCTCGGCCGAGCCCAACGCGTTGGCGTAGCGGCGTTCGATCTTCTCCCGGACCTCCTCCAGCGAAGGGGTGTTGCCGGGAGCGGCCATGTTGCTGATCTGCCGCAGCGAGGAGGAGACCTGCTCCTGCATCTTGGCCTGCTCCAGCTGGCTGAGCAGCTTGGTCCGCTCGGCGAGGCGCTGCTGCAGCATCATCGCGTTCTGCTCGACTGCCTTTTTGGCCTGGCCGGCTGCTTGCAGCGCCTGGTCATGCATGGTCTTCATGTCTTCCATGCCCTGCTCGGCGGCGACCAGCTGAGTGGCGAAGGACTCCGCGGCCCGCTCGTACTCCTGAGCCTTGGTCTCGTCTCCGCTGGCCCGGGCCTGGTCGGCAAGGGTCAACGCCTGCCGGGTCGAGGCCTGCAGCTTCTCGACGTCGCCGAGCTGGCGGTTGAGCTTCATCTCCAGCTGCCGCTGGTTGCCGATCACCTGCGCGGCCTGCTGCGACAGCGCCTGGTGCTGGCGCTGGGCATCCTCGATCGCCTGCTGGATCTGGACCTTGGGGTCGGCCCGCTCGTCGATCTGGTTGGAGAAGGAAGCCATCATGTACTTCCAGAACTTGACGAATGCGTTGGCCATGCCGGAGTCCTCCTCATCGGCGGCGCTGTCGGCGCCGGTCTCCCGCCCATCGTCTCAGGTCCGGCAGGACCCTGGCGACCGCCCGGTCCCCGGGGTCTGGCTCGACGGCGCTAAGCGGCAGCGGCGGAGAGGACGGGGCCTGACTGGCGCACGGGTCCGGCGTCGGCAACCTGGGTCAGGTCGCCCAGGCGCAACATGAGGCTGACCTCGTCGAGGATCTCGGCCAGCTCCACGCCGAGGGCGTCGCAGATCGACGCGAGCAATTCCGACGAGGCCTCTTTCTGGCCGCGCTCGACCTCGGACAGGTAGCCGAGGCTCACCCGGGCCTGCCCCGACACCTCACGCAGGGTGCGCTCCTGGCCGAGCCGGCGTGAGCGCAGGGTCTCGCCGAGTACCTGACGCAACAGTGGCATGCCCTGCCCCCTTCCGTTCTTCTTGGTGACACGCTACCCCGGCCCGCCGACACCCGACCCTCCTGTGGGGAGCTGTCCGCCGACGGCGTAACACCGAGTGGAAAACATCCGGCAGGGACGTGGGATTCCGACAAACCCGGTCAAGAGCGGGGCTTGTGCTGGGCCGATCGCGCGAGCCGCTTGCGACGCGCCCGGTCGCTGGTCTGCCGAAGCGTCACCGCACGAGCCACATAGTCCAACCCGGTCACGACCGTGAGGAGGACCGCAACAGCCATCACCCACCAGCGAACGGTGCCGAGGAACCCGCTCAGCGGCAGGATGTACAGCCCGATCGCGACAGCCTGGACGAGGGTCTTGAGCTTGCCACCGCGGCTGGCCGGGATCACGCCGTGCCGGATCACCCAGAACCGGAGCAGGGTGACGCCGAGTTCACGGCTGAGGATCACCACCGTCACCCACCAGGGCAGCTCGCCCAACACCGAGAGCCCGACCAACGCCGCACCGGTGAGAGCTTTGTCCGCAATCGGGTCGGCGAGTTTCCCGAAGTTCGTGATGAGGCCGTGCTTGCGGGCGATCTCGCCGTCAAAATGATCGGTGACGACGGCGACCGCGAAGATCGCCCAGGCCAGGATCCGCGTTGCGGCGTCGTTGCCGTCGGCGTGCAGCAGGGTCACCGCGAACAGCGGGACGAGTGCCATCCGCAGCATCGTCAACGCGTTGGCGGCGTTGAGGATCTTGACGGTCTGCGGCGGGCTGGCAGCCGGATCCGGTACGAGCGCACTCATAGGGCCACCGCCACCAGGTCCACGCCGGTGCTGTCCACGACTCGGGCCGGCACCAGGTCCCCCACCCGCAGTTCCCGAAGTCCGCTCAGCGCCGTCGTACCGTCCACCTCCGGCGCCTGGTGCGCGGCCCGCCCCTCCCCGTCGGTCGTTTCCACCAGTACGGCGATCGTGGCGCCGATCCGCTCTTCGGCGCGCTGGGTGGTCAGCTCCTCGGCCAGAGCGCTGACCCGCTCGACCCGTTCGCAGATGGTGTCGTGGTCGAGCTTGCCGTCGTAGGACGCCGCCTCGGTACCGTCCTCGTCGGAGTAGCCGAAGACCCCGACCGCGTCCAGCCGTGCCTCGACCAGGAAGCGCTCGAGCTCCTGCACGTCCTGCTCGGTCTCGCCGGGAAAGCCGACGATGACGTTCGAGCGCGCGCCCGCCTCGGGACACAGCACCCGCACCTGCTCCAGGAGCGCGACGAAGCGCTCGCGTGAGCCGAACCTCCGCATCCGGCGCAGCAGCGGCTCGCTGGCGTGCTGGAACGACAGGTCGAAGTACGGCGCCACTCCCGGCGTCTGGGCGATCACCCGGATCAGGTCCGGCCGCAGCTCCGCCGGCTGAAGGTAGGCCACCCGCACCCTGTCGACGCCGTCGACCGCGGCGAGTTCGGGCAGCAGCGTCTCCAGCAGCCGCAGATCCCCGAGGTCCTTCCCGTAGGACGTGGAGTTCTCGCTGACGAGGACCAGCTCGCGAACGCCGTGGCCGGCCAGCCACCTCGCCTCGGCCAGCACCTCGGCCGGGGGGCGGGAGACGAACGCCCCCCGGAACGACGGGATGGCGCAGAACGCGCACCTGCGGTCGCAGCCGCTGGCCAGCTTGAGCGGCGCCATCGGTCCGCCGTCGAGGCGGCGACGGAGGACCCGCGGGCCGGACGGCGGTGCGACACCGTCGGGCAAGTCGCTCACGCCGTGGCCGGGTACGGGTCGCGCGGACGCGGACCGCTCGGCCGGCGTCAGCGGCAGCAGCAGCCGGCGATCCGCCGGTACGTGCGAGGGCACCGGCCGGCCGGCCACGACGTCGTCGAGCCGGGCACCGAGCTGCGGGTAGTGGTCGAAGCCGAGGACGGCGTCCGCTTCGGGCAGCGACGCGGCGAGGTCAGCGCCGTACCGCTCCGCCAGGCAGCCCACGGCGACGACTTTCGCCGCGGAGTCCGCCGCTGCCAGCACGGTGTCGATCGAGTCCTTCTTCGCGCTCTCGACGAAACCGCAGGTGTTGACCACCACGGCATCGGCCGGTTCGCCGCCGGCAACGAGGGTCCACCCGTCCGCGGTCAGTCTCCCGGCCAGCTCCTCGGAGTCCACGTCGTTGCGCGCGCAGCCGAGGGTGACCAGCGCGACTCTGCGGGCAGAAGCAGAGCGCGCAGGGCCGGGGGGTGACACCACAGCAGACTAGCGGCGTGGCGGGCCCGCGACCGCCGGGTCAGGAGCCGCGCAGGCTCCGCAGGACAGCGTCCAGCTCGTCCGGATTGACCAGCACGTCGCGGGCCTTGGAACCCTCGGACGGGCCCACGATGCCGCGGCTCTCCATCAGGTCCATCAGCCGGCCGGCCTTTGCGAAACCGACCCGGAGTTTGCGCTGCAGCATCGACGTCGACCCGAACTGGGTGGTGATCACGAGTTCGGCGGCCTGGCAAAGCTCCTCGAGGTCCCCGCCGATGTCCTCGTCGATCTCCCGCTTTGCCGCCTTGCCGGCGTCAAGTACACCCTCGCGGTACTCCGGCTCCTGCTGGTCCTTGCAGAACGCGACGATCGCCTCGATCTCGGCGTCGGAGACAAAGGCGCCCTGCACCCGGACCGGCTTGGCCGCCCCGACCGGCAGGAACAGCGCGTCACCCATCCCGATCAGCTTCTCCGCACCCGGCTGGTCCAGGATGACCCGGCTGTCGGTGAGGCTGGACGTGGAGAACGCCAGCCGGCTCGGCACGTTGGCCTTGATCAGCCCGGTGACGACGTCCACGCTGGGCCGCTGCGTCGCCAGCACCAGGTGGATGCCGGCGGCCCGCGCCTTTTGGGTGATCCGCACGATGCAGTCCTCCACATCGCGAGGGGCGACCATCATCAGGTCGGCCAGCTCGTCCACGACGCACAGGATGTAGGGGTACGACGTATAGATGCGCTCGCTGCCCGGCGGCGCGGTGATCTGCCCGCGGGTCACCTTCCGGTTGAAGTCGTCGATGTGCCGTACGCCGGAGGCCCGCATGTCCTCGTAGCGCTGCTCCATCTCCTCGACCAGCCAGACCAGGGCGGTGGCCGCCTTCTTGGGGTCGGTGATGATCGGAGTGATGAGGTGCGGAATCCCCTCGTACGGCGTGAGTTCGACCATCTTCGGGTCGATCAGGATCATCCGCATCTGCTCCGGCGTCGCCCGCAGCAGCAACGAGGCGAGCAGCGAGTTGATGCACACCGACTTGCCGGCGCCGGTGGCGCCGGCCACCAACAGATGCGGCATCTTGGCCAAATTCGCGCAGATGTAGCCGCCCTCGATGTCCTTCCCGAGACCGACCAGCAGCGGGTGGTGGTCGTTCGTGGCCACCGCGGACCGCAGCACGTCGCCGAGGCTGACCCGCTCCCGATCGGTGTTCGGCACTTCGATGCCGACTGCCGACTTGCCCGGGATCGGGGCCAGGATGCGGATGTTGTCGTTGGCGACGGCGTACGCGATGTTGCGGGTCAGGTTCGTGATCTTCTCCACCTTGACCGCCGGCCCGAGTTCGACCTCGTAGCGGGTGACGGTGGGGCCACGGGTGAACCCGGTGACCGCTGCGTCGACGACGAACTGCTCCAGCACGCTGCTGATCGCTTCGATCGTCGTGTCGTTGGCGCGGCTGCGGGCGCGGTGCGGGGTACCCGGCTTCAGCACACTGGACGGCGGCAGCCGGTAGCTTCCCTCCGGCACGGACAGCGCCAGCTGCTCCGGCTTGGTGATCAGCTTCGACGCTGCGGTCTCTGCCGCCGGGGTGGGTTCCTGGCCTATGTCGCTCGGTTCCTCGCCGGGTGCTGCTTCGGCAGTCTCGGCGAGACTGCCTTGCCTGCGGCGAGACGGCCGGCGCAGACGCAGCGTGCCGAGGCTGCGCTCGGTCGCAGAACTCGGATCAGGGATCGGATCGGCAGACGGGTCACCTGGCGTTTCGGCCGCGGCGGGGCGCCCGAGCAGCCGCCGGCCGAGGTCGGTCAGCCGCTGCGGCACCTGGTGCACCGGCGTAGCGGTGACGACGAGCAACCCGAAGGCGGCCAGCAGGACCAGCAACGCGCTGCCGACGTACGTGCCGACGCCGCTCTCGACAGGGCCGGCGGCGACCGCGCCGAACACCCCGGCCGCGTCACTCCGCCCGGCCTCCGTGGTCGGCGACCCCTGGGCGATGTGGGCGAGACCGAGGATCGGCAGGACGACGCACAGCCAGCCGATCACGACGCGCCCTCGGGTCTGTTCGTCTCCCGGATGGCGCAGCAGCCGGATCGCGCAGAGGACAAGGATCAGTGGCACAAAAAATACGGCGTTGCCGATCGCCCAGAACGACACGGCGCGGACCGCCGTACCCACGGGGCCGGCTCCGCCGATCCACACCGCTACAGACACGACGATGGCCAGCCCCAGCAGCGCCAAGCCCAGGCCGTCCCGACGCTGCTGCCGATCGATGTCGCGGGCACTGGCGGCCCCTCGGCCGATCGTGCGCACCGCCGACCCGACGCCCTTGGCGGCCAGCAACCACAGTCCGGCCAGCGCCCGCCAGATCGCCCTCCCGACCACGACAAGCGGTCCGGGACCACGGCGAGGCGCACGTTTGCGAGCGGCTGGCTTGCGCGAGACCGGCTTTCGGGTGGACCCGGCAGGGCGGCTGCCAGCCGGGCGGGCGGGCGAGCGTGCTGAGGTTCCCGTCCCGGAGCCGGCCGCCGAGCGACCACGGCTCGCGGTGGACGGCGGGGGCGGAGTCACGCACTCACGCTAGTGGCACCCGTGCCCCAGGGGCCTCAGCCGCCTCATGCGTGTCCTCGCTTGTTGACATGTGACTCTCGTGACCAGCGATGTGTTCCGGGGGCTCGCGGACCCGACGCGGCGGGCGCCACCGATGTGTCGGCGGCTGACTGGCGGCTGACTGCGCCCTCCACAGGGCGACGTGGCCTTCCACAACCTCGTCTTGGCAGGCCTCAACGCGGCGACAGGCGTCGAGGCTGTCCCGATGACCACACAGCTGGCGGTCCTACCGCCGGTCAGCCTCGGCCGGATACGCCGCGCGGGATGGGTGCGGGTCACTTACGGCGTGCACCGTCCTCTCGGGCTTGCCGGCGAGCGCCTGGCCGACCTGGCGTCCTGGCAGCAGGTGCTGCCGAACTCGGGCACCTTCACCCACCTGACGGGAGCCATGGTGCGGGGCTGGTGGCTGCCACCCTTGCCCGCCGAGCTTCCTGTGTTTGCGGGGATCATGGACTCTGAACCCCGGCCGCGCCGGCCCGGGCTCGTTGTCTGCCGGCACACCCAACGAATCGATTGGGACCCGGTGGCCGGGCTGCGGGTCGCCACGCCACCGGAGATCCTGCTGGCCTCCGCTCGTGACCTCGGCCTGCTCGACCTCGTCGTCCTCGCCGACGCTGCGCTGAGCCTTGGACACTGCACGCTCAACGACCTGCGCCAGGCGGCGGCACAGCGCCGACGCGGCGCGCCTGCCCTGCGCCGCGCACTCCCCTACGTGGACGCGCGGTCGGAGTCGGCGTGGGAGTCGGTGCTGCGCCTGCTGTTCCTCGTCTGTGACGTTCCCGTGCAGGCGCAGTACGACGTGCGCGACCGAGATGGAATCGTCCGCGCACGGGCCGACCTCCGCATCCTTGGAACCCGACGGCTGCCCGAATACGACGGCGAGGTGCACCGGGACCCACGTCGGCACGCTCAAGACCTCATCCGCGACCGCCTCCTTCTCCGACTGGGTTGGCAACGCCTCGGGTACACCTCCGGTGTGCTGCTGCACAATGCCGGATCCGTGCTCCGCGACGCTGACGAAGCCTTGGGGCGGGTCAACCGCCCGGAGCGGGTCAGGATCTGGCACCAGCTGCTCGTCCGGTCGCTGTTCACCCCAGCTGGCGCTGCGCGGCTCCGGGCACGCTGGGAGGGTCGGTGAGCCGGCCCAGCCGAAAACCGGTCACAGACGACAGGCAGCAGCCGCTCACACCTGTCGTCTGTGACCGGTTTCCGCGGTCGGCGGGTGGCGCTCGACCGCATCGCCCGGTCAGACCTCGAGGACGGTGGGCAGGATCATCGGACGGCGCCGGTAGGTGTCGGCGACCCACTTGCCGGCCACCCTTCGAACGGCCTGGGCGAGCCGGTGGGTGTCGGTGACGCCGTCGGTGAGTTGGCGGGCCAGCTCCTTCTCGACCAGCGGAAGCAAGTCGTCAAAGGCGCCGGGGGCGTCGGAGAAGCCGCGGGTGGACACATGCGGCTCGCGGACGATGGTGCGCGTCGACGGTTCGACGACGATGGTGATGGCGAGGAACCCCTCCTCGCCGAGGACCCGCCGGTCCCGCAGCGACTCCTCCCCCACATCTCCGACCACGTTGCCGTCGACGTACACCAGGCCGCACTCGACCTTGCCGGTGATCCGGGCGAGCCCGTCGACGAGGTCGACCACTACCCCGTCCTCGGCCAGGATGACGCGATCAGCCGGTACGCCGGTGAGCTCGGCCAACCGGCCGTGCGCCCGCAGGTGCCGCCATTCGCCGTGCACGGGCAGCACATTGCTCGGCCGGGTGGCGTTCAGCAGGTAGAGCAGTTCGCCTGCCGGTGCGTGGCCGGAGACGTGCACGGAGGCAACCCCGCCGTGGACGACGGTGGCGCCCAACCGGACCAGCGCGTTGATGACCCGGAAGACCGCGGACTCGTTGCCGGGCACCAAGCTCGAGGCGAGGATCACGGCGTCGCCGGGGTCGACCCGGATCTGGTGATGAGTCCCCTTCGCCATGCGGGACAGCGCCGACATCGGCTCGCCCTGGGAGCCGGTGCTGAGCAGGACGACCTGCGCGGGCGGCATCGCCGCCGCCTCGTCCATGCCCACCATGAGTCCTGGCGGGATCGTCAACAGCCCGAGATCGCTCGCGACGCCCATGTTGCGCACCATCGACCGCCCGACGAAGGCCACGTTGCGCCGGTGCTGGGCCGCGACGTCGAGCACCTGCTGCACCCGGTGGACGTGTGAGGCGAAGCAGGACACGATCACCCGCCGGCTCGCCTCGCGGAAGATCCCGTCGAGCACCGGGCCGATCTCGCGCTCCGCGGTGACGAAGCCGGGGATCTCGGCGTTCGTCGAGTCGCTCAACAGCAGGTCTATCCCCTCGGCGCCGAGCCGGGCGAACCCGCCGAGGTCGGTCAACCGGCCGTCCAGCGGTAGCTGGTCCATCTTGAAGTCGCCGGTGTGCAGGACGAGCCCGGCCGGGGTCCGGATCGCGACTGCCAGCGCGTCGGGGATCGAGTGGTTCACCGCGAAGAACTCGCAGTCGAAGACGCCCAGCGGCGCATGCTCGCCTTCGACGACAACCTGGCAGACCGGCTTGATCCGGTGCTCGCGCAGCTTCGCCTCGATCAGCGCGATCGTGAACCGCGAGCCGACGACGGGGATGTCGGCCCGTAACCGCAGCAGGTACGGCACGGCGCCGATGTGGTCCTCGTGCCCGTGCGTCAGGATCAACGCGACCACGTCGGCGAGGCGGTCCTCGAGGTAGGCGAAGTCCGGCAGGATCAGGTCGACTCCGGGCTGATCCTCCTCCGGGAACAGCACCCCGCAGTCCACCAGGAGCAGCTGTCCGGCGTACTCGAAGACCGTCATGTTGCGGCCGATCTCCCCGAGACCACCCAACGCGACCACGCGCAGACCGTGACCCGGCAATGCGGGTGGCGCTGCCAGTGGCTGCGCCGGTCCGGCTTGAGTCACCAGGTGACCCCGCCGGCGCGCAGATCCTCCTGCAACCGGGCGACCTGCTCGTCGGTGGCATCGACCAGAGGTGAGCGGACCGGCCCGCCCGGCAGGCCGAGCAGGGCGAGCGTCGCCTTGGTGAGGATGACGCCCTGCGTGCGGAACGTCCCGGTGTAGACCGGTAACAGGCCACTGTGGACAGCCGCGGCATGAGCGGTGTCGCCCTTGTCGTAGGCGTCCAGCATCTCCCGCAGCCGCGGGCCGACGACGTGCCCCACGACGCTGACGACGCCGACCGCCCCCACCGCGATCATCGGGAGGTTCAGCATGTCCTCGCCGCAGTAGTAGGCAAGGTCGGTGCGGGCCAGCGTCCAGGACACCGCACCCAGGTCACCCTTGGCGTCCTTTACGGCGACGATCCGCGGATGCTCGGCTAGCCGGACCAGCGTCTCGATCTCCAGCGGTACGCCGGTGCGCACCGGGATGTCGTAGAGCATGACGGGCAGGTCGGTGGCGTCGGCCACCGTCTGGAAGTGCCGGGCCAGGCCTTCCTGCGGAGGGCGGCTGTAGTACGGCGTCACGACGAGCAGGCCGTCAGCACCGGCGTCCGCGGCCATCCGGGCCAGCTGCACGGTGTGCGCGGTGTCGTTCGTACCGACCCCGGCCAGGACGCTCGCCCGGTCACCCACTGCTTCCAGCACCGCGGCCAGCAGGGTGTGCTTTTCCTCGTCGCTGGTGGTCGGCGATTCCCCCGTCGTACCTGACAGGACGAGGCCGTCGCAGCAGCCGTCGTCTACGAGGTGGCTGGCCAGCCGTTGGGCTCCGGCGACGTCCAGGGCTCCATCGGCTGTGAACGGCGTGACCATAGCCGTCAAGACCCGCCCGAAGGGCGTGCGAGACGCGGGGCTCATTTTCGGAACAGTACCGTTCGTAAACGCAAGAGGCCCCACACCGCGCCAGTCGGGGGTCCGGAGCGGGGTGGGGCATGTGCAGTCTATCGCTAGACCAGTTGCGAGCGGAATCATCCCGCCAGGCGAGTTCTCAGCCCTCGGCGACGAGCGGGCTCGAGGCGACCTCGGTGCCGTCGGGCAGCGCGCTGATCTCGAAGTCGGCGAACACGTTTTCGGCCACCCGCTGAAGTTCGCGCAGGCAGGCAACGGCGCATTCACGGATCTCGACGTCGGCGTGCTCGGTGGCCCGCATCGCGACGAAATGCCGCCAGGCGCGATAGTTGCCGGTGACCACGATCCGGGTTTCGGTGGCGTTCGGCAGCACGGAGCGGGCCGCTTGGCGGGCCTGCTTGCGGCGCAGGGTGGCGTTATCGACATCGGCGAAGCGCTTCTCCAGTCCCTCCAGCAGCTCCGTGTACGCCGTCTGCGCCGCCTTGGTGGCGGCCAGGAACTTCTCGTGCAGTTCCCGGTCCGCGGCGATCACCGCCGGCTCGACCATCGCCGCGTCCCGTTCCGGGACGTATCGCTGGGAGAGTTGGCTGAAGGAGAAATGCCGGTGCCGGATCAGCTCGTGAGTCAGCGATCGCGACACGCCGGTGAGGTAGACGGTGACGTTGCCGTGCTCCAGCACGGACAGATGACCGACGTCGAGGATGTGCCGCAGGTAGCCGGCGTTCGTCGCGGTCGCGGGATTCGGCTTGGTCCAGGACTGGTAGCAGGCCCGGCCGGCGAACTCCGCGAGCGCCTGCCCGCCGTCCGAATCGGTCTCCCACGGAATGCCGGGTGGAGCGGTGAACTGCGTCTGGGCGATGACCTGCACCTGCAGCGGAACGATGTCGGGCACGTTATCGGGCACCAGAACTCCGGAGGACCTCGCGCGGCACCGCCAAGGGGGGAAGGGGCGGGTGCGCCGACTGTACCGACGCCGTGGCCGCGATTCCGCGGCGGCGCGCCATGACATCGCAGTGACGCCGATATGACGCTTGACTGAGGTCACTCTTGATGTCACAGTGATGTCATGGAACTGACACCGTACGTCGAGGCGCTCCGCCACGACCTGCTCAACGCCGCGGCGGCCGGAACGGAGCAAACCCGAGAGACCGCCCGCCTGCTGGCCGCTGCGTTGGACCCGTCCACCCGGTTGTGTCTGGTTGACGCGCTGTCCGCGCTGGCCGCTGAGGTGACCACCGCGTGGGACGGCGGATCGGTCGAGATCCGGATGCACGGCCGTGAGCCCCAAGTCGTGGTGACCGGCGCCGAGTCCCTTGCCGCTCCGCCTGTGCCGCCGCCACCTCCTCCCCCGCCCGGCGCGGACGCGCCCTCCGAAGAGGAGGACGACTTCACCACAGCACGCATCACGTTGCGGCTGCCCGAGACGCTCAAGACCAGAGCCGAACGCGCCGCCGCCACCGAGGGACTGTCGGTCAACTCGTGGCTGGTTCGCGCCATCGCCGCGGCGGTGCAGCCCGGGGGGCGACCCACCCCGCAGCAGCACGTCGGACGCCGAATGACCGGCTATGCGCGCAGCTGAACTCGCGGTCCGCCGCCGCCACCGAAACCCCCAACCACGACCCGAGGAGTCCCCATGTCTGCCAGGACCCACACCTTCCCCACGCCCCAGCCACTGACGCTGCGGGTGCACAATCCGGCCGGTCAGGTGGAGATCACCGCCGCCGAGACAACTGAAACCACCGTCGAGGTGATCCCCCGTGGTGGCACCGCCCGGCGTCAAGCCGAGCGCGGCGGCTGGGCGCAAGACAGCGCCGAAAGCATCCGCGTCGAACTGTCCGCGGACGGAACCCGGCTCGACGTAGAGGCCCCCGAGCGCCGCTTCGGCTCAGCCGCCCGGCTCGCGATGGTCATCCGGCTGCCGATCGGGTCCATCGTCAACGTCCGCACCGCATCCGCCGACCTCAGCTGCCGAGGATCACTCGGCGGAATCGAGGCGTCGACCGCCAGCGGCGATGTCGCCGCCGACCAGATCGACGGCGACGTGAACATCAGCAGCGCCAGCGGGGACATCCAGCTCGGCAGCGTCTCCGGCTCGGTCGAGTGCAAGACAGCCTCCGGCGACGTGCGCGCGGACAGCATCGACGGGAGCTGCCGCACGAACTCCGCCTCCGGCGACGTCCACATCGGAAGCTGCGGCGGCGAAGTCCTGGCCAGGACCGCCTCCGGGGACGTCACCGTGCGGCAGGCCGAACGCGGCAGCGTCGACGTGACCACGATGTCCGGTGACGTCAGGGTGGGCGTTCGCCAGGGCACGGTGGTCTGGCTGGACCTGTCCACGCTGTCCGGACGGACCCGCTCCGACCTTGAGCACCAGGACGACGCTCCCGCCGATGCCGGCGAGGTGTTGTCGATCAGCGTCCGCACCATGAGTGGGGACATCACCCTCACCCCGAGCACCGCCGCCACGGTCTGACCCGGCGGAATCCAACCCCATCCGAGTCGTTAGGAGAAACCCATGTACAGCCTCGATGGCGACCTCGCCAACGCGCACCTACGCGACCTGCACCACGATGCCCAAGCCGACGCCCGCGCACGGCGGGTCCGCAACGCCCGCCGCTGGCATCGGAGGGCGGAACGCGCCAGCCGACGCGCCCAGCAGGCACAGTCGCTGATCCGATGACCCACGGGCGGTCAGGCCGAACGCAGCACCGCGTGCAGCGCTTCGGCCAGATCGCCCCGTTCGCCTGCCTGCACCCGCTCCAAACCGAGCCAATCGGCCATCAGGCGCAGTTCGGCGGCCAGCTCGACGGACACCTCGGCGGGATCGGTGCCCGGCTCGGCGTACACCCCTTGCGCCCGCAGGACGCCGGCCTGCCGATCGGCCTTGAGGTCCACCCTGGCCGCCAGCCGATCACCCAGCAGGAACGGCAGCACGTAGTAGCCGTGGATACGTTTCGGCGCCGGTGTGTAGATCTCCAGCCGGTAGCGGAAGTCGAACAGCCGCTCGGTGCGGGAACGCTCCCAGATCACCGAGTCGAACGGCGAGAGCAGCGCCCGAGCACGGACCCACCGCGGCACCCGCGCCTCACGATGCAGGTAGGCCTGCTGCCGCCACCCGGGCACCTGCACCCGGATGAGCTCCCCCTCCTCGACGAGTTCGGCAATGCGGTCCCGGCAGTCCTCGACCCCAAGCCGGAAGTAATCGCGCAGGTCGCGCTCGGTGCCCACGCCGTGCCCGCGCGCCGCGACCCGGACCAACTCGCGCTGCGCGTCCTCCGGCACTGGCGTTGGGGCGGCGAGGACGGCGGCCGGAATGACCCGTTCGGTGACGTCGTACAACCGCTCGAAGCCGGGTGTGCGGGTGGCCGCGCTGACGGCGCCGATGAAGAACAGCCACTCCATCGCGACCTTGCCGTCGTGCCAGTTCCACATCGTTCCCGGCCGGCTCGGCCGGTCCACGGCCACCGCGGCGGCACTGAGCGGTCCCCGCTCCCGTACCTGCGCGAGCACGTCCTCGACGTACCCCGGCTTGTCCTGGACCAGCCTGCGCATCGAGCCCCAGGCCTCGTGCTCGGCGCGGGCCATCCGCCACCGCAGCTGCGGGTGCAGCCGGATCGGGACGAAGGACGCCTCGTGCGCCCAGTACTCGAACAGCTCGCGACGGCGGTAGGCCAGCCCGTCGAGCGCCGCTCGGTCATACGACCCGAGCCGGGAGAACACCGGCAGGTAGTGCGAGCGGGACAGCACGTTGACCGAGTCGATCTGCAGCAGTCCGACCCGGTCGACGACCCGGCGCAGATGTCGCACGTCGACGGCCCCGGTGGGCTGGGCGTCGGTGAACCCCTGCGCCGCGAGCGCGACCCGACGGGCGGCCGCGACGCTCAGCTGCGGGAGGGAAACCACGACAGCGATGGTGCCAGGCGCCACCGACAGCCCGGGTACCTAGTCGCTGTGGTCGAGATAGGCGAGCACGGCGAGGACGCGGCGATTGTCATCAGGTCGTGGCTGCAGTTCGAGCTTGTCGAAGAGACCAGCAGACAGACCCTCGACGGTCTTGACGGACAGGTGCAGCCGTTCTGCGATCGACCGGTTGGATCGTCCTTCGGCCATGGCGGCGAGGACCGCCCGCTCCCGTGGCGCCAGCCTGGCCAGCCGATCGGCACCTCGTGTGTTGCGGACGAGTTCGGCGACGACGTCGGGGTCGATCGCCGAACCGCCCGCCACTACCCGGCGTGCGCCGTCGACGAGCTCCCTCGACTCGGCGACGCGGTCCTTGAGCAGGTACCCGACACCGTCGACCCCTGCCCCCAAGAGGCGCAGCGCGTAAGCCGGCTCCAGGTACTGCGACAACACGAGGACGCCCACCTGCCGGCCATAGCGTTCGCGGATGCGCTCTGCAGCCAGCAAACCGGCGTTCTGGGCAGGCGGCATCCGAATGTCGACGACAACGAGGGCTGGTGGTTCCCTGGCCACCAGGTCGAGCAGTTCGTCGGCGCTGCGCGCTTGTCCCGCGACCTCGAAACCGCCGCTGGTCAGGATGCGGGTGACACCCTCCCGGACCACGGCAGAGTCGTCAGCGACGATCACCGTCGAGGTATCTCGGCGCGTAGCCATGTCCCCCCTGACGTCGGACTCGTCACGGTCATTGCCCCATCCAGCGCGGCCACCCGGTCACCCAGTCCGCGCAGGCCGGACCCGATCGCGAGACTTGCTCCGCCGGATCCGTCGTCGCTGACCTCGATCGTCAGAGCACCCCCGTCGAGGCTCAGTCGTACGCACGAATGCGATGCCCAGGAATGTCGAGCCACGTTGGTGAGGCCCTCCGCGACGACGTAGTACGCGGCGGTCTCCACGGCGGCAGGGAGCCGGCCGTTTAGGTCGATGCGGAGCTCGACCGGCACGGTGCATCGACGTGCGAGCGTTCGAACGGCCGGCTCCAGCCCCTCGTTGGTGAGCACGGCTGGGTGAATACCCCGAGCCAGCTCACGCATCTCGCGCATCGCCTCCCGGAGTTCCACCGCAACGGCGTCGAGATGCTGCAGCAGGACATCGGAGGCGCCAACACCCCGGGCGTGTGCGCGCACGTCCTGCAGGCTCATCGAAATTCCCAGCAGCCGGTGCTGCGCCCCGTCGTGCAGGTCGCGCTCGATCCGGCGACGCTCCTCATCCCCTGCTGCGAGAATGCGGGCGCGGGAGGCATGTACCTCCCCGAGTTGGCGCTGCACCTGCGCGTTCAGCCGGTCATTTTCCATGCTCAACCGCAGCACGGCGCCGACCGATGCGATCAGTCCTGGGTCTTCGAGCAACACAGCATCGTGCACGACAGCAGCGACCGGCTTTCCCCTCCGCTCCAACATGAGGATCGAGCGGCCGTCGTCTGGCTTATCCTGCGGAGGCGGCACGGGCACTCCCCGTTCGTCGGTCCACAGCGATCGCTCGGCGTCCCAGCGCCGTACCTCGACAGTCGGATCGGCCAAGGCCTGCCTGAGCGTCGCCTCGATCCGCTCGGGCGGCTCCCGATCGGTACCGAACTCCACCGCTAGCCGCGCAGCCGGGCCGTGCGGGGCCCGCAGCCGAAAGACACCGACGACGAACCCGATCGGAATGAGCGCACGAGCGGCGAACAACAACCACGCTTCCACCTCGATCCAAGGATCGTCCTAGGTGAGGAGCGGGCGGTCGACGGTCACCGATGCAAGGAGGTCGGCGTTCTGGTAGGCAGCCGCCGCCGCCGCCACTCCACCTGCCAGGAGCACCGGCCAGAGGATGCGCCGCGACGGTGACGAGGCAGCCCGCCAGCGGCGGAGGACCAGGCCGATGATGGTGGCGAAGCAAGCCACGATCACCGTTCCTGTCACCGTCTCCACCGACTCCAGCAGCGTCGCGTTGGGTGCGACGGCGAACGGGTTCGACGGACACCCGGCACAGTCGGAAAGCAAGACCGGCGGATCGAGGACCAGGAGCCGGGTCAGACTCCGGACGAGCATGCTGGCGGCCAGGGCAGCGACGATCAGGCGGGCGAGTCGATCCAGCCGCGTGCCCGGAAAGGTGAGTACCAGCCCGGCGAGCACAAGGTCGTAGTAGCGCTCGAACGAGAAGCCAAGTGCCGCCAGCCACCCGATGCCGGTGGGGGCGTAGCTGCCGACGAACCACAGGCCGGCGCACAGCGTCAGGGCGGGACCGGTCAGGACGTCGGGCCGCCGTCGCCAGGCCACACCATCCCGGCTGCGATGAAGGTCAGCCCCAACAGGGTGTCCAACAACAGGAAGCGCAGCGGCGCACCCTGACTGACCCCGACCGTGACCGTGACGAGCGCGAAGGCGACCGCAGCAACACCACTGAGCACACGTGCCGCCATCGACGTACCTCCCGCCCGACGATGCTGACACATCGGAGAACGGCCACCCACAGGGAAAACCCTCAGGGGCTTGGGGGATCACTCCGGTGCGTCGTCGCCGTTCGTCCTCCTACGGTCTCCATTCATCTGATCCGGGAGGGAATAATGCAACAACGGCTATGTCGGTTGTTGGCGGTTGCTGGCTTGCTGTTCTCGAGTGTCGCCTGCGACGGTGGTTCGCCCTCGACCGACCTCGATGGGAGCGCGTCCTCCGCGGCGGCGCACACGGATTCGGCCCGGGACAGTGCCCAGACAGTGCAGATCGGCAATCGGGAGGCGATCTCGATCCGGATACCCGGTGGGCCCGACTGGCTCGCGGCCGACGACGAGCACGTCTACATCATGCGCGACGAGGGTGGCGTGGACGTGCTCGACCCGGCGACCGGGGCAGTGCTCAGCTCGATCGAACTGACCGGACATCGGTGCCAAGGGCTAGGCGCCGCTGACGGGAGTCTGTGGGCGTGTTCCGGCGCGGACGAGCGCTCTGAACTGTTTCGCCTCGATCCGACTACCGGCGACATCGAGGCCCGGGTGGCGACAACCAAGGCCTACGAACAGGGACACCTGATCATCGGTTTCGGCCGGGTGTGGGTTCTCCTCGGAGACGGCAGTTCCATGGTCGGCATCGACCTGAACACCAACGCACCGGGCGAGCCCATCCCCCTGCCCATCCGGGGTACCGACCTAGCGCTCGGTTCCGACGGCGTGTGGGTGGTCAGCGCCGTCGACAACGCGGCCGTCGAGGTCGATCCCGATCGAGGCGTTGCCGGCCGCCTGGTGGAAGGGCTCGACAGAGCGCGGGTGGCCGTCGAGGTGCCCGGCGCGCTCTGGGTGGGCGGCGCGGTCGCGAGCTACCGCGTCGACCTCGCAACCAGCGCGGTGACCGCGACGGTCGATGGTGGTGTCGGGACCGACGGCGGGATCAGCGCAGACGCCGGGGGCATCTGGGTGCGGAAGGGCGGCGTGACGCTGCAGCACCTCGACGCAGCAACCGGCGCCATCATCGAGGAGATCTCCGCCGAGATCGGTACTGGCGGCGACATCCTGGTGGCCTTCGACGCGGTCTGGGTGAGCTTCCACAACGACGCCACCCTGCTCCGCATCCCGCTGAGCTACTAGCGCGCCGCCGCGACCGAGCTGCGGCGACGGCCCTCGACACTGACCACGACGGCGACCGCGGCCACGATGATCGCGCCGCCGGCGGGGACCGTCCCGGTGACCTCCTCGTCACGGAGCAATGCACCCAGCGCGACGGCCACGACGGGATTGACATAGGCGTAGGTCATGACCTGGGAGACCGGCGCGTTCTGCAACAGCCAGGCAAACGCCGTAAACGCAACGATGGAGCCGAAGAGGACCAGGTAACCCAACGCGATCCAGGAGGCCCGCGAGACCTCGCCGAGGTCCAGCCCGACCCAGTCCCCTGCTACCGCCCCGACGGCGAGCATCGTCGTACCGCCGGCGAGCATCTGCACAGACGTCAGCAGAAAGGGATCCTTCGGGACCGGACGCCGGGTCGACAGGAACGCCCCGGCGGCCCACGAGAGCGAGGCGAACACGACCAGCAGGGCGTACGCCGGATCCGTTCGGCCGCCACCGCCGGGAAGCAGCAGCACCGCGGTGCCGACGAGCCCAAGAGGACGCCCCCGACGGTCGGCAGCGCGGGGCGGTCCCCGAACAGCGCGCGCAGGACGACGACCCAAAGGGGCGCACAGGCGACGAGCAGCGCCGCGAGGCCCGAGGAGACGCCCTGCTGCGCAACCGCGACGAGCCCGTTTCCGCCGAGCAGGAGCAGGACACCGGAGGCCGCTGCAGTCGCCAGTTGAGCAGGTGTCGCGACGAGCGCCGTTCGGCCGCGGAGCATGCTGACAGCGATCAGCACGATGAGGCCGGCGAGGGCGAACCGGCCGCCCATGGCGGTCAGTGGCGGCAGGGTCTCGATGACATACGCGATGCCCAGGTACGTCGAACCCCACACCAGGTAGTGGCCGACGAGCTCCGGCGCCAGGTGCGTGCCAGGAGTGCCGGTGAGCCGCTGCCCTCGACGCGCGAACTCGCCGCGCGGCACGGTGTGGGACCGGTGACCGTGTCCCGGGCGCTGGCCCAGCTGAGCGCCGAGGGCATCATCGTGACGGAGCCCGGGCGCGGCACGTTCGTCGCTGCGGCCGCCGGCTCCGCCGCGACCCAGCCGATCGACGTCGGCTGGCAGACCGTCGCGCTGCAGGGTCGAGCGGTGGACACCGAGGATCTGATGCGGCAGGTGGCGCTGCCCGACAGCGGCGCGATCGTGCTGTCCACCGGCTACCTCGACCCGAGCCTGCAGCCCACCCGCGCGATGGCCGATGCGCTTGCCCGGGGGCGCGGCGGCCGGGCGTGTGGAATCGGGCGCCACTGGCCGGCCTGGCAGAACTCCGCGCGACGCTGGCCACCGGGATCGGCGTCTCCCCCGCTGACGTCCTGATCGTCCCGGGTGGGCAGGCCGGCCTGTCCACAGCCTGCGCGCGCTCACGCCGATCGGCGGGACGGTGGTGGTCGAGTCGCCGACGTACTTCGGCCTGCTCGCGCTGGCCCGTTCGGCCGGCCCGCGCCCCGTCCCGGTGGCCACCGACTCAGCTGGAATCCGGCCCGACCTGCTGGCCGAGACCCTGGCGATGACCGGCGCGAGGTTGGTGTGCTGCCAGCCGATGTACGCCAACCCGACCGGGACCGTCCTGGCCGCCAGCCGGCGGCGCGAGGTGCTGGACGTCGTGCACGACGCCGGCGCGTTCCTGCTGGAGGACGACTGGGCCCGGCAGCTGTCCTATCGCCCCGATCCCCCACCGCCGCTGATCCGCGACGATCGCCACGGCAACGTCGTACACCTGATGTCCCTGACCAAGCCGGCCGCCCCGGGACTGCGGATCGGAGCCCTCGCGGCGCGCGGGCCGGCGGCCCTGCGGATGCGGGGCCTGCGCGTCGTCGACGACTTCTTCGTGCCGCTGCCACTGCAGGAGACGGCGCTGGACCTGCTCACATCAGCCGCCTGGCCGCGGCACCTGTCGCGGCTGCGCCGCGCGCTGGTGTCGCGTCGGGACGCGATGATCGCGGCGGTGGCCGAGCACCTGCCACGAGCGCACCTGACTGCGGTACCGGAGGGCGGCCTGAGCCTCTGGGTGCGGTTGCCGGACGGGATCAGCGACCTCGAAGTAGCGCAGCGCTGCGCCGTCCGCGGCGTCCTCGTCACCGCCGGTACGCCGTACTACGCGGGTGAACCACCCGCCCCGCACCTGCGGCTCACGTACTGCGCCGAGGACGAGCCCACGTTGACCCGTGGGATCCGTGTGCTGGGAAACGTTCTGGACGACATGACCGGACTGACGGACCGGTGAATACGCTGAGGCCATGACGGAGTTCCTCCAAGAACTGGGGACGCACGGGGGATGGTGGCTCTATGCGCTCCTCGGCGGGCTGGCCTTCGCCGAGGCGGCTTTCCTGCTCGGCATGGTGTTGCCGGGAGAGACAGCCCTGCTGGTCGGCGGGTTTCTCGCGCACGCGGGAGTTCTGGACGTCTGGGTGATGGGCGTCGTCGCGGTGGTCTGTGCCATCGCCGGCGATTCGGTCGGGTACGAGTTCGGCCGGCACTTCGGCCCGGCACTGCGGCGATCGCGGGTGGGCAGGTGGGTCGGTCCCCATCGCTGGAGCGCCGGGGATGCCTTCCTCCTGCGGCACGGCGGCAAGGCGGTGTTCATCGGGCGCGCGACCGCCCTACTGCGCGCGTTGGTGCCGAGCATGGCCGGGATGGCCCGGATGCCCTACCGGCGGGTCTTCTTGCCGTGGAACGCCGCCGGGGGCTTGTTATGGGGTGCCGGCTGCGTCGCCCTGGGCTATGCCTTCGCCGCCTCGCTGCCGACCGTCGAGAAGTACTTGCGGTTGGGCCCGATCCCGGTCGTCGGGATCGTGGTCATCGTCGTGGTGGCACTGGAGATCCGCCGACGCCGCCGCGAGCGCCCCGCCTTGGTCGGCGACATCCTCGACGGCTCCGTCGAGCAGTCCTCCGGCCAGTCATAGGTCGCCGCCCTCCTCGACGAGTCGCTGCACCTCGCGCAGCACCATGGCCAGGCGAGCCTCCTTGACCAGCGGGACCTCCCGCCGCCGTCGCCGGACGCTGGCCAGGTCGATGTCCACGGTCAGCACCGACACCTCATCCAGCGGCGCCTCGTCGACGACCCCACCCCAGGGGTCCACCACGTGCGAACCGCCCCAGAAGTGCAGCGGCCCCTCCACGCCGACCCGGTTGGCGAACACCACATAGACCTGGAACATCCGGGCGTAGAACGTCGTGATGTCCCGCCAGTACGTCGGGGAGTCGTAACGCTGGGGGAAGCGGCTCTGCGCGCTGCTGGTCGGAACGAGCAGGATCCGGGCGCCGTCCTGGACGGCAAGGAAGGCCAGCTGCGGCTGCCAGGCGTCGTTGCAGGTCAGGATCGCGGACCGGCCCTGCGAGGTGTCAAAGGCGCGCATCTGCTGGCCAGGGCTGAAGTGCTTGCGTTCCTCGAAGATGTCATACGTCGGGAGGTACAGCTTGCGGTGCACGTGCAGGAGCCGGCCGTCCTGGAAATACGCCGCACTGTTGTAGGTGTGGACGCCGGCGCCGTCCTCGCAGAAGCCGACAAGTAGGCCCATCGGGCCTGCCTCCTCGGCCAGCCGGCGCAACCGCGGATCGTCGGCCCGCATCCCGAGGTCGTCCTCCACCTCACCCACCGAGTACCCAGACATGTTGAGTTCCGGGAATACCAGCAGCTCGGCTCCGTCGGCCCGGGCAGCGGCGATCGCCTTTGCGGCGATGTCGATGTTCGCGGGCAGGTCACCGAGGACGCAGTCCACCTGCGCAACGGCAATTCGCATCGACGTCCTTTCCGGACAGCGTTACGTCCGTACGTCTGGCTGGCATGGCAGCCAAACGTACGGACGTCAACGAAGTGGTGCTCCGTCGGGGCCTAGCCGATTGAAGCGTGGTCTGCTGCTAGCCGACGAAGCCGTTGTCCTCCATCCACTGCCGGGCGACGTCCTCTTCGGTCTCGCCATCGACGTCGACCAGGGCGTTCAGCGCGGTGATCTCCTCGTCGGTGAGCGCCTCGCTGATCGGGGCCATGATCTCCTCGATCGCCGGGAACTC
>JACCTY010000038.1 GCA_013812145.1 Geodermatophilaceae bacterium | reverse complement strand
CCGTCGTCGGCCAGCGCCTTGAGCCGGCAGGCGCGTGCGGCGCCGAGGGATTCGCTGGCGAAGGCATCCACTCCGGCGTCGGTGATGCCTTCGGCGCTGCGCCGCATCAGCGCCAGCGCGGCTGTGGACTGGTCCAAGTGGTTGCGTTCGGCTGTCAGGATCGGATCAGCAGACACGGTCGGACGACGTTAGTCGGCTCTGGCCGCGACCGCACCCGAGTTTCCTCCCCCGCCGCGCAGAGCCCGAACGGTGCGGTGCGCTGCAGGCAGCGCGGCTAGCATCCGAGCGTGCTCCGGATCGCGGGCGAGCGGGTGGTGCTCCGGGACTGGGCCGCCGCGGACCTTCCGTCGTACCGGCACTGGCTACGGCCTGAACAGGAGTGGCACCGATGGGACGCGCCCTACTTCGGCGCTCCCACCAGCGGCGACGCCGACGCGACGGTGAGCCGGCTGGCCGAGCAGGTCGACGCCGCGGACTGGCCGACTCCGCGCCGTCAACTCGTGATCGGCGATACGGCGACCGGCGGGTACCTCGGGCTGGTGTCCTGGTACTGGGAGTCCGAGCCCAGCGACTGGCGGCTGGTCGGCATCGTGCTGCACGACCCGCGGACCTGGTCGGGCGGGCGCGGCAGCGAGGCCCTGCCGCTGTGGGCCAGCTACCTCTTCGACTCGACCGCCGCCATCCGGCTCGACTTCGCCACCTGGTCCGGCAACGAGCGGATGTGCCGGCTCGGGCGGCGGTTGGGCTGGGTCGAGGAGGCACGGTTCCGGCAGGCCCGCGAGGTGCGCGGGCAGCGCTACGACTCCGTCGTGTACGGCGTCCTACGCGAGGAGTGGTGTGCGCGGTCGCGCTACTCCGCCTGATCGAGGTCTGGCGCCTGGGCGTCGGCGGGCCGAACTGCCTCCTCGCTGTGCTGAATGCGGCTGCCGGCCGGTGCCGTCGCGCGCTCCAAGCGCCAGATCAGCTCCCCTACGCGGTCGCGGATCTCCGCGTGCTGCTCCTCGGAGTGCGTCGTGCCGCCGTCTTCCTCGACGTGCCGCTGCCAGTACAGCAGGTACTGCCGCAGCCCAGCGCCCAGCGTCATGACGTCCTCGACGGTGAGGACGATGTCTACGGGGTCATCCAGGCGGTGGATCACGTGGGCCAGTCTCGCGCATTCGCCTAGCAGGCACCATGAATTCATCCGCAGCCCGACCAGCCACCAGAAACGCCGTGCCGAGCACCACCGCCAGCGCCATCCCCAAGGGGGAGAACACCGGTGCCAACAGACCCGACCGCAGCGCCACCGACACGGCCGGCAGCGTGACGGCACTGAACAAGCCCACCCCGGCAGCGCCGAGGCACCCGAACCCCGCGACACGCGACCTTCGCCGCAGCGCGGCCGGCAGCGGCCGGAGGACGAGGCCGAGCAGGACGCCGCCGGAGACCACCAGGGCGAGTCCCAGCAGGAACCCGGGTACGGCGGCTGCGCCGTCACCGGTGGCGAGCGCCGCAATGCCGGCGCCCAACCACGCCAGCATCAGCACGACCGGAGCGATCACGATCACTACCCGGCCGTTGTCCATCGCACGGTCCCTTCTCCTCACGAGAAGCAGACCGTAAAGGCCCGAGCAGCCTCAACACGGACCCCGAGCAAAATCTGTGGACAACGATCGCCGCGGCTCACGGCCACCACGTTCGGCATGGTGTCCGATGCGTACCCCTCAGCCGCCGAGACGCTGCTCCAGGGCCGCCAACTCGTCGCGCATGGTCGTCGGCAATGACTCGCCGAACTTGTCGAACCACTCGCGGATCAGCGGCAGTTCCTCCCGCCACTCCGCGGCGTTGACGTCCAGCGCTCGGGCCAGATCCTCGGCCGGTACGTCAAGTCCCGCGGTGTCCAGCGCACCTTCGGCCGGGACGTAGCCGACCACGGTCTCTGCCGCGGCGGCGGTGCCCTCGATCCGCTCGATCACCCACTTGAGCACCCGGCTGTTCTCACCGAAGCCCGGCCACAGGTAGTGGCCGTCCTCTCCTCGCCGGAACCAGTTGACGTAGAAGATCTTGGGTAGCTTGGCCGCGTCGGCGTTCTTGCCGATCTGCAGCCAGTGGTTGAGGTAGTCCCCGGCGTTGTAGCCGATGAACGGCAGCATCGCCATGGGGTCACGCCGTACGACGCCGGTCTTGCCGGCCGCCGCCGCGGTGGTCTCCGACGAAAGCGTGGCGCCGAGGAAGACACCGTGCTGCCAGTCGCGGGACTCGGTGACCAGCGGGACGGTGCTCGCCCGCCGCCCACCGAAGAGCATGGCCGAGATCGGCACGCCCTGGGGGTCCTCCCACTCCGGCGCGATGATCGGGCACTGGCCGGCCGGCGTACAGAATCGGGAGTTCGGGTGGCTGGAGACCTCGTCGGAATCCGGCGTCCACTCCCGGCCCTTCCAGTCGATCAGGTGTGCCGGCGGTTCCTTGGTCATCCCCTCCCACCAGACGTCGCCGTCGTCGGTCAGCGCGACGTTGGTGAAGATCGAATTGCCCTTCTCGATGGTCTTCATCGCGTTGGCGTTGGTGTGGTAGCCGGTGCCCGGTGCCACGCCGAAGAAGCCGTACTCGGGGTTGACCGCGTAGAGCCTGCCGTCCTCGCCGAAGCGCATCCAGGCGATGTCGTCGCCCAGCGTTTCCACCTTCCAACCCTCGATGGTCGGCTGGAGCATGGCCAGGTTCGTCTTTCCGCACGCGCTCGGGAACGCGCCGGTGACGTAGTAGACCCGCCCCTCAGGGTTGGTGAGTTTCAGGATGAGCATGTGCTCGGCGAGCCAGCCCTCGTCGTGGGCCATGGCGCTGGCGATCCGCAGCGAGTAGCACTTCTTGCCCAGCAGCGCGTTGCCGCCGTAGCCGGAGCCGAAGGACCAGATGGCCCGCTCCTCGGTGAAGTGGCTGATGTACTTCGTGTCGTTGCAGGGCCAGGTCACGTCCTGCTGCCCCGGCTGGAGTGGTCGACCCACGGAGTGCAGTGCCTTGACGAACGGCTGGTCGGTTCCCATGGCGGTCAGCGCATCGGCACCGATCCGGGCCATGATCCGCATCGAGGTGACTACATACTCGGAGTCGGTGATCTCCACGCCGTACAGCGAGTTCTCGCCGCCGACCGGACCCATGCTGAACGGAATGACGTACATCGTGCGGCCGCGCATGCAACCGCGGTACAGCTCGGTCATCGTCGACTTCATCTCGGCCGGGTCCGCCCAGTTGTTGGTGGGTCCGGCGTCGGACTCGAGCAGCGAGCAGATGAAGGTGCGGTCCTCGACTCGGGCGACGTCACTGGGGTCCGACGCGGCGTAAAAGGAGTTCGGCTTCTGGGTGAGCCGGGTGAACGTCCCGTTGTCGACCAGCAGGTCGGTCAGCCTGGTCCACTCCTCCTCCGACCCGTCGCACCACTGGACCCGCTCCGGTGTGGTGAGCTCGGCGACATCTCTCACCCATCCGACCAGCTCAGCGTGCGTCGTCGGCGGATTGTCCAGGCCGGGGATCACCGAGGTCGTCATCTGATGCACTCCAACCAGTCAGCCGTGACGTTGTCCTGTGTGCTGCCTGCTGCCGCGATTGCCGCGGAACCACCGCGAGCTGTTGGGCTCGGGCGGCAGGAGAACCAGGGGTTTGTTCAGGTTAGCGAAGGACGCTGCCCCCGTCTCCCCGCGCGGTTACGAAATAGATCACAAGCTGCAGATCCGCGAGTGCGGGTTTGACTCCCCTGCCGGCGGATCGAGGGGGGTAAAACCCCGCAGTCACGGGCCAGCGCCATCCTCAGGAGGCCGGGGAGACCGAGCTCATGTTGAAATCAGGGATGCGCAGGGTCGGCATCGCGGCTCTGGTGAAGAAGTCGTTCCACTCGCGTGGCAGGGTCCGCTTGCTCTGTCCGACCTCGGTCATCCGACCGAGCAGGTCCACCGGGCTCTCGTTGAACCGGTAGTTGTTCACCGCCGCGGTCACCTCGCCCCCCTCGATCAAGAAGACTCCGTCGCGAGTGAGCCCGGTGAGCAGCAGCGTCTGCGGGTCGACCTCGCGGATGTACCACAGCGTGGTCAGCAGCAGGCCGCGCTCGGTGCTGGCGATCATTTCCTCGGTCGAACGGCCGCCGGCCGGATCCTCCAGCACGAGGTTCTCGACGTACGCGGTGGGTGTGACGTCGGACTTCGCGGCCCACCACCGCGGGGTGACCAGGTTGCGCAGCTCGCCGTCGCGAATCCAGTCGATCCGACCGGTAGGCATGCCGTTGTCGAATACCGACGTGCCCTGCCCGGACACCTCCGTGGCGAGGAACGGCGCAGTCTGCAGACCGGGTTCCTGCGGGTCGCTGCGCAAGTTGACCGGAAACGACGCGATCTTCTCCCCGATCCGGGTGCCACCCCCGCGCTTGGAGAACACCGTCCGGCCCTGCTCGGCCTCCCGCATCTCCGAGACGAAGTACAGGTAGACCATCAGGTCGGCCACCGCCGTCGGCGGCAGCAGCGTCTCGTACCGGCCGGCCGGTAGCTCCAGCTGCCGGGAACCCCAGTCGAGCTTGCCCGACACCTCCGTCACCAATGCCGCGACATCGACGTCGGTGAAGTCGCGGGTGCCGACACCGGCCCACACCGAGCGGGCGCGGTCTCCGGTCTTACCGTTCAGCTCCACTCGCCCGCTCGGCTGGTCGTATCGCAGCCGCAGGCCGGTCGAGGTGCCGAGGTACGTCGTCGTCATGACGTGCTCGGCGAACCCGAACAGCAGCCGGTCGACCGCCTTGGCCTGACCGAAGGCCTCGCCCAACGCCGGCGCGACCGACGAGAAGACGCCGATGGAGGTCTCCGCCGGCGGCGCTTCCCACTCGCCTGCCGCGTCTCCCGACTCGACCAGCGGCATGACGTCCTCGGCCGGACTGGCCTCCCGCGCGGCTCGCTCTGACGCACTCACCAGCAACGCCAGATCGTCCACGGTGGACACACTTCGACCGACCGAACCCACCGCGTCGTTGATGATGCTGACGACAGCTACATGACGCGAGCGCATCGCGCCGTTCGTGGTGAGGCTGTTGTTGGCCCACCGCAGGTTCGCTTCGGTTCGGTCGTTGACGAGGACGATGCAGCCATCAGCGCGCGAGATCGCCAGTCCCCGCTCGACGATCTCCTGCCCCCGCAGGAGAGGGGCGATCTCGCTCACAGCCCCACTCGCCTTGCAGGAGACGCAACCACAGCAGCAGGTGCCGCTGCGGCGGGAACTACGTTGGGCTTCATCGTCCAGCCTCCGTCACCGTGTTCAGGATGTTGATGCCGCGGAACAGCGCCGACGGACAACCGTGGCTCACCGGCGCCCCCTGCCCCGGTTGCGCCTTGCCGCACTGGAAGGAGCCGTGCAGTTCGTAGGTTTGTGGGCCGCCCACCGCTTCCATCGCTCCCCAGAAGTCCGTCGTCGTCGCCTGATAGGCCGCGTCCCGCACCTGCCCGACAAGCTGGCCGTTTTCGATCAGATAGAAGCGCTGCGCGGTGAACTGGAAGTTGTAGCGCTGCATGTCGATCGACCAGCTCTTGTCGCCGACGACGTACAGGCCTCTCTCGACTCTGCCGATCAGGTCCTCAGTGGACGGTCCGCTCGCCGCAGGCTGAAGTGACACGTTCGCCATCCGCTGCACGGGGACGTGCCCGGAGGAATCGGCGTAGGCGCAACCGTTGGAACGGCCCAGGTTCATCAGCCGCGCCATGTTGCGGTCGGTCTGATAGCCGACCAGTACGCCGTCGCGGACGATGTCCCACTGCTGGCCCGCGACTCCCTCGTCGTCGTACCCGATGGTTGACAAGCCGTGCTCGGCGACACGGTCGCCGGTGACGTGCATGACGGGTGAGCCGTACTGAAGCGAGTTCAACCCGTCGACGGTCGCGAACGACGTCCCGGCGTACGCCGCCTCGTAGCCGAGGGCACGGTCGAGTTCGGTGGCGTGGCCGATCGACTCGTGGATGGTGAGCCACAGGTTGGACGGGTGGATGACCAGGTCGTAGCGGCCGGCCTCGATCGACGGCGCTTTCGTCCGCGCGGCAAGCAACTCCGGCAACTCGGCCAGTTCGGCCTCGAAGTCCCACCCGACCCCGGTCAGGTATTCCCAACCCCGGCCGGCCGGCGGGCCGATGGTCCGCATGGTCTCGAACCCGCCCTGCGCCCGATCCACCGCGACGGCGGTGAACTCCGGCCAGGTCCGCACCCGCTGCTGGGTCGTCGACGTTCCGGCGAGGTCGGCGTAGAACTTGTTCTCCTTGACCGACCACAGTGACGCGTTGACGTGGTCGACGCCGTCGGCGGCCATCAGCCGCTCGCAGAAGTCGGTCAGCAGGGCCAGCTTCTCGGGTTCTGGAACGCCGAATGGATCGACGTCGTACGCCGATACGTATGTGGCGTCGCCGTACACCGGCTCGTCGGCGAGTTCGACGCGGTCGGTGTTGACCGGGGCACTCACCCGCGCGACGTCGACGGCCTGCTCGGCCAGCCGGACCGCCTCCTCCGTGGTCATCTCCATCCCGGCGGCGAACCCCCAAGTGCCCTCGTGCACGAGGCGGACCGCGAGGCCGATCTCCTCGCCGTCGCGGGAGTACTCGACCCGCCCGTCTCGCAGGCCGACGTTCTGGGATCGGAGCCGTTCCACCCGCAGGTCCGCATGCTCGGCGCCGAGTTCCCGGGATCGGTTCAGGGCCGCGTCGGCAAGCTGGCGGAGCGGGAGGGCGGTGAACTCGGCATCGATGTCGGGCACGTCGTCGGCCCCTTTCTGCAGGCTGCCCCGACCCTATTCGCTAGGGACCAAGACCCCACAACAGGCGGTAGTACTCGGTGCGGACCGGCTCGGGCTCGACGCCGTATGCCTCAAGGAGCCGCTCCTCCCAGCCATCGCCGTAGTTCCACTGCGTGCTCCAGGTGGCGACCGCCAGGTCCGCCCATCGGTCGGCGACACCGAGCCGCCCAAGGTCGACATGACCGGACCAGCGGCCGTCGTCGGTGAGCAAGGTGTTGGGAGCGCAGGTATCGCCGTGGCACACCACGAGCAGGTCCACCGGCGGGATGTCGGAGAGCCGGCTGAGGGCCTCGTCGACCGTGAGGCCTTGGTGATCCTCGTTCCACGTGGTGGGGTCCAGCCGGTCTGTTCGGCCGCGGATCTCAGCCAGCCGTTCCTCGGCCGAAGCCGTGAACGGGCAATCGGGCACCGGCAGACGTTCGTGCAATGCACGAAGACTCACGCCGATCTGCTCGACGGCCGTCTCCGGGTCGGCGAGCCAGCGCGGTGCGACAGCGCACTGCCCCGGCAGCGCGGCGGTGACCAGCCACGAGGAATCGGCATCCTCGCCGTAGTCCAGCGGCACCGGTACGGCGGTGTACCCGGCAGCCCAGTCCAGGCGCACCCGCTCGCCGTCGAGATCGATCCCGCTGGACGCCGGTGTCCACTTGACGAACCGTCGCTCTGCACCCGTGCCCAGCTCGAACGTGAGCCCGCCGAGTTCGTTCTCCCAGACCGGACGGATCGTGGTGTCCCCGGCGAGCGCGCGCACCTGCGGAGGCACCGGCGTATCGGGGATCATCGCCCCACGCTGCCACAGCTCATGGGCGAGGATGGGGGCATGCCGTCGTACCGGATCTGTTTTGTCTGCCTCGGCAACATCTGCCGCTCCCCCATGGCCGACGTCGTGATGCGGCAGCTGGTCTCCACGGCGGGCCTGGACGTGCAGGTCGACAGTGCGGGCACCGGATCGTGGCACATCGGGCGCGGCGCCAACCCGCCCGCGGTGCAGGCGCTGGGGCGGAGGGGGTACGACGGGAGCACGCACGTCGCCCGCCAGTTCGGGCCGGGTGACTTCGCCGACTACGACCTGGTGATCGGCCTGGACCGGAGCAACGTCGCGGACCTGCGGCTGCTCGCCCCCGATGACGAGCAGGCTGCCAAAGTCGTGTTGCTGCGGGACTTCGATCCCGACGCTGCCGCCGGTGACCGAGACGTCCCGGACCCCTACGGCGGACCGGACGACGACTTCGACCACGCGCTCGACCTCGTGACCGCCGCCTGCAAGGGGCTACTGAATCGGCTGCCGGTGCGCCGATGATTGACCAGGTCCTGCTCGGGCCAGACGATGTGCTGCCGCTGCTGCAGGCTTCCGTGTCGGCCATCGCTCCGGTGGCGTTGGTGGTCGGTGACCCGGCCCGGGCGGAGCGGGCCGCCGGTGTCCTGGCGGAAGCCCGCGAAGTCGGACGCAATCGCGAGTACCTCACGTTCACCGGCCGGTACGCCGGTCAGCCCGTCACGGTCAGCTCGCACGGGGTCGGGGCGGCGGGCGCGGCGGTGTGCATGGAGGAGCTGTTGCGGGCCGGCGTACGACGGATCATCCGGGCCGGGACTGCCGGCGGGCTGCAGTCCGACGTCGTGGACGGCGATCTCGTCATCGCGACGAGCGCGGTGCGCGACGAGGGAACGTCCGTACGGCTGATTCCGGCCGAGTACCCGGCGGTCGCGGCCGCCGGTCTCGTCACCGCGCTGGGTGACGCACTGATCGATGCGCCACGGGTGCATCAGGGTGTCGTGCTCACGTCGGACCTGTTCTATCCGATGCCGATGCTCGGCTCACCGTTGCAGCGGTGGGCCGACGCGGGCGTGCTCGCGGTCGAGATGGAGCTGTCGGTGCTGCTCGTCCTGGCCGGACTGCGCGGGGTCGCGGCCGGCGGGGTGTTCGCGATCGACGGCAACCCGGTGGCCTCGGCCGACATGACGGAGTACTCACCGCACCGCGACGTTGTACGCCAGGCCGCCGACGCCGCCGTCCGCGCCGGCCTGGACGCGCTGGTCGGCTGACGTGGAGACGTGCGCGTACCGACCGAGGACGAAGCGTGCCGGGCAGTTGTCTTCCTGGACACCGGCTACTACGACGACGTGTGGCCGACCCGGCGGCACGAGGACGACGCGGTCGAGCCGGTGGCCGTAAACGCGGGCGAGGTCGTCGCCATCCTCGACCTGTCGTTCGCCATCGACGGTCTCGTGCTGCGCGCCACCATCGACACGGTTGCGGTCGACTCGGTGCACCGGCGGCACGGCCTGGCCGACGCCTTGCTGGACAGGGGGCTGGACGCCGTACGCCGGCGCGAAGGACGTTGCCGCGCTGTCCTGGTATGCCGCGAACGGCTTCACCGAACGGTTTCGCTACCTGCACGTGCACGCGCAGTGGGACGACGACCGTTCCGCCCTGACCACGAGCGACGGCTCGCGCATCATCGGCGACTCTTGCAGGCGGACATCGAAATCGAACAGGAGGCGTACCTTCAGGCCCGCTACCGCCGGGTCTACGTCTGCAGCCGCGGGCCGAAGGGAGGGTCTCGGACCCGGTGTAGAGCACCAACCCCACCCTCAGGTCCGTCCCGAGGCGCCGCTCGAGGTCCCGCAGGCCGGTGAAGTCCTCGGATCGCACGGTCGACGCAGCTCGCCACCGGGTCGGGCCAACCGGGCGGATCGGCACCGGAAGTTGCTTGATCAGAAAGACCTCCAGCAGACCGACGTAATGGCCGACGCTGCTACGCGACCGAGTGCCTGGCCCACGTTTTGCCGGCAGGAGGAGCTGACTGGAGCGGGCGGCGAGCAGCCGGGTGAGCACCCGCATCTCGGTCTACGCTGCGACGTCCGGCACGACGGGGGCTCGGTAATCTGGCTGCTTCCGCACCACCGCTACTCTGCACTCGGCACCGGTACTGGATCGGGCCACCGACACCGGCCAGCCCGCGACACCCTTGGACTCGGACGTCGCGACCGACGGGTCGGCGCACTAACTGCGGGTAGCGCATGCAAACGGGATACGCATTATGTCAAGTGCGGCTGCGGACGTTGCCGACGCGCACGTTGCGCTTCTGGTCGCCGAGTCGAACGTGGTTCTCACCAGCGACGAGCCGCAGATTGTGCGACTCCTCAACACCCCCCGCGTCAACGCGACTATCGAGCTCTTCTAGCCGCGGTGCCGCAGTCGAGTAGTTGCATCAAGTGCAACTCGACCTAGGTGACTGCTAACGAGACGTGTTGACGTGGGACGAGTGGCGATACCTCAGGGCCTGAGCAGGTCGAGGACGCAAGCGGAGCAGACCGGGCCAGAGCGGACGCGGGGTGGGGTGGGACGCCAGCGGCGCTAGGCACCTCCGGCGCCTTGGCACGATCTCGCAGGTGACCAGCAGGCCCGCCGCGGCGTGAACATGTCGGCCGGGCACCTCAGCCGCGAGTTCCGGCAGGCCTACGGCGAGTCGCCGTACGCCTATCTGATGACGCGGCGCATCGAGCGCGCGATGGCGCTGCTGCGTCGTGGCGACCTCAGCGTCACCGAGGTCTGTTTCGCGGTCGGCTGCTCGTCGCTGGGCACCTTCAGCA
>JACCTY010000001.1 GCA_013812145.1 Geodermatophilaceae bacterium | reverse complement strand
CTCCCGCGAGCTGAGAGGTTGACGAGACCAAGATCGGCGGAGATGGAGCGGGGTGAGGTGTCCGGGAGAAGCCGGCGAGAAGGTGGTGAGCGAGAATGGGCGCATGTCGCAGTTGCGCCTCGCGCTGGCCCAGATCGACATCTGCGTCGGTGACCTGACCGGCAATGCCGATGCGGTCGTGCGACACGCTGCGGATGCCGCGGAGGCCGGAGCGCACCTGGTGGCGTTTCCCGAGATGACCCTGACCGGGTACCCGCCGGAAGACCTGGTGTTCCGGGAGTCCTTCGCCGAGGCCAGCGAGCACGCGCTCGGCGCCCTCGCAACCACCTTGGCCGAACACAACCTCGGCCAGCTCGCCGTCGTTGTCGGCTACCTCGCCCACGACCAAGGCCCGCGCAACGCCGCGGCGGTCATCCACGATGGCCGGATCGTCGCCACCTACTACAAGCACCACCTGCCCAACTACGGCGTCTTCGACGAGGCGCGCTACTTCACACCCGGCACCCGGTTCCCCGTCGTCACCCTGCACGGCGTCGCCATCGGGCTGACGATCTGCGAGGACCTCTGGCAGGACGGCGGCCCGTTCACCGTCGCCGCCCAGGCCGGCTGCGACCTGGTGGTCTGCATCAACGGGTCGCCATACGAACGGTCCAAGGACGACACCCGGCTCGCGCTGGCGCAGCGCCGTGCCCGTGAGGCCGGCGCGACCCTGGCTTACGTCAACACCGTCGGGGCACAGGACGAGCTGGTGTACGACGGTGACTCCCTGGTAGTCGACCCGGACGGGCACCTCCTGGCAAGAGCGCCGCAGTTCGCCGAGCACCTGCTGGTCGTGGACCTCGATCTGTCGGGCGGCCACTCCGGGGGTTTGCCCAGCGACGAGATGGTGATCGAGCGCCACTCGATCAGTACCGACCCGGTTCCGCCGTACGACTCCGTTCCAGCGGAGATCACCGAACGCATGCCGGACGAGGAGGAGGTCTGGAACGCACTTGTCATCGGCGTTCGGGACTACGCCGTCAAGAACGGCTTCAACACGGCCATCTTGGCGCTCTCCGGTGGCATCGATTCCGCCCTCGTCGCCGTGATCGCCGCCGATGCCATCGGCGCAACGAACGTCCACTGCGTATCGATGCCGAGCAAGTACTCATCGGAGCACTCCCGCAGCGACGCGGCCGACCTGGCCGACCGGGTCGGCTGCCACTTCGAGACGGTCCCGATCGCGCCGATGGTCGACGCGTATCTGGACAACGTGACGCTGACCGGGCTGGCGGAGGAGAACCTGCAGGCCAGGGTCCGCGGAACGCTGCTCATGGGGTTGTCCAACCAGCACGGTCACCTCGTGCTCGCCACCGGCAACAAGACCGAGCTCGCCGTCGGCTACTCCACGCTGTACGGCGACTCCGTCGGCGGGTTCGCCCCGATAAAGGACGTCCCGAAGACGTTGGTCTGGCAGCTGGCCCGGTGGCGCAACGCATACGCGGAGAAGCTGGGCCAGACGCCGCCGATCCCGGAGAACAGCATCAGCAAGCCGCCGTCAGCGGAGTTGCGGCCCGGGCAGCAGGACAGTGACTCGCTGCCGCCGTACGACGAGCTGGACGCGATTCTCGAGGACTACATCGATCGTGACCTCGGCTGGGAGGACCTTGTCGCCGCCGGGCACGACCCCGGCACCATCGAGGACGTCGTGCGGCTGGTCGACCGCGCGGAGTACAAACGCCGGCAGTTCCCACCAGGTCCGAAAATCTCGCTCAAGGCGTTCGGGCGTGACCGACGTCTCCCGATTACCTCCCGCTGGAGAGAAGCCGCCCCGCCCGGGACGTGACACGATTTTTCCCAACGCCCGGGGACGCCGTTCAGGCGCTTCGAGGAAGGAACGTCGATGTCTGAGAACGCTTTGTACGGCGGAGTCACCAACCGGCGGGTCACGGTCCGGGACCTGGCCGCGGCCAAGGAACGCCGCGAAGTCTGGCCGATGCTGACCGCCTACGACTACCCCACCGCCAGGATCTTCGACGAGGCCGGCATCCCGGTGCTGCTCGTCGGCGACTCGGCCGCCAACGTCGTCTTCGGCTACGACACCACCGTCCCCGTCACCGTGCAGGAGCTGCTCCCCCTCGTCCGCGCCGTAGTGCGTGGGACGAAACGCGCGATGGTCGTCGCGGACATGCCGTTCGGCTCGTATCAGAGCAGCCCGGCGCAGGCGCTGGAGACCGCCGCGGTGTTCCTGAAGAACGGCGGTGCGCAGGCGGTCAAGCTCGAAGGCGGACGCTCCGTGACCCCGCAGGTCGAGCTGCTCGTGCAGTCCGGCGTACCGGTGATGGCGCATCTCGGACTGACCCCGCAGAGCATCAACACGATGGGCGGCTACCGCGTCCAGGGCCGCGGGGACTCGGGTGAGGAATTACTCGCCGACGCCCACGCGCTGGAGCGGGCCGGCGTCTTCGCCCTCGTGCTCGAAGTGGTGCCGGCCGAACTCGCCGCGCAGGTCACCAAGGAACTGTCGATCCCGGTCATCGGCATCGGTGCCGGCCCGGAATGCGACGCCCAGGTCATGGTCTGGCACGACATGGCCGGCCTGCGGATGGGCAAGAAGCCCGCGAAGTTCGTCAAGCAGTACGCCGACGTCGGAACCGTGCTCGCCGACGCCACTCGCCGGTACGCCGAGGAAGTCCGCACCGGCGGCTACCCCGGCCCCGAGCACACCTACTCCTGACGGGTCCCGCTCTGCCTACCAGCGCTGGCTGACGTACGCGTCGTAGATGTACTGCGCCAGGACGTCGTAACCGGTCGCATTGAGATGCCCGTCGGAGCCGGGAGCCCGCAACGACGACGGTGTGATGTCGTCGGCTAGTCCTCCCGGCCCTTCGGCGTCGTTGTGCCCGGCCCAGATGATGACGTCCGCGCCTCGGTATTCCGGGCCGGCGGCCGGGTAGAACGCGGTCTTGATGGGGACGTCCGTTGCGGCTCCGGGTGATGTCCGGGTGAACCGGTGGGTGGTGCCGGTCTCCCCAAGCGCGCGATCTCGCCCGCGACGCCCTTCAACGTCCCGGCGACGAGGGACCTCGGGCCGGTTCGGAAGAAGACCTCATCACTGAACTGCACATCGACGAATCCAGAGGCCGGGATGGTGACCCGCTCCACGGCAGTCCGCGCAGGGACGCCCTGCTGCCGCGCCGCGATCCCACCGCTGCGCTCCCCTTCGCGTCCGCCGTTGTACACCGTGCGATCGGCGTACACGCCGAGCCGCGCCGGATAGGACGAGGTCAGGATGTTGCCGGAGCCGGCACCAGCCGTCAGGCTGTCCCCCAGCAGGCGATCGTCCGCGGAGCGGCCTGCCCTGCGGTTGCCTGGCCGAACACTCCAGCCGCGGCGACGCGCAGCGTAGCCAAACGAGTGTCGAGCGGATTGGCACCCGCCGCAGGTATCAAACCGGCCCCGCACTGCTCTGTCCCCTGAAGGCACTCCAGGCATCGGGCCTGGGAAACCTGAACAGTGGAAAGGCACGCCAGTGAATGTCGTCACCAACGCGAACGAGGTGTTCCTGCAGGCGGTGCGGGTCCATGGCGGAGCCCCGGGCCCGATCGCCCGCGGCGCGGCCATGATGCACCTGGCCATGCACGACGCCGTGGTCGCGATCGTCCCCGGCCACGACCCGTACCTGCCCGGGCTCACCGCCTCGGGAACCGAGAACGTGCAGGCCGCCGTACGGCATGCGGCGCACGGGGTGCTGGGGCATCTCTACCCCGCACAGCAGGACATCTTCGACGCAGTGCTCGCTACGGTCGAGAACAGCATCCCAGCCACTGCGGCGCAGTTGGCCGGGCGGGCCCTTGGCGACGCCTCCGCGGCGGCGATGATCGCGCACCGGACCAACGACGGGTCCGCCGACAACACGCCGTACGTCGCGAACATGCGGCCTGGCTCGTGGCGCCCCGCCCCGGGGGCCACCGCGGCCACGCCAAACTGGGGTAACGTGACGCCGTTCTCGCTGGGCGGCCTGTCCCCGGCGGCTTGGCGGGCAACGTTCCGCCCCCCGCTGCCGGCCGGCGCCACCAACGTGCCGGACCTGCTGCGCTCGGCGGCGTACGCCGATCAGTTCAACGAGGTGAAGTCCCTCGGTCGCGACAACTCGGGGACCCGCAGCCCCGATCAGACCGAGATCGCGCACTTCTGGGCCAATGACCTGGACGGCACCTCCAAGCCGCCGGGACAGCTGTTCGCGATGACCAAGACGGTGGCTGTCGACGCGGCGCTGAGCGTGCCGAGGACGGCACGGCTGTTCGCGCTGGTCGCTGTGGCAATGGCGGACGCGGCCGTGGTCGCCTGGGATTCCAAGTACAACACCGAGCTGGACCTGTGGCGGCCGGACAACGCCATCCAGCAGGCGTTCCTTGACGACAACAAGGACACCGAGGCCGACCCGTACTGGCTGCCGCTGTCCGTGACATACGGCGGTGCGCGGTTCAGCCCGCCGTTCCCGGCCTATGTGTCCGGTCACGCGACGTTCTCCGCCGCCCACGGTCGGATGATGGCGAACTACTTCGGCACCGACACGAGGACCTTCACGGTGACCACCGAGGATCCGTTCGCGATCGGGACGCCCCGGCAGTACACGTCGTTCTCCGCCGCGGCGGTGGAGAACGCACGCAGCCGGGTCTACCTCGGGGTGCACTACCAGTGGGACGCGGACATGGGCAACACGGCCGGCACCCAGGTCGCCGACCACGCGTTCGCGAACCTGTTGAACTAGCTCCGCACCGATCCTCGCCGGCCCGCCTCGAGCTGGTCGGCGAGGATCGTTCGGGCTTCGACCATGGACGGGCCGTACCAGGTGAGGTGCCGGCCGCTGACGAGGGCGCAGGACAGTCCCGGGAACGCCTCCGGACCGTCGTCGGCGGTGAACAGGTACGGCTCGTCCGGAAGCACCACGAGGCTAGGGCCGGACGCTCGCAGCTGCTCGATGGGGATCTTCGGGTAGCGGTCTGCATGCCCGGTGTACAGGTTCGCGTACCCGAGCCGGCTCAGCAGGTCGCCGGCGAACGTGTCGCGGCCCAACACCATCCACGGCCGTCGCCAGATCGGCACCAGCACCGGCCGAGACGGCTCGGCCCCGGGTCCCGACCACACGTCCCGCGCCTGCGCCAGCCATGACGGGCCGGCGACCTCGAGGGCAGCCAGCATGCGCTGCAAACTGTCCAATGCCTGCGGCACTGTCGCAGCCGCGGTCACCCAGACCGGGACACCGGCCGCTCGCAGCGCCGCGATGTCCTCCACCCGGTTTTCCTCCGCGTTGGCCAGCACCAGGTCGGGCGCGAGGGCGCGGATGGCCTCGACGTCGGGCCACTTCGTGCCCTTGACCCTGGCCACCTCCAGGTCCGCGGGGTGGGTGCACCACTCCGTGGCCCCGACGAGCAGTCCCGGCGCACTCAGCGCAACGGATTCGGTCAACGACGGGACGAGGGACACTACCCGCTGTGGCGGGCTCCCCGGGTCGTACGGCGTACCCAGGTCGTCGACATGCCTCAACGCTGGTCACCGTCGGACACCCGGACGAACCGCACGCGGCGCTCGGCGGGCTCGGCGACGGTGAGCCGCACCCGCACCGCTTGGCCGAGCGGCAGGTCGGGTGTGTCGCAGGTGGCGCGAACGGCCGGGACGGCGAGGGTCACCGTGCCGTGCTCGGGACCGGTTTCGGCCACCACTGCGTCGAACTCGTCACCGACCCGCCCGGCGAGCACGTGTGCTTCGGTCGCCTCCACGACGGCGCGTTCCACGGCGGCGGCCCGGCGGTCGGCCGCGGCCATCGCCTTCGGCAACCTGGCAAGCGCGTCGCGCACCCACCCGGGTGTCGGCTCGCCGGCGGCGTGCGCCAGGCAGATCTCGCTGCCGAAGCGGTCCACCAGTCGGCGCAGTGGAGCTGTGACGTGGGCGTAC
Organism: Geodermatophilaceae bacterium; assembly: GCA_013812145.1. Classification (GTDB taxonomy): domain Bacteria; phylum Actinomycetota; class Actinomycetes; order Mycobacteriales; family Geodermatophilaceae; genus JACCTY01. Next base: position 7,001 of record JACCTY010000001.1, on the reverse strand, counting down.
GCCGCGGCAACCCCCGCGTGCAGTGGCTGCTCCGGCGGGACGCCGTCGAAGTCCGTGTAGCCGGCGCCACGCAACAGTGTCCCCGCCTCGTCCAGGAACGCCGCGTGCTTCGGGTTGTTCGGGTTCAGGACCGCAAGGACGTCTCCCACCGGAGTGTCAGCCGGCCAGTCGACGTCCAGCGCCGGCGCCAGCGCTCTGAGCCGATCGACGTCTCCCTGCGTCGCCGGTGGCAAGGTGCGGAGAACGCCGATCCCGGCGCTGAGCATGATGTCTGCCGCACACATGCCGGTGAGCAGCGAGATCTGCGCGTTCCAGATCTCGACCGGCAGCTGTGCCCTGAACGCCAGCGTCCACCCGCCGGAGGAGTCAGGCACCACCTCCTGGTCCGGGAGATTCAGCTCGATGGCGTGTCGTCGCTCGGCCAACTGCAGCCGCAGCGCGCCGATCTCGGGCAGCAGCGCCAACGACGGATGCGGGGCACCACTGTCCACAGTGGATTGGACGCTGGGATAGTCCAGCTGCGCCGTGCTCTGCACCCGTGCCCGGCGAACGGCGACGTCGACCACCTCGCCCGAACCGTCAAGGTCGATCTGCCAGAGCACCGCCGGTCGCACTTGGCCGGGCAGCAGGCTGCCGGCGCCCTCGCAGATCACCTCGGGATGCAGCGGCACCCGCAGGTCGGGGCAGTAGATCGTCACGCCGCGGTCCCAGGTCTCGACGTCCAAGGCACCGCCGGGTTCCACAAAGGCGGCCACGTCCGCGATGGCGTAGCTCACCCGGTAGCCGCCGTCGTGCCGGGCCAGATGCATCGCCTGGTCCAGATCGCGGCTTCCCTGGGGGTCCAGGGTCACCAGCGGGATGTGCGTCGCGTCGTCCTGCGGCAGCTTCGGCGCCGCCTGCGCTGCCTCGCGCAGCGCCGCGCCCGAGAACTCCAGCGGCACCTCGAACTCGCGCCGTACGGCGTCGAACCCCAGCTGCGTGACCCGGATCCGGCTGGTTGGCACCTGGCGAACCTACCCGGGCGTCCCTTGCTCCCACTCCTGATCCTCGGCGTCCCACTGCTCGTTGCGCTCGCGCACGATCTCCAGGGCGCGACCCGCGGTGGCCTCGTCGGGGTAGGGGCCGAGCCGGTCCTTGTTCGGGCAGCCGTCGTTCGGCTCGACGGTCTTGTGGGTGAGGCAGTACCACCAGTTGTCGGCCACAGTGTGAGACTGCCAGACTGTGACCCCGCCCACCTCCGCCCAGTCCGCTCCTGCTGTGTGCTCCCGGACGGAGGCGGGCTCGACATGAACACGCATCCGCTGCCGCTCCGGGCTCAGGCCGAGCTGCTCGACCGCTGGCTGAGCCAGCGTCTGGATACCGTGCTGCCCCGGTTGATGGACCGCGCCGGCGTGGACACCTGGATCGTCGTCGCCCGCGAGTACAACGAGGATCCGGTCTTCCGTGCGCTGCTTCCGGGCAGCTGGCTGAGCGCTCGGCGGCGGACGATCCTGGTGTTCCACCGCAGCTCGCCAGGCGTGCAGTGCCTGGCCGTCGCGCCGTACCCGGTCGGTACGGCCCCAGCCCCCGCGATCAACGCCCCGACGGCTGACTGTCGTCAGCCTCACTCGGCCGCGGGCCGTGGCGGTCCGTACACGTCGGTGTGGGACCCGAGCGAGGAGTCGCAGTGGGCGGCGCTGCACCGGACCGTTGCGGAGCGCGACCCGACCCGGATCGGCGTCAACGTCTCCCAGACGTTCGCGCTGGCCGACGGCATGTCGGCGACCGAGCACCGGCTGACCCTCGAAGCGATGGGTGAGTTCGCCGACCGGGTGGTTCCGGCCGAGGCGGTCGCGATCGGCCTGCTGGAGACGCGCCTGACGGAGGAGATCGCGACCGCGCACGAACTGAACGCCCTGGCCCATCAGGTGATCGCGGAGGCCTTTTCGGCGGACGTCGTCAAACCTGGGCAAGCGACCGGGTTGGACGTCGCGTGGTGGATTCAGCAGCGGTTCCACGACCTCGGCGTACCGCCGTGGTTCCTGTCCACAGTCGACATCCAGCGCTGCGGCACCCAATTGGGGGACGTGCCCGACGAGGCGGTGATCGAACCCGGTGACCTGCTGCACTGCGACGTCGGGTTGACCTCGGTTCGGCTGCACACTGACACCCAGCAGAACGCGTACGTGCTCAGGGACGGCGAGTCCGGCCCGCCGGACGGCCTGGTCGAGGCGCTCGCGGTCGGCAATCGGATGCAGGATCTGACGGTCGCGGAGTTCGACCGGGGCGGAACCGGCAACGACATCCTGCTCCGTGCCCGAGCGGCCGCCGCCGGGGCGGGCATCGAGGCAGACCTCTATTCGCATCCGGTCGGGCTGCACGGCCATGCCGCCGGACCGACGATAGGGCTGTGGGACAACCAGGTCTCGGTCCACGGCAGCGGCGACTACCCGGTGTACGACGACACGATCTATGCCCTGGAGCTGTGTACGTACAGCCCTGTCCCGGAGTGGGGGGACCAGCGGGTGCGGATGGCGTTGGAGCAGGGCATCGCGGTGACCGGCGGGAAGGTGGAGTACCTGGACCGCAGGCAGACCGCGCTGCACCTGATCGGCTGACCGGCGGCGCCGATCGCCGCCGCCAACGGCGGATGCGCCATTACCCTCGATCATCGTGGGGCTGCGCCGGAGCGGTGGTGAGGCGACGAACTGGGCCGACGAGCGCCCTCGAGGGGAGCGCCACCGCTGGCTCGTCGCGCGTCAGGTCGGCCAATTCGTCGCGCTGGCCGTGCTCGCCGTCGTGCTGGTGGGGGTGGCCACCGCGGAGGCCAGTCGCCGGGCCGGTGAGAGCGCGGCCATTGCCGACCGCAGCACCGAGGCACTGATCAAGGCGCAGAGCCTGGTCGAGCCGGTGATCACCGACGGCCTGCTGACCGCCGAACCCGAGGCCGTAGCCGCGGTCGCGGCGGTGATCGAAAGCGACGTCATCGGGCGAGATCTGATCCGGGTCAAGATCTGGACCGCCGACGGGCTGATCGTCTACTCCGACGAGCAACGCCTGGAGGGTCGCCGCTTCGCGCTGGGTCGCGACGAGCAGGAGGCCATCGCCGACGGGCTCATGCAGGCGGCGGTCAGTGACCTGTCCGAGCCGGAGAACGAGTTCGAGCGCGCCCAGGGAAGGCTGCTGGAGGTCTACCTGCCGGTGCGGACGCCCAGCGGCGAGCGGCTGCTCTTCGAGGCCTACTTCAGGTACGACAGCGTGCTCGAGACCGCCGAGGAGACGTGGTTCGTCTTCGGCACGATCGCGGTCGGCGCGCTGATCGCGTTGCAGATCGTCCAGGTCCCGATTGCGTGGTCGCTGGCGAGCCGGCTCCGGCAGCGGCAGCGGGAGCGGGAGGGGCTGCTCCGCCAGGCGCTGGAGGCCTCGGACATCGAACGCCGAAGGATCGCTGCCGACCTGCACGACGGCGTCGTCCAAGACCTCGCCGGCGTGGCCTACTCGCTGGCGGGCGCGGCCCGCACGGGTGACCGTGACGGAGCAACTGCGAACCTGCTCAGCGAATCCGCCGCTGACGTCCGCAGCAGCATCACCGCGCTGCGCTCGCTGCTCGTGCAGATCTATCCGCCGAACCTCGCCGAGGAAGGAATTGTCCCCGTACTCACGGACCTGCTCAGCCGGGCCGAGACCCAAGGAATAACGGCCTCTCTGGACGCCTCACGGCTCACCCGTCCGATTCCGGAGGCGGTAGCTGGCCTGGTCTACCGCACCACCCAGGAGGCGCTGCGCAACGTCGTCGCTCACGCTCGGGCGAGCACGGTGGACGTATGGTTGGCCAACGAGGACCACCATGTGCTGCTGGAGGTCAGTGACGACGGCATCGGCTTCGACTCCAGCGCTCGCCCTCCTGGCGATCCGCACTTCGGATTGCGCGGTCTAGCCTCGTTGGCCAGTGACGGTGGCGGCTCGTTGACCGTCCAATCCGCTCCGGGCGAGGGAACCGCCATCAGCCTGAAGCTCCCCCTGCGATGATCCGCATCCTGGTAGTCGACGATCACAGCGTCGTACGCCGAGGTCTCGAGCAACTGCTCGACAGCCATCCTGGCATGACCGTTGTCGGCTCCGCCGCCGACGGCGAGCAGGCGATCAGCCTGGCCGCCGACCTGCTGCCCGACGTCATTCTGATGGACCTGTCGATGCCGGTGCTCGACGGCGTACAGGCGACCAAACGGATCACCGAGGCCACTCCTGACGTGCACGTCGTGGTCTTGACCTCCTTCGCCGACCAGCGCCGGATCCTCGACGCGCTGGCGGCCGGCGCCGCAGGTTACATCCTCAAGGACGCCGACCCGGACGAGCTCGTCGCCGCGGTGCAGGCGGCGGCGACGGGAGGTTCACCACTGCACCCCAAGGCGGCCCGCGTGCTGCTCGACGCCCGCCGGGAGGAGAAGTCCGGGCGACAGCTGAGTGCTCGCGAGGAGGAAGTCCTGCGGCTGGTGGTCGAGGGGTTGCCCAACAAGCGGATCGCCCGCCGCCTGGGCATTACCGAGCGCACCGTCAAGGCGCACCTGACCCGGATCTTCCAGCAGCTCGGCGTGGCCGACCGGACCCAGGCCGCACTGTGGGCTCGGGCGAACCTGCCCGACGCCGACCCGGCCTGACCCGGAACGCCGGCGTACTAAGACCATTGGGCACTGGCACCACTGACCGATCACGCCGAAGATGGTGGGTGTCGTCACGCGATCGAGAGGACGTTTCGCATGCCCAGGCCGCCGCTCACGATCGCCGCGGCTGCGCTGTCGGTGGCCGTGCTGGGCACGGCGGCGTACGCCGCGGCACAGTCGGTCAGCACCGCCCCTCCCCCGCAGCAGGTCATCGCGCCGGTCGACGTCACCACCGGCCCGGCGGCGAGCGAATCCGGGTCGCGGTCGAGCGATCGAGACGACGATGACGATGAGAAGGGCGGCGCGAGCGACACAACTGGGCCGGACGACGACAACTCCGGCAGCGGCTCGGACGGAACCGGCGGGTCCGGCGGCGACGATTCACCGCCCCCGGAGGACAACTCCGGCAGCGGTTCCGGCGGCGGAGATTCCGACCAGGGCGACGACAACCCCGGCGGCTCCGGTAGCGATGACGCCGAACCCAGCGACGACAACTCCGGCAGCGGCTCCGGCGGTTCCGGCAGTGGGGACTCCGACCCGACAGATGACAACTCCGGGAGCGGCTCCAGCGGTTCTGGCGGCGGCGACGCCGAGCCCACCGACGACAATTCCGGCAGCGGCTCCAGCGGCTGAGCCGCTTCGGCTACTGGTCTTGCAGGACGGACAGGATGTTGCCGGCGGGGTCGGTGAACCAGGCGATGAGCGGCCCCCCGCCGCGGTGGATCCCCTTCTCGTCCATGGTGTCGTCGTCGTACCGCTCGAAGGTCACCCCTCGTCCGGTCAGCTCATCGACGGCCGCTTCGATGTCGTCCACCGGAAAGTTCAGGATCGTGTACGACGCGGGCGTGTAGTCCGGCTTTGCGTAGACGATGGTGTCCCGGTCGCCGGCGATGTTCAGCGTCAGGATGCCAAACTCCTCGTTGACATCGGACACCCGTAGCCCGAGCGTGTCGCCGTAGAACTCCCTGGCCTTGGCGAGATCGTCCACCGCGAAACCGCTGAATGCTTTCGTGTTCGTGAACATGCTGGTTCCTCTCGTTGTCGGTACGGTAACGCCGGTCGCCGGATGGTCCCCCTCCTTCCGGTCGCTTGGGGTACACCGCACCGCTGTCCGGAAGTCATCGCCCGGGCAGCGACCAGTTCCCTGCACTCGAGCGGTCTGTACTGGTGGGCGTCGCGACGGGAGGTCGGACGTGGGTGACCCCGACGAGGCGTCGACTGTGGTCGTCTGCGACATGGGTCCGGTGACCCACCCGGACGCCGGAACGATCGATGCCTTGGCCCGGCTGCAGCTCATCGCTCGGCGTGACGGAGTGCGGCTTCACCTTCTCAATACCAGCCAGGAGCTACGGGAGCTGCTGGCCTTGACCGGTCTGTCCGACGTACTGCCGCTGTGCCCGGGGTTACCCGGCCGGGTTGGCAGGCAGGCCGAAGAGCGGGAACAGCCGTTCGGTGTCGAGGAAGGTGATCATCCCACTGATCCGATCCCCTGAGACCTCGACCACATGCAGGGCCCACGGCTCGTGCGCGCCGTTGGGGCCGCTGGGCCGGTACTGCCCGAACGCCGGCGAGCCGTTGGCCATGACCTGGACCCAGTGCGAGCCTCGGCAGTCGCTCCCCGGTCCCAACATCCACGCTGCGATATCGGCACGACCCCGTAGCCACAGCGGGTACGGCGGCATTGTCAAGGTGGCATCTTCGTGCAGCAGCGCCACGAGGGAGTCGATGTCGTAGCGCTGGAAGGCATCGACGTACCGGGCCAGGAGTTGCTGTTGGGCGTCGTCCATGGGCTCGGGGGCGCTGAGATCGCGCTCAGCCAACGTCGCGCGGGCCCGCTGCAGGGCGCTGTTCACCGACGCGACGGTGGCATCGAGCAACTCGGCGACTTCGTCGGCCTTCCACCGCAAGACCTCACGGAGGATCAAGACGGCGCGCTGCCGCGGCGGCAGCTGCTGCAACGCGGCCACGAATGCGAGCCGGATCGACTCGCGGGAGACCGCCACCTCGGCCGGGTCATCCGGCGTGGCAACCCGGCCGTCGGGAATCGGTTCGATCCACTCACTGTCCGGCAGGGGATTACCCAGGGATTCAAGAACCGGCGGCGAGGAGGACACCATGTCCATCGGCAGCGCACGCCGCTTTCTCCCGTTCAGCATGTCGAGGCACACGTTGGTGGCGATGCGGTAAAGCCACGACCGCAGCGTGGAGCGGCCGTCGAAGCGATCCAACCCCCGCCATGCCCGCACCATCGTGTCCTGTACGGCGTCTTCGGCCTCGAACGGCGACCCGAGCATCCGGTAGCAGTAGCCGGTCAGCTCGCCCCGATGCTGCTCCAGGTGCTCCGCGTCCGCGCCTTGATGG
>JACCTY010000167.1 GCA_013812145.1 Geodermatophilaceae bacterium | reverse complement strand
GCTTGACCAGGTAGTCGTCCACGCCGAGGGCCCGTGCCTGGGCGCGATCGTCGCCGCCGGTGCTTGCCGTCACCACGATGACCGGCACCTGAACGCCTTGCTCACGAGCGCGGCGTAGGACTTCGAGCCCGTCGATGTCCGGCAACCCCAGGTCGAGCACCAAGACGTCGTGTCCGGGGTAGGCGGTCAGCAGCACCCGCAAAGCCTCCGCGCCGATGCCGACCACGTCGACTGTATGACTGCGCCCGCGCAGACCCTTTGCCAGAAAAGCCGCGATGCGCTCCTCGTCCTCGACCACGAGTACGTTCACCGCGGCACCTCCAACCAGAATGTGGCACCCGAGCCGGGCCGGTTGTCCAAGCCGGCAAGGCCACGGTGCGCACGAGCGATGCCGGACACTATCGCCAGTCCCAGACCGCTGCCAGGCGTATGCGAGCTGCCTGTGCAGAACGGCAGGAACACCGACTCCTCCTCGACCGGCGGTACGCCGTCGCCGTGGTCGGTCACCTCGAACCGCCACCGGTCGTCGGCGGTCAGCGCTCGCAGTTCGATCTTGGTGTCGCACGGTGTGTGCTGGACGGCGTTCTTGAGCAGGTTGATGAGCGCCTGCGTCAGCCGCTGCGGGTCGCCGGTGAGTCGGCCGGCCGCTGGCCCCGAGGTGATCTGAAGGCGGCCGTCGGTCAACGTCGCCGCCTTGGTCGAGACGTCTGCGAGGAACACGTCGATGTCGATCTCTTCGGTTCGCAACGACGCTGGATCCTCCATCCGGGCAAGGGTGTTCATGTCGTCGACGATGCGGGCCATCCGGGCGAGTTCGTCAACGACGACATCTACGGTCTCCGCCAGCTCAGCCGCGGTCGGAGTCGGATGCAGCAGCTCAAGATGGCCGCAACAGATGGTGATCGGCGTGCGCAGCTCGTGTGAGGTTTCCCGGATGAACAGCCGCTCTCGCTGAAACGCCGCGTCGAGGCGGTCCAGCATCATGTTCAGCGTCGTGGCAAGCGCGCGGGCGTCCTCCTGGCCGGGCGGAAGATGCAGCCTCGCCGTTGCTACACCGGTGCGGGAGAGGTCGTCTGCCTCCCGGGCCATCGCCTGCATCGCATCGCGCTCCTCAATGCTGCGCAGCCAGCCGCGGTAGGCCAGGAACGAGATTCCCAACGGGACGACGAGTAGGGGTGTCGCGACCGGATCGGTGACCCACAACAGGGCGCCGAGGACGCCAATGGCGAGATTGCCAACCCAGTGCAGGACGCGGGTCTGGACGAGGGCGACCGACCGGAACGGCTCGCGTTCAATCGAGGAGATCACCCCAGCCATCAAGACCGTGTTCACCACCTGGAAGCCGGCCATCGCGATCGCTGCGGCCAACCAGCCAGCCGGCTCGGTCACCGGCGGCGATCCCACTGCGCTGAACAGCAACACGGCAACGTTGATGCCAATCAGAAACTGACCGGCGTTGAACGCCACCTTGACCAGCGCCCAGGGTTGCACGAGCTGTCCAGCGAGGACACCGAGCACCAACCCGATGGCGAGCACACTGGGTGGAAGCAGGAATAGTCCAGCCGTCCAGATCGCGTCACTGACGGAGAACGTGACCTTCTCGTTGCGGTAGGGCAGTTCCATCTGGAACAGCTCGCCGACCGCAACCGCCGCAATGAGCAGACCGCACAGCGCCACCTCGTTGGGAGTCCACTGTGCGATCTGCGGCACCCGGGCAACGACGGCCGCCGCCCCACCGAGGATCACGGCCGCGATGAGGATCTTCGCCCGGGTGGGCCACCCTGCTGCCTGGCTCATGGCGCCATCGTGGTCCTCCGCCAGTTCGACGTGTTCTGTCAACCGGTCAGTTCCACGACTCGCTGCGCCACGACTGCGCCGTCCAGTTACCGGGATTCAGGCCGGCCTCTTGCCACGATTGAGCCGCCCAGCTCTCCTCGTCCCAGCCCAGACCGGGCCAGGCGTCGGGGCTCCATGGCGTCGTCCGCCAGCCGGGTGAGACATGCGTCAGCGGGGCCCACGGCGAGCTGCGGTACGTGCTCGCGTTCCAGGGACGGGCGGCCCAGGCACCACTGTCGAAGACGTTGCCGAGCGCGTCGATGTCTCCGGAGACCTGCTCCGGAACGCCGTCGCCGTTGAGATCGGTGTACGGCTTGGATCCTCCCCGGGTGGAGTCGATCGACCCGTTGCCGGAAGAGCGTTCCAGACCCACATTGGCCGGGTCGTGCTGGTAGGCGCGGGTGCGTGCCGCATCCACCGCCTCGGCCGCGTTGACCAACCCGGCCCCCGCGCCGGGCTGGCCATCGAGGCCGGGCGACGTCGTACCGACAAGAGCCGCCTTTGCCTCGTCCGGCGTCATGGCCGGAGCGGCCTGGAACATCAGTGCCGCGGTTCCGGAGACGATCGCCGTGGCCTGGGATGTGCCGTGCCCCTTGAAGTATTGGGTGCCGACCCGGGCTGTCGGACGCATCTGATCCAGCGTGCTCCCAGGGGCCCGTTGAGACACGATGCTGATGCCGGGTGCGACGAGGTCGGGCTTGGCGACGTTCTCCCCCGTCGGCCCATGACTGGAGAACTCGGCCAGTACGTCGTCGGTCGTGCTCACCGTGCCGTTCGTGTCCGCGGCGCCCACTGTGACAACAAACGGGTCGTCGCCGGGTTTGTCGATGTTCTGCCCGCCAGGGCCTCGGTTGCCGGCCGCGACGACGACCAGGATCCCGGCTTGCCACAGTCGCTGGACCGCGTGGTTCAGCGGGTCCAGCTGGTGCTTCTGGGTGGAGTCGGTGCCGAGGGACAGGTTGAGGACTCTGATCCCGTGGCGCGCTGCGTTGTTGTGGATCCACTCCAGCGCGGCCAAGACCTCGGAGATGTCGGTCGCGCCGTTCCATTCACCGACCCGAACCGACACGATGCCCGCCGCTGTCGCGACGCCGGCCCACTGCCCGCCGGAACTCTGACCGGAGCCGGCCACGAGTCCGGTCATGTGCGTGCCGTGCCCGAAGGTGTCGTAGCCGCCGCCGTCCGGGGTCAGGTCGACCCGCGCGCGCACGCGGTTGTTCAGATCGGTGTGGCGAGTGACACCGGTGTCGAGGACGGCTACGGTCACGCCGGCGCCGTTGGTCGTCGGGGGCATCGAGGTCAGCCCGATGGCCTGGCGCCACACCCGGTTCGGCGGCAGCGGGTCGTACTGCTCGAGGTTGGCGTCGTAGTCGCTCATCCGCACCGACTCGTCGCGCCACACCTCGGCGATGGCCGGCGTGGCGTGCAAACGTGACATGGCGGCTGCCGGGACGCTGGCGGCGAATCCGTCGACGAGCGCCAACAGCCGGCCCACCCGCCCACCGACCCCACGCACGGCGTCCTCCGCGAGCGACGTCTCAGCCACCACTTCGCTGACGATCACCGACACCATTCGGGTGTCGGCAGCCGCGGTCGCCGCAGGCGTCACAACCGGTGCGATCAGGGCGAGTGCGGCCACGAAGGGCGCGACACGGCGCAGAGTCATACCTGCTATTCAGCCGCGGCGAGATGAGAGGGCAGTGAGGGGAAGATGACAGTTTTCTCATTTTCGGCGTACGAGGGGTTTCAACCGGGCCACCGTAGCGCTGTCCGGGACTTCTCAGACTTCGCCCGCTCGCCGAACCAGGCCCAGGACCCGGAGCTGTACGAACTGGAGAATCAGGCCTTCGACCGCAGTGGACTTGTTCTGGCCGCCATGCGTGAGCTCGCCCCTTGGGCAGGTCAGACCCTGCTCGACCTCGGCTGCGGCAGCGGCTATTGGCTGCCCGGCTATGCCGCTGAGGCTGCTGTGGTGATCGGTGTCGAGCCAGACCCGACTCTGCTGCCACTCGCGGCTGACCGCTGCCCGGAGGTTCGGGTCCTGCCGGGATCCGCCGAGCACATTCCACTTGCCGATGCCAGCGTGGACGTGGTCCACGCTCGGTTCGCCTACTTCTTCCCTCCCGGCTGCGACGCCGGCCTCGCGGAGGTGATGCGGGTACTGCGGCCGGGGGGTGCGCTCGTCGTGGTGGACAACGACCAGCGGCATGGTCAGTTCGCGGATCTGCTGGCCGCGAGCCCCTGGGCTGCCGCACTGGGCCGAGCGGACGCCACGGACGCCTGGTGGGAGGCCCACGCAGCGCGTCGTGTCGAGGTGATGAGCCGCTGGCAGTTCGACCGGCGCGGGGACTTCGAGGCTGTGCTCCGGATGGAGTTTCCCGACGAGGTGGTCACGCCGTGGCTCTCAGGGCACCCCGACGTACTGGGGCTGTCCTACGGATACGTGCTCTTCGCTGTGCGGGCTCGCGAGGTCTGAACGTCAGCCCGGCCATTGACTTGTCCTCGGGCAGACCACACCCTGACGGGATGGATCCGCTGCCATTGCACCCGTACGGACGGTGGGCCATGGATCTGCGCGGCGAGGGTCGTGCGGTCCGGGTCTCGGCGCATGCGCAGGCGGGCTTTCTCATCCTCAGCACGTGGAAGGCCGACGAGTGCGTGGGCACCGTGCGCCTGGTACCGGATGAGGCGTCCGAACTCATGGCCGGAATCGCGGAGGGCCTGGCGGATCTGGCCAGTGACCATGTACAGCGCGCCGCTCACAGCGATCCGCATCCACCACCCCACCTTGAAGCGCGACTCCAGGGCCTCGAGCGACGCCTGGCTGAACTGGAATGGCAGGCACGAAGAGGCTAGGCCCGTGGGCACGGGCGCCCCTCTCGGCAGTGTTCGTCGCGCTGTAAGACTGCCGTGATGACACCAGGTCACGTGAGTCTTATCCGGTGTGCCGAGCTCACCGAGCGAGCGCCGTACGCCTACGCTGCCGTGGCTGCGGACGTCTCCCGACTCGTCTTCACCGCTGGCGCGTGCCCGCTCGACGAGAGCGGCGCGATTGTGGCGGTCGGCGATGTTGCGGGCCAGGCCGAACAGGCCATCGCTAATCTCGTGACGGCGCTGCGGGCCGCCGGCGCCGGCTTGACCGACGTGGTGAAGACGACCGTGTATGTCGCCAGCCACCGACAGGAAGACCTGTTGGCCGCCTGGGAGGTGATCAGCGCTGCGTTCGCAGATCACGACGCTCCCAGCACCCTGCTTGGAGTCGCGGCGCTGGGCTACCGCGACCAGCTGGTCGAGGTAGAGGCGGTCGCAGCTATCCGCTGAACGCGTTGTGGCGTGAACGCCACAACGCTCAGTCGGCGAAGACCCAGGTCACCTCGATGCCGACGGTCACCTGCTCGACCCCGGATTCGAGTTCGACCGAATCGGCGGCAAGCGACATGGCGCGCATCGGCCGGATCGGGCCGCCAGGAGAGTTCGACTCGACGACATTCGTCGCCCGCCCGAGTGGACGGCCGACCAGCTCGGCTAGCTGCTCGGCGCGAGCGCGCGCGTCGGCGACGGCGAGAACGCGGGCCTGTCGTTGATGGTCGGCGCGGTCTTGCAGCGTGTAGTTGACCCCGTGGACGCGCGCCCCGTCACCTGCCTGCGCCACACAGTCGGCGAGCAGCAGGCCGGCCCGCGCCGGATCGGTGACCCGGGCCGTCAGCCGGAACGAGCAGACGTAGGAGTTCACCCGCCCGACGTCGTCGGTCATGGTGTACGTCGAGGGGCCCTCAGTGCGCAGATCCGTCTCGGTCGCTCCGTTCGCGTGCAGGGCGGCCACCATCGTGGTCAGCGCCTGCGACGCCGCGGACAGCGCCTGCTCGACGGACTCGGCTCTGGCCTCGGTCCCGAGTTCAAGGATGGCGACGTCGGGCCGGACCTCGACCCGTCCGACGCCCTGAACGGTGATTGCCTCAGACACTGACCCTCGCTTGCACGTTGAACCAGATCTCCCGTGTCGCGGTCGACCTGTTCATGGTGATGAAGTGGATCCCCGGTGCGCCCTCGTCCAGCAGGCGCTGGCACAGCTCGCTGGCCTGCTCGATGCCAATTGCACGGACTGCTGCGGGATCATCAGCCACCGCCTCGAACCGGGACCTGAGCCGGTCCGGGAATGCAGCGCCCGACAGTTGCGCCGACCGCTCGATCGTCCCGATCGTCGTGACCGGCATGATGCCCGGGATCATCGGGACACCGCAGCCCAGCGCCGACACGCGCTCACGCAACCGCAGGTAGTCCTCGACGACGAAGAACATCTGGGTGATGGCGAAATCAGCGCCGGCCCGAATCTTGCGGACAAGATAGTGCGCGTCGGCGGCGAGGTCCGGCGACCGCGGATGCTTGTAGGGGAAAGCGGCGACGCCGACGCAGAAGTCTCCGGAGGCCTTGGTCAGGCGGACCAGATCCTCGGCGTACGCCAAGCCTTCTGGGTGCCTGACCCACTCGGCCTCTGGGTTGCCCGGCGGGTCGCCCCGGATGGTCAGGATGTTCCGTACGCCGGCCGCGGCGAATCTACCGAGGACATGCCGCAACTCGCGTTGCGAGTGGTTGACCGCCGTCAGGTGCGCCATCGGCAACATCGTGGTGTCGGTCGCTATCCGCTCGGTCACCCGTACGGTTCCCTCGCGGGTCGACCCGCCGGCGCCGTAGGTGACCGAGACAAAGGACGGCCGCAACCGCTCCAGCTCCCGGAGGGCCTGCCACAGCTGGCGTTCCGCTGCGGCATCCTTGGGCGGAAAGAACTCGAACGAGAAGCTCGGATCGGCGCTGCGCAGCCGCTCAGCGATGGTCCGAGACATGCAACCAGGCTAGTGCGTACGCCTCCGGTGTCGGATGACGACCGGCCGGTGGAGATACTGAGCAGGTGAGTTCATCGCTGCTGGACCGCGACGGCCTGCGGGAGCGGATCGCCGCGGAGTTGGCAGCGTTCCTGGCCGAGCGTGCCGCGGAACTCGCGGAGATCTCCGCGGAGCTCGACCCGGTGGCGACCACGATCCGGAGCTTCGTGCTGAACGGGGGGAAGCGGCTGCGCCCGGCGTTCGGATACTGGGGCTGGCGTGGGGCCGGGGGGACGGCCACGTCGGACGCCGCCGTCGTCAGAGCGCTAGCGGCGCTGGAACTCGTGCATGCCTGCGCCCTCATACACGACGACGTGATGGACGGCTCGGCCACCCGGCGTGGGACGGCGTCAGTGCACGAGCAGTTCGCGGATCTACACCGGTCGTCGGCGTTGGCCGGGTCCCCGACCGGCTTCGGTCGTGCCGCGGCCATCCTGATCGGTGACCTGACACTCGTGTGGGCCGACGAGATGCTCGCCGCCTCCGGGCTCCCGTTCCAGGCCGTCGAACGGGCTCGGCCGGCGTACGACGCCATGCGCACCGAGGTGATGGCCGGCCAGTTCCTGGATGTCCTCGCGCAGGTGCAACCGTCGGTCAGCGCGACCCGAGCGTTGCGGGTGGCGCGCTACAAGAGTGCCAAGTACACCGTCGAACGGCCGCTGCACGTCGGCGGGCTCCTGCACGGGTGCTCGGTGGCGCTGCTGGACTGCTACTCCGAGTACGGCATACCGGTCGGTGAGGCGTTCCAGCTACGGGACGACCTGCTCGGGGTCTACGGCGACCCGGGTGTCACCGGCAAGCCAGCCGGCGACGATCTGCGGGAAGGCAAGCGCACCGCACTCATCGCGCTGACCCTTGAGTACGGCGGCGCGGCCGACGTGGCGCTGGTGGAACGGCTGCTCGGTGACCCGCTGCTGGACGCCGCCGGTGTCGCGGCGTTGCGGGAGGCGATCGAGACCAGCGGCGCGCGGCGCCGGGTGGAGACGCTGATCGCCGAACGGCTCGAGCAGGGGGTGTCCGCGCTCGAAGTGGGTCACGTCGAGCCCGAGGCGGCTGCCATGCTGGCCGAGCTGGCCGAGATGTCGACGGTCCGCCGCGCCTGAGCGGCACATGGCACGTTCCGGTGCAACGCCGTGTGGTTCATGACAAGCGCTGCACCGAGAAGGGCCACATTACGACGCTCCGTGGCACGTTTCGGTGCAGCTCGCCAGGCGGAGCCCCCGGCACTGCACCGAACCATGCCATTCACGTTGTCCACAGCGCGGGAACGCGTCCACAGGCGGGCGGTAGGTGCGCAGCGGAGACCTCAGGGCGGTCAAAATCGACCCTCGTGAGAGCGGACATC
Organism: Geodermatophilaceae bacterium; assembly: GCA_013812145.1. Lineage (GTDB taxonomy): Bacteria > Actinomycetota > Actinomycetes > Mycobacteriales > Geodermatophilaceae > JACCTY01. The sequence continues at coordinate 33,291 of JACCTY010000167.1, read as the reverse complement.
ACGGCGGTGCTGGCCGAAGGTGGGGGGCTGGCTGCCATCGATGAACTCCTCCGGGCAGTTCCCGAGCGCTCGGTGCGGCGCGCGATCGCGCGGGGAGAGCTGATTCGACTGCATCCCCGCATCTACGCGGCGGCCGGCAACGGACACCTGGCGGCGAGCACGAGCGCAGTCGTCCGCACGACCAGCGGCGCGCTCAGCCATCAGACGGCGCTGTCCAGCTGGCAACTGCACACCCTCACCGACGATGAGCCGCGGCACGTGACCATTGAAGTCGCGCATCGCGTATCCCCCCGCGAGGGCATCGTCGCCACCGGGTTCTCCGGATGCCGCGCACGGTGAGCCGGGACGGCTTGCCGGTCGTCAACCTTGAAAGATCCCTCGTCGATGCCTGGACCAGCCTTCGACCGATAAGGCGTCGCGGCCCCGTCATCGACGCCATCCGCAACCGCCTCACCACTCCGGCCCGCGTTGGCGCTGCTCTGGCGGCCCGCCCGAACATTCACGCGGCAAGCGAACTGAGACACCTGTTGCGCCTTCTCGAGCACGGTTGTCACAGCGAGCTGGAGATCTGGGGTCTGCAGCGCGTCTTTGTCATCCCCGGAATTCCCCTACCGCAGCACCAGATCAGAGTGGCCGCGGAGGCGCGGGTGGCGCATCTAGACGTGGGATGGCCCGATGTCCTTCTTGGGGTCGAGCTGGACGGGGCGGCCGCGCACACCGGCCGGGCGCAACGGGAGCGCGACTGCGTCGCGACGCCTGGCTCGCCACCTGCGGCTGGCTGATCCTGCGATACAGCTACCGGCGGCTGATTGCGGAGCCGGTTGCGGTCCGAGCTGAGATCGCGGCGGCGTATCGCATCCGCTTGCACCAGGCAGCGATCGGCAGCGCCTAATCCACAGCACCGCGCTTCCAGGGCTTCAGCTGCTTGGCCCAGCCGGCAAGCTTCAATTGCGGCTTGGGGACGTGTGCCGCAAGTGCCAATGTCTCGGGCACAGTGAGAAACGAGGGGCTCGCCACCTGAGGCGCCCTGAATCGCTCGCAGCCGGCCAGAGCGGGCTCGGCTCGCAGGCGCCCGGCTGGAAGGTGGTCTTGCAGAATCAGGCTTCGAATCCCACGAACCGGTAGAGCTGGTGCCGCTTGGACTCGTCCAGCAGGTTGGTCGGATCGATGACGTTCTCAGCTTCGGGCACGAGGTCACTCATCCGTCCCCAGCTCGTAGACGCCCGACTTCCCGAAGGAAACCAGCCACAGCAGGATTAGATCCCCGGGGCTCGATGAGGTCGACTCGATAGCTCGGGACCAAGGACCAGCTGTGAGCACGAACGTCTCCACGACCCAGCCTAAGTTTGCGTAAATCGTCGAAGTAGGCCCACTGCTTGGGGTTGCCGATCACAACCCAAGCACCGACCTCGCTGCGCTCGATCCGAACCAGCCAGCCTGAGTCCGGCCTAGGGTGCGGACATGCGCACGGTGACCGGTCCGACGGATCACGTAGTCGTCGTCGGCGCCGGCCTGGCCGGGTTGTCGGCGGCGCTGCGGTTGGCCGGAGCCGGTCGGCAGGTGACCCTGCTCGAACGGGAAAGTATCCCGGGCGGACGGGCCGGCCGGGTGTCGTTGGAAGGGTTCGAGTTCGACACGGGCCCCACCGTCCTGACGATGCCCGAGCTCATCGAGGACGCGCTGGACTGCGTCGGTGAACGGATGTGCGACTGGCTCGAGCTGCGGTCGGTGCGGCCGGCGTACCGAGGATTCTTTCCCGACGGATCCACTGTGGACGTTCATGCCGACGTCGAGGAGATGGCCAGGGAGGTCGAGCGGGTCGCGGGCACAGCGGAGGCGGCGGGCTATCGGCGATTCGTCGAGTTCGTGTCGCGGCTCTACCAGCTGGAGATGCGTCACTTCATCGACCGCAACCTTGATTCGCCACTCTCGCTGTCCGTGCCCGCTCTGGCCCGCGTGGTGGCGCTCGGCGGTCTGCGCCGGCTGGCGCCGAAAGTCGGTCAATACCTCGAGGATCCTCGGCTACGACGGCTGTTCTCCTTCCAGGCTATGTACGCCGGACTGTCACCGTACGACGCACTCGGGTTGTATGCCGTGATCGCCTACATGGACTCGGTCGCGGGGGTGTTCGTCCCTGTGGGTGGCATGCACGCAGTGCCAACGGCGTTGGCAGGTGCGGCAGCCAAGCACGGCGTCGACATCCAATACGGCCGAGAAGCAAAAGGCGTCGTCGTTCAGGGAAACCGCGCGACCGGCGTGATCACCGCGGACGGGGAACCGGTCGAGGCCGACGCGGTCGTGCTGACCGTGGACCTGCCGGTAGCCTGGCCCACCCTTCTGGGTCGTCGGCCGGCTCGGTTGCGGTGGCTGCGGTACTCCCCCTCCTGCGTGCTGATCCAGGTGGGTTCGGGAGCGACGTACTCGCAGATCGCGCATCACAACATCCACTTCGGACAATCGTGGCGCTGCATCTTCTCCGACCTCATCGACAGTGGGCGGCTGATGCGAGATCCAAGCTTCTTCGTCAGCAATCCGAGCCTGGGCGACTCTTCGTTGGCGCCGCCGGGGCGGCAGCTCTACACCGTCTTGGTCCCGGCGCCACACACCGGTTGGGACATCGACTGGGCCGTGATCGGCCCGCGCTACCGCGACGAGTTGATGTCCACAATGGACAGTCGAGGCTACGTCGGTTTCGGAGACGCAGTCGAGGTTGAACGTGTGGTGACGCCCCGAGACTGGGAGGACATGGGACTTGCGGCAGGCGCACCGTTCTCCCTCGCGCACACCCTGTCCCAGACCGGCCCGTTCCGCCCGTCGAACCTCGCCCGAGGTCTCGACAACGTCGTCTTCGCCGGCTCTGCCACGCAGCCGGGGGTGGGCGTGCCGATGGTCCTGATCTCCGGCCGGCTCGCCGCCGAGCGCATCACCGGCCCGGACCGGTCATACCGATCCCGCGCGTGGCGGTAGATCCGGCGCTGACGGCGTCGTACGAGACGTGCCGGCGGCTCAACGCCCGGCACGGCCGGACGTACTACCTCGCGTCCATGTTGCTCCCGCCGCACAAGCGACCGGCCGTGCACGCGCTCTACGCGCTGGCTCGGTACGCCGACGAGATCGTCGATGACGACCGCCCGGGCGACCGGACCGCGCGGTTCGACACCTGGAGCCGCAGGTTGCTCGCCGAACTGCGGGCCGGCAGTTCCACGGATCCGGTCGGCCGCGCCGTCGTCGACACACTGCGGCTGTGGGACATCCCGCTCCGGCTCATCGAGGACTTCCTGCTGTCCATGCGGATGGACCTGACTCGGACCCGATATCCGACGTACACCGACCTGGAGCGGTACATGTGGGGGTCCGCGGCCGTTATCGGGCTGCAGATGCTCCCGCTGCTCGAGCCGCTCGTGCCGACCGACGAGGCCGCCCCCCACGCCGTGGCGCTCGGGCAGGCCTTCCAGCTCACGAACTTCCTGCGTGACGTCGGCGACGATCTCCGTCGCGGCCGGGTCTACCTGCCGGAGGAGGACCTGGCCGCCCATGGCGTCACGATCAGCGGCCTGGAAGCGGGCGTCGTCGACGGACCCTTCCGCCGGCTGATGGCCTTCCAGATCGACCGCACTCGCGCCCTGTATCGCCGAGCCGAGCCGGGTATCAGCCTCTTGCACCCGACCAGCCGGGACTGCGTCGGTACCGCACTGCGGCTCTACAAGCGAATTCTGGTCGAGATCGAAAGGGCCGACTTTGACGTCTTCACGGGGCGCGCGCAGGTCAGCCGCAGCCACCGACTGGCCGTGGCCGGACCCGGCCTGGCCCGAGCCATGCTGGCCCGTGGGCGGCTCAAACCGGCGAGATTGGGCTAGCGACGTAGCACGGGCACGACCTTGTAGATCGTCGTCGTACCGCTGACTTCGTTGGCGACGGCCAGCAACGGCAGTCGGATGGGACTGTCTGCGGCGCGGATGAACGTGACTCCCTCGGGGGCCCAGATCTCCCGCCGTCCCGGCCTCCGGATCGCCGTCGAAATTGCGGTTGTTGACGTAGTCCGCGAAACGCGGGTCCGCAGGAGAGTCGATGTCATAGACCGGCCAAGGCGCTGCTCCCGTTGCAGTCGCACCGCAGTGGGGAATGCCTCGGGGTCGAGCACCAGGTCGGCGATGCGGCTCTCCTCGGAGAAGCACTCATAGTCGCGCATCCCCCAAGCCCAGAACTGCCTTGTGTCGCTTGAATTGCTCCCGTCTGTCGCGCCAACCGCCCTCGGCGGCGCGTGCGATCGCCGAGCTTGTTGCCGACGCAACGGTGCTTACGAGCACCAGGAGACCGGCGTTCAGCGCGCGACCGAACATGACTCAGCGCTGAGGCGGGCTTGCATCGGGTGGCCGAATGCAGCCGAGCCAGACCCAGACCGACAGCGTGAGCAGGATCAGCGCGAACCCGAACAGCAGGTCCTCCACCGGAGCGAACGCAATCCGCGGCCCGAGGATCTCCGCGGCGTTGTAGCTGACCACCCGCAGGCCGGTGAGGATCCCGTTGGTCAGGAGCTGGAAGAACGCGACAATCGCGTACGCCGTCCAGAACAGCCGTCGCCGCACCAGCCGGGTGCGCAGCACGACGAGGTCGAGGATCAGGACGGCGCCCACCCCGACCAGCGACAGAATCGTGTAACTCATTCGTCGCCCGCCGGCCAGCCCGTCGTCCGCCGAACGGCCTCGAAGGCGAGCAGTGCGCATGTCGGGATCACGACGAAGAACAGCACCTCCTCCACGGGGATGCCGCCCGGCAACATGACACCGATGGTCTGGGCCGGATCGAAGAACCAGTGCCCGCGGGCGATCGCATAGACATCCCACGCGAGGAAGAGGATGAAGCCCGGGCAGAGCGCGAGCAGCCATCGCCGCCACCGGTGGTACACGCGCGCCTGCAGGAACAACTCCAGCGGCAGCGTCCCGAGCAGGCAGCCGGCCAGGACGGCCAGGTAGGTGAAACGCACGGATGCTCAGCCCGACGGATCGGTCACAGCGCGCTGGCCTGCGCCCGGCGCTTGACCTCGGTTCCGCGGTTGTCCCGCAACGCCTGGATCGGCGTACCAGGCAGCGATTCCTCGGCGGTGAACAGCCAGCGGACCGCTTCCTCGTCGCTGAACCCGCCATCAACCAGCAGCGTCAGTACGCCGGGCAAGTGCTTGACGATCGCCGTACCGTCCAGGAAATCGGCCGGGATCCGCAACCCGTCCTCGCCGCGCAAGCCGACGAGCTGTCGTTCCCGCCGTAGCTGGTGCACCCGCGTCACCTGGACGCCGAGCCGCTGCGCCACCTCAGGGACGGACAGCCAGCAGATGTCGTCCATCACAGCGACAGAGCCTTTCATGCACTGCGATCCTGGGCCGCCCTAGGGTTTCACAGATGGAACTCGATGCTGTCCACGACCAGGCCCGAGCGCGGCTGCCCCGTGGGGTGTACGACTACTACGCCGGCGGCACCGAGGCCGAGGTGACCCTCGGCGAGAGCGTGACTTCCTGGCAGCGCTGGCGGCTGCGGCCGCGGATGCTCCGTGACGTGTCCGCTGTCTCGATGACCACGACCCTGTTGGGTACGCCGGTGTCCATGCCGATCGGCGTCGCGCCCTGGGCGCTGCAACGGATGGCTCACCCCGACGGTGAAGCGGGGACCGCCCGAGGCGCGGCAGCCGCGGGGACGCTGATGACGGTGTCGACGACGGCCACGGTCTCGCTGGCGGAGGTGGCGACCGCCTCGGCCGGCCCGAAGTGGTTCCAGCTGTATCGGGTCAAGGATCCGGAGTACACCGACGACCTGGTCCGGCAGGCCGCCGAGGCCGGCTACCGGGCGTTGGTGATGACCGTGGACCTCCCGTTTCTCGGCCGCCGGCTGCGCGATCTGGTCAACGAGTTCCAGCTTCCCCAGGGCATCGAGATGGCCAACCACCCGCCGAAGCAGGCGTACGGCGAGCGGGGGCTGAACCAGGCGCTCGGAACGATCGCCACCGCGACGTGGACCTTCGAGGACGTCACTCGGTTCGCGGCCCTGACGTCGATGCCGCTCGTCGTCAAGGGAGTGCTCCGCGGTGACGACGCGCAGCGCTGCCTGGACGCCGGCGCCTCGGCCGTCTGGGTCTCCACCCACGGCGGCCGGCAGGTCGACCCGGCGATCGCCTCGGCGATCGCGCTGCCGGAGATCGTGGACGCGGTGGGTCCGGACGTGGAGGTATACGCCGACGGCGGCGTACGCCGAGGTTCCGACGTACTCACCGCGCTCGCACTGGGGGCCCGGGCCGTGTTCGTGGGGCGGCCGACGATCTGGGGACTGGCCGCCGGCGGCGCGGACGGCGTTCGCGACGTCCTCACCGAACTCGCCGCCGCCCTGGAGCTGACAATGGCGCTGTGCGGCGTGAGCGACGTCCACGACGTCCCGGCCGACCTCGTCGTCCGGGCGTAGCGCAACAGCGGACCCACAAGTGCGGCTATCCGGTCCCTAGCCGTCGCTGCAGTTCGGCCAGCCGGCGCGCGGCGTACTGCGGTTCGGCGATCCAACACGTGGCCGCCTCCCAGGCAACACCCGCGGTCGTCAGGTCCGTCCGATGGACCGGAGTCGATACCGTGACCTGAGCAGGGAGGTGCGCGAAGTCGAACCAGGGGACGTCGACCCGCGCCTCGTCCCAGTCCAGCAGCGCCGCGCGGCCCTCGAGCACGAGGAGGTTGTTGCCGCCCACGTCGCCGTGGATCGCGCACTCGGCACCGACCATCGCTGGCTCCCAGGCACGCCGGACCAACGTTGCCGCGTCGGCAGGCATCGCGCTCAGGTCGACATCGCCACCGCGGTCCTGATCCACAAGCTGCCGGCTGGACGCGAAGCCGGGACGCTGCGGCCAGCCCCGTGTCAACGCATGGACTTGCTGCACAGTGGCGACCACGGCCGCCCAGTCCGCCGCTGTCCTGGGCGGCCCGCCCGGCAGCCAGCGCTGCACCAGCACCCCGTTCACGTGCCGCTGCCCGTCCCCGGCCGGGACGACGGCCGGGACCCGGATGCCGTTCCCGTCGAGGAAGCCGAGGAGGTCGAGCTCCCAGTCCAGGGCGTCCGTTGGCCGGCCGGAACGCCGTACGACGAGATCCTCGCGACCGCGGCGAGCGTGGAAGACGTCGCTGCGAGCGCCGCCGGCCAGACGCTCGAGCAGTGTCAGCCCCGGCCAGGCACTCGTGTCGAACACGCTGCCAATCTATGAGCGCTCGGTGCAGCGGCCCTACCCTTCCGGCGTGACGATCCGGTTGCCGACCGCGTGCCTGGTGGTGCTGGTCGGGCCGTCCGGATCGGGCAAGTCGACCTGGGCGGAGTCGCAGTTCCGTCCGGAGCAGGTCGTCTCCTCCGATCGGCTGCGCGCCCTCGTGGGTGAGGGACCGCACGACCAAAGGGCCGGCAAGGATGCCTTCGATGTGCTCGACCTGGTTCTGCAACGCCGGGTGAGCCGCCGGCTGCTCACCGTGGTCGACACCTTGGGGCTGGACGTGGCCCGCCGTGCGGCGTACCTGACGCTCGCGCGGCAACACGGGATGCCCTGTCACGCCGTGCTCTTCGACACACCGGCCGCGCTGTGTCGCGAACGCAACCGGGCGCGCGACCGGCCGGTTCCGGCCAAGGTGCTGGCCGAGCAGATCCGCGCCCATGGCAACACCAGGGCCGCGCTGGCGGGAGAGGGATTCGACGCAGTCCACGACGCCGGCCCCGTCGTCGTCGTGCCCGCCGTGATGCTCGCCGCACCGGCTGCCGCTAGCCGACAGGAGGACCACCCGATGTCCCTGCGGTTCGGACTGCAGGTGCCCAGCTTCACCTGGGCCGGCGACCTGCGCGATGGCCTGGCCGCGCTCGCCGTCGACGCCGAGGAGGCCGGGTTCAGCAGCCTCTGGGTGATGGACCACATGCTGCAGATCCCGCAGGTCGGCAGGGAGTGGGATCCGATGCTGGACAGCTACACCACTCTGGGGTTTCTCGCCGCCGTGACGAAGACCTGCCGGCTCGGCGCGCTCGTGACCGGCGTGACCTACCGGAACCCCGCGCACCTGGCCAAGATCGTCGCGACCCTTGATGTGCTGTCCGGCGGCCGGGTCGTCTGCGGCCTCGGCGCCGCGTGGTTCGAGCGCGAGCACCGCGTGTACGGCTGGGACTTCCCGACTCGCCGGGACCGACTCGACCTGCTCGAGGACGCCCTGCGGCTGCTCCCGCTGATGTGGGGACCCGGATCGCCGCCATTCGAGGGACACCGGGTCCGCATCCCCGAGGCGATCTGCTACCCACGGCCGGTCCAAGCACGGATACCCATACTGGTCGGCGGCCAGGGCGAGCGCCGCACCCTGCGGCTGGTCGCGCAGTACGCCGATGCCTGCAACCTCTTCGGCGGCCCGGACACCGTGCGGCACAAGCTCGGCGTACTGGCCCGGCACTGTGCAGCCGCAAGCCGCGCCCTCGACGACATCGAGGTGACGCACCTGTCGACCGTCCTGTGCGCGCCCGATCGCAGCTCGCTTCGGGACCGCACCGAGGCGGCCAGAGCGCCGGGCACGACACCCGAGGCCTTCGCGGAGTCGGTGAACGCAGGAACCGTGGACGACCACATCGGCCGGTTCCGCGAGCTCGCCGAAGCCGGCGTCCACACGGCGATCGTCAGCCTGGCCGACCTCGCAACCGCGAGCGCGGTAGCAGACTTTGCCCCCGTCATCACGGCGTTCCGCAGCTGATCATTGTCGGGGTGTCGCGTTCCGGCCACGGCGCTCCGCCGAACGTAGACTGGGCGGTTGTGGACGCGACGCTGACCGACGCGATGCTCGGCGTCGTGCTGGACGGGCGGTACCGGGTCGACGATCGACTCGCCGACGGCGGGATGTCCACCGTGTACGCCGGTACCGACCTCCGACTGGAGCGCACGGTCGCGGTGAAGGTGATGTCTGCGAGCCTGGCGGGCAACCCGGCCTTCGTCGACAGCTTCAGCCGGGAGGCGCGCGCCGCCGCCCGGCTGTCACACATCAACGTGGTGTCGGTCTTCGACCAGGGAACCGACAAGGGGCACGCCTTCCTCGTCATGGAACTCGTGCACGGCCACACCCTGCGCGACCTGCTCGTGGAACGCGGCCGGTTGACACCGGCCGAAGCCGTTGCCGTCCTGGAGCCGGTTCTCGCCGGACTCACCGCGGCCCACCGCACCGGGTTGGTTCACCGCGACATCAAGCCGGAGAACGTGCTCATCTCCGACGACGGTGTCGTCAAGGTCGCCGACTTCGGGCTGGCCCGCGCCGTCGCGGCCGGGAGTGCGGCGAGCCGCAGCGGCGATGTCCTCATCGGCACCGTGGCCTATCTGTCCCCGGAGCAGATCCAGACCGGGGCTGCGAGCCCGCGTAGCGACGTCTACGCCGCCGGAATCGTGCTCTACGAGATGCTCACCGGTCGCCCGCCGTACTCCGGCGAGACGGCGATCTCGATCGCCTACCGGCATGTGCACTCCGACGTACCGTCGCCATCGGAGATCGTCCCGACGATTCCGCCGCGGCTGTCCGAACTCACCGTGGAGGCGACCCGACGGGAGCCCTCGGGTCGTCCGCTGGACGCCGGCGTGTTCCTGGCCGAACTCTGGGACGCCCGCACCGACGTCGGGCTGGAACGCGTACCCGTCCCGACGCGACGCGTCCGGACGGCGCCCCCGTCCCGCGCCGGCGCCACCCGGAACACGCTGTGGCAGACGCCGCACCACAGCGGGACGGCGACCCCGGCCGCCCGAATGAAACGCGCCACCCAGCCGGTCCCCGTCCCGCGCGGCCGTCGACGGCGCTCCGGCCTGATCGCGCTCGGTGTCGTCCTCACCCTCGGCCTCGTCGCCGGAAGCGCCGGCTGGTGGTTCGGCAGCGGTCGCTACACCGAGGTGCCGGCGCTGGCCGCACTGACCGAGGACGCCGCCGTCACCGCCGCCCAGGACGCCGGCGTCGACGTCACCTTCACCGACACCGTCTTCAGCGAAACGGTGCCGGCCGGCCAGGTGATCTCGACCGACCCCGCCGACGGCAGCCGAGTCGTCCGGGGAACCGAGGTTGTCCTCACCGTCTCCAAGGGGCCGGAGCGGTTCACCGTGGGGCAGGACCTGCTCGGCCGGCCGGTCCAGGCCGTGCTCGACGTCCTTGCCGGTACGCCGGTCGACGTCACGCAGACCGAGGCGTACGACGAGTCCGTGCCGGCCGGGTCGGTCGCCGGGTTCGAGCCTCCCGCCGGGACGGAACTACGCCGCGGTGACCCCCTGACGATCGTGGTCAGTCGGGGACCGGCTCCCGTCGAGGTTCCCGACGTCGTCAGGCTGGAGCGGGTCCAGGCGGCTGACGCGCTGCGCGGCGGCGGCCTCAACCCGAACGTGGTCGAGGAGTTCAGCAACGTCGTGGACAAGGGATTGGTCATCAGCCAGGACCCGACGCCAGACGCCGACCCGGTGGCGCGCGGGACGACCGTGACGATCGTCGTGTCCAAGGGGCCGGACCTGGTCCTGGTGCCGGACGTCGACACCCTGTCGCTGTCCGAGGCGACGGCAATACTCGAGGCGGAAGGCTTCGTCGTCGACAGCACCTGCTTCCTCTGCTCCGACGGGACCGTCACGCTGCAGGATCCGAACGGCGGGGACCTGGCGCTGCGCGGGTCCACCGTCTCGTTGCTCGCCACCTTCTGACGTCCTCATGGTCATCGTCATGGCGCCCGCGGGCGGCGACAGCGACGTCGTCGAGGTGGTGGCGCACGTCGAGGCGGCAGGTGGCGCCGCGTTCGTCTCCCGCGGAGTGAACCGCACCATCGTCGGCGTCGTCGGTGACGAACGGGTGCTGGAGAGCATCGACCTCGGCCACCTGCCCGGCGTCGCCGAGGTCGTCCGGATCACCTCGCCGTACAAGCTGGTCAGCCGCGAGCACCACGTCGGTACCTCCACGGTCACCGTGGGCGGCGTCCCCATCGGCCCCGACACGGTGACGCTCATCGCCGGACCCTGCGCGGTGGAGACGCCCGAGCAGACCCTCGCGGCCGCCTTGATGGCACGCGACGCCGGCGCGGCGCTGCTGCGCGGCGGCGCCTACAAGCCGCGTACGTCGCCGTACGCGTTCCAGGGTCTCGGTCGCGAGGGGCTGCGGATCCTGGCCGAGGTCAGCGCCGAGGTGGGACTGCCGGCGGTCACCGAGGTGGTCGACGCCGCCGATGTCGACCTGGTGGCCGAGCACGCCGCGATGCTCCAGGTCGGCGCCCGGAACATGCAGAACTTCACGCTCTTGCAGGCGGTGGGAAGCGCCGGCAGGCCGGTCCTGCTCAAGCGCGGACTGACCGCGACGTACGAGGAATGGCTGATGGCCGCCGAGTACATCGCGCAGCGGGGCAACCTCGACATCGTGCTCTGCGAGCGTGGCATCCGCACCTACGAGACCGCGACCCGCAACACCCTCGACGTGGCGGCCGTCCCGATGATCCGCTCGATGAGCCACCTGCCGATCATCGTCGACCCCTCACATGCCGCCGGCCGCCGCGATCTGGTGCTGCCCCTGGCGCGGGCGGGCCTGGCCGCGGGAGCCGATGGGCTGATCGTCGACGTACACCCGCATCCGGAGGCGGCGCTGGTGGACGGAGCACAAGCGCTCGCCGGTGCGAGCCTGGCCGCGCTGGCCGCGGCGGTTCAGGCGTTCCCGGCGCTGACCGGACGGACCCTTGCGGTACCTCTTGTCAGGTTAGGTGAGGCTGAGCTAACTTAGGGACGCCTTGCCATCCTCGAGGAGAGCCGCATGTACGTCTGCATCTGCCACGCGGTGACCGACCGGCAGATCGATGCAGCCATCGCCGCGGGTGCCACGACGGAGGACGACGTCGGCGCTGTCACCGGCGCCGGGACCGGATGCGGCGGATGCCTGCTGCGGATCTGTGACCGGCTGACCGCAGCAGACGCGGGGCACCTGGTTGGCAGCGCCGTAGCACTGTCGGCTTGATCGCACCGCCAGCCGAAATGAGGCTCCATGCAGGGTGATGACCGCGCCATCGAGTTGCTCAATGAGCAGCTGACCAGCGAGCTGACCGCGATCAACCAGTACTTTCTGCACGCCAAGATGCAGGAGAACTGGGGCTACACCAGACTTGCAGCGCACACCCGCGCGGAGTCCCTCGACGAGATGCGGCACGCCGAGGTGCTGACCGACCGCATCCTGTTCCTCGAGGGACTGCCCAACTACCAGCGGCTGCTGTCCCTTCGCGTCGGGCAGACAGTCAAGGAGCAGTTCGACTGCGACCTGAAGATCGAGCTCGAGGTGGTCGAGCGGCTGCGCCCGGCGGTGGACTACTGCCGCGGCGTCGGCGACGTCACGACCGCCCGGATCTTCGAGGACATCCTCGCCGACGAGGAGCACCACATCGACTACCTCGAGACGCAGTTGGAGCTGATCGACGCGCTCGGTGAGCCGCTGTACCTCGCGCAGCTGGTGGAGCAACCCTCGCCCTAGCCCAGGTCACCTCGCCGCCCTGTTCGCACCACCCGGGGCGCCGCCCAACAGCGACGTCAGCACGCCGACCGCGCGGTCGATGCTGTCGTCGTCGACGTCGAGATGCGTGACGAGCCGGATCCGGGTCGGGCTCACCACCGAGATCAGGACACCCTCGTCCCGGGCGGCGGCGGCCAACGTGTGCGCCTCGCCCGCGACGTCGAGTACGACGATGTTCGTTTCCGGACCTGCGTTCAGGTGGCCGTCGAGCGCCTCAGCCAGCTGCCGCGCCCGGCCGTGATCGTCGGCGAGCCGCGCGACGTGGTGGTGCAGCGCATGCCGGCCGGCCGCGGCCAGGACGCCGGCCTGGCGCATTCCGCCGCCGAGGCGCTTGCGCAGGACACGTGCGCTGGCGATCCGCCCACGGGTCGAGACGATCAGCGACCCGACAGGCGCCCCGAGGCCCTTGGACGGGCACACCGACAGGGTGTCGAACAGGCCGCCGTACTCGGCCAGGCTGATGTCGGTGGCCACGTGCGCGTTCCAGATCCGGGCACCGTCGCAGTGCACCGACAGGCCCGCCTCGGCGGCGTACGCCCGGAGCGCCTTGAGTTCGTCGAACGGCTGGATCGAGCCGCCGCCGCGGTTGTGCGTGTTCTCCACCGCGATGACGGCGGTGCGCACGGTGTGCCAGTCCGGTGGGCGCACCTGCGGGACGTAGGCGTCCAGCTCGAACCGGCCTCGGCCGCCCGGGATCGTGCGCGTGCTGAGACCGAACAGCGCCGCCGCCGCACCCATCTCGTAGGTGACGATGTGCGCGTCGCTGTCGCAGAGGATCTCCTGGCCGGGCTCGGCCAGCAGCCGCAGGCTGATCTGGTTGCCCATCGTCCCGGACGGGACGAACAGCGCCGCCTCGTGCCCGAACAGGGCCGCGACCTCGGCTTCCAGCGCGTTGACGGTCGGGTCCTCGGCGTAGACGTCGTCGCCGACGTCCGCGTCGGCCATCGCCTGCCGCATCGCGGCGGTCGGCCGCGTTACGGTGTCCGACCGCAGGTCGACGGCCGGCCGCCGGAACGGATCAGCCACATGCGCGGCGACGCCTGCGGAGCTGCGCCTATCCACGCAGCATCTCCGCGACGAGGAACGCGAGTTCTAGTGACTGACCGGTGTTCAGCCGCGGATCGCATGCGGTCTCGTACCGGCCGGACAGGTCGTCGTCGCTGATGTCCTCCGCCCCGCCGAGGCACTCGGTGACGTTCTCACCGGTGAGTTCCACGTGGATCCCGCCGGGATGAGTGCCGAGCGCGCGGTGCACCTCGAAGAAGCCCATCACCTCGTCGACGACCCGGTCGAAGTGCCGGGTCTTGAAGCCGGTGGAGGACTCGATCGTGTTGCCGTGCATGGGATCGCACTGCCACACGACGCGGTGGCCGGTCCCCTCGACCTTCTCGATGATGGCCGGGAGGCTGTCACGGACCCGCCCGTTGCCCATCCGGCTGATCAGCGTGAGCCGACCCGGGGTGTTGTCGGGGTCGAGCCGCTCGACGAGCTCGACCGCCACCTCCGGCGTACAGGCCGGTCCGATCTTGACTCCGATCGGGTTGGCGATCATGGCCGCATACGCGATGTGCGCACCGTCCAGCGTCCGGGTCCGCTCCCCCACCCACAGGAAATGACCGGACAGGTCGTACGGCGTTCCGTCCTCGAGCCGGGTGAGGGCCCGCTCGTATTCCAGGATGAGCGCCTCATGACTGCTGTACAGATCGACGCTGCGCAGCGCCTCGTCGTTGACTCCGCAGGCGGCCATGAAGGCCAGCGCTCGGTCGATCTCGCGGGCGATCGTCTCGTAGCGCACACCGGCCCGGGATCGGGTCACGAATTCGTTGTTCCAGTCGTGTACGGCATGCAGGTCAGCCAGGCCGCCGTGTGCGTACGCGCGGATCATGTTCATCGCGGCCGCAGAGTTGGCGTAGGCCCGGACCAGCCGGTTCGGGTCGTGGACCCGGGCCTCGGGCGTCGCCTCCAGCGAGTTGACCATGTCCCCGCGGTAGGACTTCAGGCCGAGGGCGTCGAGGTCGGACGAGCGGGGTTTGGCGTACTGCCCGGCAATCCGGCCGACCTTGATCACCGGCATGCTGGCGCCATAAGTCAGCACGACGGCCATCTGCAGCAGCGTCCGGGTGGTGGAGCGCAGGTGCGGCTCGGTGTTGTCGTCGAAGGTCTCCGCGCAGTCCCCGCCCTGCAGCAGGAACGCCCGCCCGTGCGCCACCTCGGCCAGCTTCGACCGGAGCGCGTCGACCTCGGCCGGCGCGACGATCGGCGGAACCGTCTCCATCGTCGCCAGTACGGCGCGCAACGCCCGCTCGTCCGGCCAGGACGGCTGCTGGCTCGCCGGCAGTCCCCGCCAGCCGTCGAGGTCGACACTCACATGGTTCAGCGTAGTTCGCCACCGCCAGCCGCCACCCCCGGGACCGCTGTGATCATCAGGACACAGCGGCTTCTGGCAGACCACTTCCGCCTGACGATCATCTCCCCAGGAGCACAGCGCGCAGCTCCGCAATAACTTCGTCCGGGTCCGTGTGCAGCCGCCGCACCGGGAAGCGGAGCAAGGTGATGCCCAGCGCCATGATCCGGTTCTGCCGCGCCAGGTCACGTGCCCATGCCGAGGCTCCGAGGTGATACCCGCGACCGTCGATCTCCGCGCCCACCCGCTGCCGCCGCCACAGCGCATCCAGGTAGACGGTGCCGGCGGCGGTCAGCACGGGCGCGTTCAGCTCGGGTTCCGGCAAGCCGGCGGACCGCACGAGCCGAAGGAACAGTCCTTCCCCCGCGGAGCGGACACCAGTTCCGACCTCTGCCAAGGCGATCCGCAGCCAGCGTGAGCCATGTCGCGGCAGCCGCCGCGCCTCGTGTTGGATGAGCCGAAGCGTCGTCTGCTGCCGCTGTACAGCCGCCGAGACAATCGCGACGACGTCATCCAGCGACTGCAACTGCAAGGCCATGTCGACAACCGTGCGCGCCGGGTGGGTGTAGCGCAGGCCGGGGGCGTACCAGACGTTCACCGGCCGCGTTGTTTGATGGATTTCCAGCCCGTCCACACCGCGCCTGTGCCCACCGTTCGGCACAGTCAGGGCCAGACTGTCTCTGGTCGCTCCCGCGGATAGGCCATGGATTGCCCCGGCGGTGTGATGGCTGAGCACCGACTGCGGGCCGCCGTACACCAGCGCGCAACGCCGCAGCTGATCGACGCCGAGCGGGCCACCATGATTCACAACCACGCCGGGGAAGGGCAGCTGCCACGCGCCGCGATCCACGGCGCCGCGCAGCCGCCCTCTGGTCAGGCCAGCCATACCGAGTTCACTGCGCGAGGCGACTCCGCCACCGCGAGCGAACACGGACTCGACCGACACGCACCGAGCATGCAGCGAATGGCGGTCGACCCGCTGCGGCTATCCACAGGCTCATGATCGTCAGGCCGGAGTGGCTCTGTGCCAACCATCCTGGCCTGACGATCATGATCGCACCGTCGACGGGCCTGCCCGTCGTCCCGACCAGAACCAGACTGCTGCGGCAATGAGCACGGCCACGGGCACCCACAAACCGGCAAAGAGAATCAACACGCCGACGGTCAGCGAGCCGTAGTCGCCCACCGTCCTGGCCGCCCCGGAGAGCACGGCGTAGACCGGCAGGGCAGCGGTGAGGACGGCAAAGGGCGGCAGCAGGCCGCTGGCCACCGCGCGCCGCCACCGCTGCCCGCGCAGCGTCTCGTCGCGTCGTTGCCGGCGCAGGCTGAGCCAGCAGCCGAGCAGGACGCCGAGGACACCGCCGACGGCGACGGCGACGTTCACCGCCAGCGGGACCATCGTGGCCAGGTCGATCTGAGACCTGGACACGTCCGCCACGAGGTCACCCTTCGTGGCCCGGACGAATGTGCCGTCGGGGTCACGGAACACCGTGGTCTGCCAGCCCGCGTGCCGCGCACTGGCCTGGATGCGCTCGATCCCGGTGTCATCGAGGGGAAGGGCGGCAGGGAAGGTGCCGCGGAGTTGTCGCGGCCCGAGGCCGGTGGAGTCGACCGAGAGCTCGCTCACGTCCGCCAATGCGGTGTCCGCTCCGGTCAGCTCCGCAACTGCTTGCTCCAGCTGGGTCGGACTCGGAGGTGGCGTCGATGCCCACACCAGCGACGAGGCGGTGGCAGCGACCAGCACCGCCCCCACGCAGCCGGCTGTGACGATGCGCACCCAACTCAGGCCCGACCTCGCACCCCGTAGGGCAACCCTTACGTCCGTAGGTTCGGCTGCCATACCGCTCAACCGTACGGACGTAAGCGCCGAGGCGATCAGCCGAAGAAGACCTCGGCTTCGGCCAGTCGATGGTCGGGGACCGTCTTGAGCTCCCGGGTGGCCTCGGCCAGCGGCACCCGCACGATGTCGGTCCCGCGCAGCGCCACCATGACGCCCCAGTCCCGCTCGTGTACGGCGTCGATGGCGTGCAGCCCGAAGCGGGTCGCCAGCACCCGGTCGAACGCGGTCGGCGTACCACCACGCTGGATGTGCCCCAGCACGACGACGCGCGCCTCCTTGCCGGTGCGCGCCTCGATCTCCTCGGCCAGCCGCTGCCCCACGCCGCCGAGGCGCACGTGGCCGAACGCGTCCAGCTCACCGGTCTGCAGGCCCATGTCACCCTCCGCTGGAGTGGCGCCCTCGGCGACGACGACGATGCAGGCGTACTTCGTCTCGAACCGCCGCTCGACGTACGCGGCCACCTCGTCGATCCTGAACGGCCGTTCCGGCACCAGGATCACGTTCGCGCCGCCGGCCAGGCCGGCATGCAGGGCGATCCAGCCGGCGTGCCGACCCATCACTTCGACGACCAACGCGCGGTGGTGGCTTTCCGCCGTCGTGTGCAGCCGGTCGATCGCCTCCATGGCGATCCCGACCGCGGTGTCGAAGCCGAACGTGTAGTCAGTCGCCCCGAGGTCGTTGTCGATCGTCTTCGGTACGCCGACGACCGGCACCTGCTCGTCGTACAGCCGCTTGGCCACGCCCAGGGTGTCCTCACCGCCGATGGCGATCAAGGCGTCCACGCCGTTTTCGGCGAGGCTGCCCCGGACCCGCTGCACCCCGTCCGGCTCCTTGAACGGGTTGGTTCGCGACGAGCCGAGGATGGTGCCACCGCGCGGCAGGATGCCACGGACCGCGGCCACCGTGAGCGGCATGGTGTCGCCGTACAGAGGGCCTCGCCAGCCGTCGCGGAAACCGACGAACTCGTGCCCGTAGACGCCGACGCCCTTGCGGACGACGGCGCGGATCACGGCGTTGAGGCCGGGGCAGTCCCCGCCACCCGTGAGCACACCGATGCGCATGTCGCGTTTCCTCCCGTGGCGGTGGCGGAGCTACTGCTGCATAGCCTGCCAGCGGGCCAGGTTGTGCCGCGCATCGGCGAGCGCATCGTGCTGGTCGGCCGGTGCCTCGGGAAGCTTGGGGCGGCCCAGGTCCTCCCAGCGCTGCCGCAACTCGTGGCTGAACCGGGGAATCAACCGGGGCAGCTCGGTCATCGGCCCCCACAGCTGGCACAGCGCCACGTGGTCGTAGCCGGCGTACCAGGCCCAGAGCTCGATCTCCTCGCCCGGCTCAGCGAGAAAGGCGGCCAGTTCGTCTCGGATCCGCGCCCGCGACCGCCACGCCGGGTCGGCGGGCGAGGGCAGTTTCGGCAGCACGTTGTGCCGCACCCAGGGAATCGCCCGCTCGGGGTCGAACGCGGTGGACACCGCGTAGAACTCCCGGCCCGTCTCGTCCACGACACCGATCGAGATCAGCTCGATCGTGGCGCCGTCCTCGATGAACTCGGTGTCGTAGAAGTACCTGCGCACCTGGATCACCGTACGGTCTCCTGCCATGGGTGTTCTGGCCATCGACGCCGGTACGACGGGCGTGACAGCTCTGGTCGTCGGCGCGGACGGCTCGGTGCTCGGCAAAGGCTATGCCGAGTTCCTGCAACGCTTTCCCCGCCCCGGCTGGGTCGAACACGAGCCGGAGGACATCTGGTCGGCCACCCTCACCGCCTGCCGGGCGGCCGTATCGTCCAGCCCGCAGCAGCCCATCGCGGTCGGCATCACCAACCAGCGCGAGACGGCCGTGCTGTGGGACCGCCGCAGCCTGCGGGCTCCGCGGCCGGCGATCGTCTGGCAGGACCGGCGTACGGCGGACATCTGCTCACGGCTGCGCGACGCAGGGCACGAGGGCCGGGTCCGTGAACTGACGGGCCTGCGACTGGACCCCTACTTCACCGGAACGAAGCTGACCTGGCTGGCCGAGCACGACGAGCGGGCGTGGAGCGGCGTGCGCGACGGGTCGGTGGCGATCGGCACCGTCGACTCGTACGTCGTCGCCCGCCTCACCGCCGGCGCCCGGCACGTGACCGACCCGTCCAACGCCAGCCGCACGCTGCTGTACGACCTTGGCACCGGTGGCTGGTCGGCCGAGCTGTGCGAGCTGTTCGGCGTACCGGCGCAGGCGCTGCCCGAGGTGGTCCCCTCCTCCGGTGCGGTGGGCCGCACCGACCCGTCGGCGTTCCTCGGCCTCGACCTGCCGATCGCGGGGATCGCCGGTGACCAGCAGGCGGCGCTGTTCGGGCAGGTCTGCCACGCTCCGGGCCAGTCCAAGTGCACGTACGGCACGGGCTCCTTTGTGCTGGCCAATACCGGCAGTACGCCGGTCCGCTCGTCGGCCGGACTGCTCACGACGGTGGCGTGGGATCTCGGCAGCGGAGCGGTCTACGCCCTGGAGGGGGCGATCTTCGTTACCGGGGCGGCGGTGCAGTGGCTGCGGGACGGACTGGGCCTGATCGACAAGGCAGCCGAGATCGAGGGGTTGGCGGCTACGGTGCCCGACACCGGAGGCGTCTATTTCGTGCCGGCCCTGACCGGCCTCGGCGCTCCGGACTGGGATCCACACGCACGCGGTGCGATCGTCGGCATCACCCGCGGTACGACGAGGGCGCACCTGGCCCGGGCCACGTTGGAGGCGATTGCCTACGAAGTGCGAGATGTGGTCGACGTGATGGTCGCCGAGGCCGGCATCGTCGTGTCGGAGCTGTCCGCCGACGGCGGCGCGTCGGCCAACAATCTGCTCTGCCAGCTGCAGGCCGACCAGCTCGGCGTGCCGGTCCGGCGGCCCCAGGTCACCGAGACGACCGCACTCGGCGCAGCCTTTCTCGCCGGCCTGGCTACCGGCGTGTGGTCCTCGACCGACGAGCTGGCGGCCACCTGGCAGGAAGGCCGCCGGTTCGAGCCGACCCCGGGAGCCCGCGACGACGGTCGGCACGGGCGCTGGCGTGATGCGGTGTCCCGATCGCTGGCCTGGGACAGTTGACCGCCCGGGCCGCCTCGCCTGGGAATTGATCGCGCGCCGGCGGTTCACGCCGCCAGGCGGGTCCGGCTACGCATCTTCGCAACGGCCTCCGGCGCGCTCTCGCCGGTCTTGTCCATCTCCAACTTGACCTTCGCGGCGTACATGTCGACGTACTCGCTGCCGGACAGCATCATCAACTCGTACATGATCTCGTCGGTCATGGAGCGTTCGACGAAGCGGTCGCCGGACAGCCCGTCGTACCGGCTGAAGTCCAGCGGGACGCCGATCCGGATCCGGATCCGGTGGATCCGCGGGATGATCCTTCCGGCCGGCTGCACCTTGTCCGTCCCGCTCATGACGACCGGGATGACCGGGACGCGGGCATCCAGCGCCATCCGGGCCACTCCGGTCTTGCCGCGGTAGAGCCGGCCGTCGGGGCTGCGGGTGCCCTCCGGGTAGACGCCGAGCAGCTTGCCCTCGGAGAGGATGCGGACTCCGGTTTCCATCGCCGCCCTGGCCGCCGAGCCACTGGTCCGGTCGATGGGGACCATCCCGATACCTCGCATGAACGCCCGGATGACGCGGCCCTTGATGCCCTTGCCGGTGAAGTACTCCTGTTTCGCCAGGAACGTCACCCGACGCGGCACCATCAGCGGCAAGAAGACTGAGTCGCAAAAGGCCATGTGACTCGGAGCGAGGATGGCCGCGCCCTTCTCCGGGATGTTCTCCAGACCCTCGACCTTCGGACGGAACAGCGTGTGCAAGATGGGCGTCAGGATCGCCTTGAGGACCCAATACAACACCGGCAGCGCACCTTCCCTTCGTGTCAGCTCACAGTAGAGAGCCCGAGCCTTGACCCACAACGACGTGGGAGCATTGCCGGCATGCCAATCATGCTCGGCGCCGAACCTTTCCGGCACGAGGGTGGGCGAGTGGGCGTTTTGCTCTGCCATGGGTTCACCGGAAGCCCACAGAGCCTTCGACCGTGGGGTGACCACCTCGCCGCCAACGGCTTGTCGGTGGCCTGCCCGCGGCTGCCCGGGCACGGCACCCGATGGCAGGACATGAACGACACCCGCTGGCCGGACTGGTACGGCGAAGTCGACCGCGCCCTGGCCACCCTGCGAACCGGCTGCGACGAGGTCTTTGTCGGCGGACTGTCCATGGGGGGAACCCTGGCGATCCGGCTGGCCGAGGAGCACGGCGCCGCCGTCGCCGGTCTGGTTCTCGTCAACCCCTCCCTGGCCACCGAGCGGTGGGACGTCAAGCTGCTGCCGGTGCTCAGCAGGGTGCTCGGCTCCCGGCCAGGCGTCGCCAACGACATCAAAAAGGCCGGTAGCCGGGAGGTTGCCTACGACCGGCTGCCGTTGAAGGCCGCCCTCTCGCTGCAGCAGTTCTGGTCCGCCACCCGCGCCGACCTGCACAAGGTCGACCAACCCGTCCTGACGTTCCGCAGCACCGAGGACCATGTGGTCGAACCGCTGTCCGGCCGGCTGCTGCTGGAGGGAATACGCAGCACCGACGTCGAGGAGCGGGTGCTCGAGGACAGCTACCACGTCGCAACCCTGGACAACGACGCGCCGACGATCTTCACCGGAAGCGTCGAGTGGATCCGGGCACACAGCCGCCGGACAGTGGACTAACCAGTGACCAGACGCGGGCGGCGCGACAACGGACTGGACGCCTCGTCGTTCGTGCCGCTGCGCGACGTCGACCCGCGAGTCGGCGAGCACCTGCTCGACCTGCTCCGGGAAGCGGGCATCGCGGCGTATCTCGAGCCGTCGTCCGACGTCGACAACTACACCCGGGCGGTCTCATTGCCCAGTCCCCCGAGCGACCGGCTCTGGGTCGACCGAGCGTCCCGCCCCGACGCCAATTCCCTCGTCCGGGAACATGCCGACGACGACACACCCGAGGCGGCACGCTCGCCGGAGCGCCGTCCAGGGCGCAGTGACGCCAACGACGTGCATCGGCCCGACGAGCAGACGATCTGGGCGCAGATCGTCGCGGACTACGACCGCGGCAGTGACGCTCCGGTGCCTCCTTGGCCGGTGCACGAGGACACCGATCAGGACGAACCGGCCGCCGTACCGGAGCGCACCGACGGCGAACCGGAGCTGCTGGACAAGGGTGCGGACCCGCAGACCCGCCGGGAGCGCGCTGGCGACCTCCGCAGCGACAACCCCGACGACCACTATCTCCCGCCGCCCCCGCCGCCGGTTCCCCGGCTGCAGCGCGTGACGCTCTATGCGCTGGCTCTCATCGCGGTCGGGGCGACGTTGCTCGTCGCTCCCGGCGCGCTCGACCTCGGCACCGACTTCAGCTTCGTCTTGGGCGTCCTCGGGATCGTGACCGGCGTGGGGATGCTGGTCTTCCGGATGCGCGAGCGGCCTCCGTTCGACGAGGGTCCCGACGACGGCGCGGTCGTCTGAGCGCGCCGCGAACAAGGAGGTTCGAGTGCAGCTCACCGAGACCGTCGAGGTCACTGGTCACGTCATGGACAGCGGGGTGCTCGCCCGGATTCTCGACGACGTCCGCGAGTACGGCGGGGACTACCGGATCGCCCGAATCGACCTCGGGCGGCAGCACGACGACGAGTCCTACGTGCGGATGGAGATCAGCGCCGACGACGACGAGCGGTTGCAGCGGATCCTGATGCGGATCCAGGTCCACGGCGCGAACATGGCCGATCCTGGCGACGCCCGCATGAGCCCTGCCCCGGCCGACGGCGTGTTCCCGGCGGACTTCTACTCCACCACCAACCTGGCGACCGAGGTGCGCCTCGACGGGCACTGGGTGGACGTGCAGAACCCGGAGATGGACTGCGGGCTGCTCGTGGCGGACGGCACCGTGCGCACGATCCCGGTCTCCGACGTATCGGCCGGCGCCCAGATCGTCTGCGGCGCCACCGGCGTCCGGGTGACGCTGCCCGAGCTCGTGGACTCCGGCGACTCGTTCGGTTTCATGTCGTCGGCGGTCTCCAGCGAGAAGCCGCAGGCACTGTTGGTCAGGCAGATCGCCGCCCAGATGCGGGAGGTCAAGGCGGCCGGCCGAAAAATACTGTGGGTCGGCGGTCCGGCCATCGTGCACACCGGGGCCGCACCGGCGATGGTGGCGCTCGTCGAGGCGGGGTACGTCGACGTACTGTTCGCCGGCAACGCCCTGGCGACGCACGACATCGAGTCCGCGCTGTTCGGTACGTCCCTGGGCGTGGACCTGGCCAAGGGCTCGGGCGTGCCGCATGGGCACGAGCACCACATCCGCGCGATCAACACTGTGCGCGGCTGCGGCTCGATCGCCGCGGCGGTCGAGCAGGGGGTGCTGACCGGCGGCGTGATGCACGCGATGGTCACGGCGGGCAAGCCGTTCGTCCTCGTCGGCTCCGTTCGCGACGACGGCCCGCTGCCGGACGTCTACACCGATGTCATCGAGGGGCAGCGCGCGATGCGGGCCGGCCTGGCCGGTGTCGGCTTCTCGATCATGGTCGCGACGATGCTGCACTCGATCGCCACCGGGAACATCCTGCCGGCGGCCATCCCACTGGTCTGCGTCGACATCAACCCGGCCACCGTCACCAAGCTGGCCGACCGCGGCAGCGCGCAAGCCGTCGGCATCGTCACCGACATCGGGCTGTTCCTGGAACAGCTCGTGCGCGAACTCGTGCCGGGCTACCAACTACCTGCGTGATTGGCGAGCGAGGTCGGCGGCTCCGACCAACCCGGCCGCGGCACCCAGCTCGGCCGCTCTGATCATCAGCTCGGGACGGTAGCCGCGTCCGGTCAGTACGGCGGAGTACCGCTCGCGGGCCGGTCCCAGCAGCAGGTCGCCTACCTCGGAGACGCCGCCGCCCACCACCACGACGGCGGGGTCCAGGATGGCGGCGAGATCAGCGATCCCCTGGCCCAGCCAGGTTCCGGCCTCGGCCAGGACCTCGAGCGCGGCAGGGTCCCCTTCCTGGGCGGCGGCAGTCACATGAGTGCCCTCGAGCGCCCCGGCGTGCCCGGCGAGTTCGATCAGCCGGCGGGCGGCGAAGGGCGATGAGTCGGCGAGTTCGCGGGCGTCGCGGGCCAGCGCCCGGCCGCTGGCGTACTGCTCCCAGCAGCCGCGGTTGCCACAGGCGCAGCGCCGCCCGCCCGGGACCACCCGCATGTGCCCCCACTCCCCCGCCACTCCGAACGCGCCGCGGTACAGCGCACCGTCGAGGACCAGCCCTCCGCCGATCCCGGTGCCGAGGGTGATGCACAGGATCGCGGTGTGCCCGCGGGCGGCCCCGAAGCGGTACTCCGCCCAGGCGGCCGCGTTGGCGTCGTTCTCGATCCAGATCGGGATGCCGAGCCGGGTCCGCAACGCCTCCCGGAGCGGTTCGTCGCGCCAGGCGAGATGCGGAGAGAACAAGATGGTCGCCCGGTCCGCGGCCACCCAACCGGCCGCACCGACACCGACCGCATCGACGTCGTACCGGCTGGACAGGTCGCGAACGAGCTCGGCGATGACATCCTCGGTCAGCCCGGCGTCCATGCGCGGTGTCGGGCGACGGACCAGCTCGAGGACCCGACCATCGGTGTCGACCACCCCCGCTGCGGCCTTGCTGCCGCCGATGTCCACCCCGATGGCCAGCCCGGCCGGGCCGCGCTCAGCCGACATGGATGTGCTGCACCGTCGGCGGCGGCTCCTCATCTGGGCGGCCACCGGCCGGCGTGACGAGAGACCGCAGCGCCTCCAAGAAGGCCGCCCCCGACTCCACGAGGCGGGCGCTGACCTCGGGGCGCTGCCCCCGCGCGACGGAGATCAGCTGGCACAGCGGGCAGTACCGGCAGTCCTCCGACGTACCCGCGCCTGCCGTGAGCCCGACGGTGTGGTCATGACTCCAGTCGGAGAACGCCTCGGCGAGCTTGCGGGCCTCCTCGGCCAGCGTCCCGTGCTCAGTCATCCAACCGGCCAGAGATCGGGATCGGGACGGAACACCACGCGCAGCCGCCCGTCGGCGAGGTCCGCGCCGGCGACCCGGCAGCGGCAGAGCACGCTGGGCAACGCGAGCAGCCGGCGGTAACCGCCGACGGTCAGCACGAGCTCGTCGCCGCTGCGAGCCAGGTCCACGGCCTCCCGCTCGGCGTGGGGCAGCGGGATCGTCAACTCGAACCGCTCGCCCGCTTCGTCGGGCGTGCGCCGTACGTCGAACGGGTCGCCCACCGGTGCTGCCGCCAGCGGGTCAGCGCCCCGGTAGAGCTCGGCGCCGATCTCGGTCAGTACCGGCAGTCCGATCGGCTCGGCCGGGCGGTATCCGGCGCGGCGGACGGGCACGTCGGGAAAGGACGCCGCCACCTCGGCCAACTGCACGGCCTGGGCGCTGGCCCACGCCTCTCGCCAGGCGTCGCCACCGCCAGGAATGAGCCGGTTGACGATCACCGCATCCAGTCGGTGGCCGAACAGCGCCAGCGACGTCGCGGTCCGCCGCGCCTCGGCCAGCACCACCGCTTCGGCGGTGAGCACGAGACGCACGGTGGTCTCGGGATGTTCGAGCAGGGCCTGTACGCCGAGCAGCTCGGCGTGCAGCCGCGACACCGCCTCGACGACCCCGTCGCCGGGCAGCGCAGCGCCGCCGAGCAACGGACCGAGTCCGCGTGCCAACCGCCGGTTTGTGGGCAGAATCCGCTCCAGGTACCACTGCAGCGCGCGCGGCAGCGCGAGCAGCCGCAGCGTCTCGGCGGTGGGAGCGCAGTCCACGACGACGGCGTCCCACCGGCCGCTCGCGGCCTGGTCGCGGACCGCGATGAGCGCCAGCATCTCCTGCGCACCGGGCAGGACGGTGAGCTCCTCGGCTGCCATGGCACCCACGCCACCGCGGCCGAGCAGGTCCACCAGGTAGCGCCGGAGGACCGCCCAGCTCTGCTCGAAGCGGGCCTGCGTGTCGACCTGCATCACCGACAACCCGGCGTCTACATCCACTGGCTCGGAGGCCAGCGGCGTACGCAGGGCGTCGGCGAGGGAGTGCGGGGGGTCGGTGGAGACGAGCAGCACCTTTTGTCCCCGGCTGGCGATGAGCGCGGAACTCGCGGCGGCCATCGTCGTCTTGCCGACGCCACCCTTGCCGGTGAACAGGACCAGCCGCACGTGGCTACCTCTCGACCCGCTTCTTCAGCTCTCGAAGCGCGGTGTCCATGATGACCTTCTCGGCCTTGCGCTTGAACATCCCGAGCATCGGGATGCTCTGATCCACCGCGAGGGTGTAGGTCACCTCGGTCGAGTCTCCGTGCGGCAGCAGCTCGTACGAGCCGGTCTGTGCCTTTTGCATCTGCCCGCTCACCAGCTGCCAGTCGACGCGGGAGTCGTCGTCGGCCCAGTCGTAGTCCAAGACGTAGTCGTCCTTGACGACGCCAGCATCGAGCAGGAACCGAACCCGCCGCGCCCGGCCGTCCGGACCGGCGTCCTGCACCTCACAGCTCTTGACGAAGCCGGCCCACTCCGGATAGGCCGGGAAGTCCGCAATGACCGCCATGATCTGCCCCGGCGGAGCGTCGATGACGATCGACTGCGTGGACTCGTCGGCCATGCTCTGCACCGTACCGTCCGCGTTGGGCTGCTCCCGGGCGGTCAGTCGTAGGACAGGTAGTAGTAGATGTAGTCCTCACCGCTGTCGGCATCGAGGCCGTACACCTCACCCTGATACCCGCCGGCGCCTCCGGGCGGAATGAAGCCGTAGACCGTCGAATCCGCGTTCGTCGTCACCCGTTCATGGGTCAATCCGTCGTCGAACTGCCTGGCCTGTTCCGCGTAAGCGGCGGCAATATCCTGCACGTCGGCGCCGGGGGTGACCCGAAGCAATACGCCGAACCCACCGGTGTTGCTGCCGGGCGAGAACTGCACGAGCAGTTCGGTCCCCTCCAGCAGCACGTACCTCTCGGTGTCCACGTCGTAGGCCACCGTCTCCGGCGCCAGCGGCTCCCCGACGCCGGGTCGGGCTCGGGCCGGCGGGGGCGCCGGCGCCGAACCTCCCGGCCAGGGGTCCGAGCCGTAGTCATAGGGCTGCTCGGTCCGCACCGCAGAGATAACCAAGGAGTAGCGGCCACTGACGTCACCCGGGACCGGCCGCATGTCGAGACCGACCTGCAGCGGCGGCGCCGGCTCCGGCCGATAACGGGAGATCACGCATTCGAACCTCCCGTCGTACGTCCCGCAACCCAGCGCGTCGCTCGGGTCGTTCGGGACGATCAGTACGTCGAAGAGCTCGGCCAGCATGGCTGACCAGGTCTCGATCGGGTCCCCGGTCACCGAGAGCACAGCGGTCCACGACCCGGATGACGCCTCGTCCGATACGGGGTCGAAGCGCAGTGGCGTACCGATCAGCTGTGCGCCCTCGGGCACTGTGAACCCGTCGGGCAGCGGCGTACCGGCCGGAGCGAAAGCGTCTGCGGGGTCATCGGCGCCCGGTCTCAACACCGCAACCACGGTGACCGAAACCGCCAGCACCGCAACGATCACCAAGGCGACCCGACACAGAACGGACCACCACAGCCGCATCGGCGCGGTCAGCCGGACCGTCCGCAGCCGGGCGGACGGTCACCCTCGAGGTCGTCCTTGAGCCGCCAGAAAATCTGCCTGGCCCGGAGGGCCCGCACCTGTACCTCGTCGCGGGCGGCGGGACGGACCGGATCGGCCCGCAGGTAGTAGTGCAGGATCACGCCGTCGCCCCACGGCTCGATCCAGACCTCCATGCTGCCGACCAGGGCGCCGGTGACGTTCCAGCGCACGCCGGCCTCGGCGCGGTCCTGGAAGACTGTGAGGGCGAGGTCCGGCCACCAAGCCCGCCAGCGTCGCCGGTCACCCACCTGCTCGGCCACTCGCGCGGCGGACGCGACGATGAACGTCTCGTCGAAGAGGTCGACGCGAGGCACCGGGTCATTCCAGCACAGCCGAGGTGCGTCGGCGAAGTCTGCGTCGGCTCCCCTCCATCGTGCAGAGACGCTAGATTCAGCGGTCACTCGGCCAACGAGGAGAGAGGTCACCGTGCGCGAGCTTGCCGTCCCGGCCGTCATCGTCACCCCGCACGAGGCAAACCTGAGCGACCCGGTGTTCGACAACGCCGCGTCCGACCCGGCCCACGCCGCCTTTTCGGTACGCCGTGACGGGGTGTGGACCGACGTCAGCGCCAAGGAGTTCGCCGATGATGTGACAGCGCTGGCCAAGGGCCTCATCGCGTCGGGCATCGCGGCGGGTGACCGGATCGCCCTGATGAGCAAGACCAGCTACGAGTGGACCCTGGTCGACTACGCGATCTGGACAGCGGGCGCCGTGACGGTGCCCATCTACGAGACCTCCAGCCTCGAGCAGGTGCAGTGGATCCTGAGCGACTCAGGGGCCGTCGCTGCGGTGGTCGAGACCGAGGCGCACGCCGAGCTTGTGAAGGGCGCAGCACCGGATGCCCCCGACGTCCGGCAGCTCTGGCAGATCGACGGCGACGGGCTCGAGGAGTTGCGCGCGGCGGGCGCGGACGTGGACGACGACGCGGTCACCGAGCGGCGTCAGGCGACGAACACCGACAGCCCGTGCAGCATCATCTACACCAGCGGCACGACCGGCCGACCCAAGGGCTGCGAGCTCACGCACGGCAACCTCCTCTTCGACATCGGCAACGCCATCCCCGGCCTGTCCGAGTTGTTCAACAAGCAGGGCTCCACGCTGCTGTTCCTACCGCTCGCCCACGTCTTCGCGCGGCTGATCCAATGCGGCGCCGTACAGACCGGCGCCCGGTTGGGGCACACCGCCGACGTCAAGAATCTCATCGCCGACCTGGCCGGCTTCAAGCCGACGTTCCTGCTGTCGGTTCCGCGCGTGTTCGAGAAGGTCTACAACGCCTCCAAGCAAAAGGCGCATGCCGACGGCAAGGGCAAGATCTTCGACGCCGCCGAGGACACCGCCATCGCCTACTCCGAGGCTCTGGACGGCAGCGGGCCCGGCCTGGCGCTCAAGGTCAAGCACACGCTGTTCGACAAGCTCGTCTACTCCAAGCTGCGTGCGGCACTCGGCGGTCAGTGCCACTCAGCGGTGTCCGGCGGGGCGCCGCTGGGCGCTCGCCTGGGCCACTTCTTCCGCGGCATCGGGCTGACCGTTTACGAGGGCTACGGGCTGACCGAGACGTCGGCCGCGTCGACGGTCAACCTCCGGGACTCCGTCAAGATCGGGACGGTAGGCAAGCCGCTGCCCGGCGTCTCGGTGCGGATCGCCGACGACGGCGAGATCCTGCTCAAGGGCCCGCACATCATGCGCGGCTACTGGCGCAACGATGACGCCACCCGCGAGGTGCTTTCCGCGGACGGCTGGTTGCACTCCGGTGACCTCGGCGAACTTGACGACGACGGCTTCCTGCGGATCACCGGCCGGAAGAAGGAGATCATCGTCACCGCCGGCGGCAAGAACGTCGCTCCCTCCGTGCTCGAGGATCGCCTCCGCGCCCACCCGCTGGTGAGTCAATGCATGGCCGTCGGCGACCAGCAACCGTTCATCGGCTGCCTCGTCACGATCGATCCCGACGCGTTTCCGGCCTGGAAGACGGCCAACGGCAAGCCGGCCGACGCAACGGTCGGCGACCTGTCCGAGGATCCGGATCTGCGTGCCAGCATCCAGGCCGCCGTCGACGAGGCGAATCGCTCCGTGTCCTCGGCCGAGGCGATCAAGAAGTTCCGGATCCTGGCAGTCGACTTCACCCAAGAAGGCGGCGAGCTGACACCGAAGCTGAGCCTCAAGCGCAGCGTCGTGCTCAAGCAGTACGCCGAGGACGTCACCAAGCTGTACGCCCGCTAACCGGCCGGGCCAAGCAGGCCGGCCAGCCGGTTGGCGAGCAGGTCCCAGCGCAACTCCCGCAACACCCACTCGCGACCCGCCGCACCGAGGGCTGCCGCTCGGGCCGGGTCGGTCAGCAGCGGGATCAGCCGGCGCGCGATGGCCGGCGGCGACAGCGGATCGTGGACGACGTAGCCGGTTCGGCCGTCCAGCACGGCCTCCGGTGCTCCGCCGGAGTTTCCGGCGACGACGGGCAGCCCGGTCGCGGCGGCCTCGACGTAGACCATCCCGAAACCCTCGACGTCCAGGCCACCGCGGCGGGTGCGGCACGGCATCGCGAAGACATCCCCCGCGGCGTAGTACGACGGGAGCGCATCCCACCGCACCTCACCGCTGAACCGCACCGCTTCGCTCACGCCGGCACGCGCCGCCAGCCGTTGCAGCCTGGCCCGGTCCGGCCCTCCGCCGACGAGCAGCAACGCGACGTCGGGAACCGACGCACGGACGATCGGAAGGGCGGCGATGAGCGCATCCTGCCCTTTTCGGCGGACCAGCCTGGACACGCAGACCACAGTCGGCCGGCTGTCAAGTGCGTAAGCCGCGCGGACGGCGGTGCCGTCCACGCCCGGATGGAACAGGTCGGTGTCCACCCCCGGTGACAACCTGACCACACGGGCACCTGGAGCCATCGCCGGCGCCAGCCCACGCCGGGTGAACTCGGCGATGCAGGTCAGTACGTCGACGTCCCGGCTGATCCGGCGCAGCAGCGACCTGGCCGCGGGCAGCCTCGCCCAGCCAGTCTCGTGCCCGTGCGTCGAGGCGACGACGCGGCGGACACCGGCCCGGCGCAGTCCACCGGTGAGCAGACCCAGCGGTGCCGCAGCGCCGAACCACACGCTGGTGCACCCCTCAGACCGGACGATCTCGGCGGCCCGGCGACCCACCGCCGCGGTCGGAAGCAGCAGGCGGCTGCGGCTGCGGATGACGGGGAAGGGGGCCCCGGCGTCGTACGCCGCGGCTCCGGGGTGGGTCGACGTGTAGACCACCACCGAGTCGGCGGGCAGCAGGGACGCCAGCGCGTAGACGTAGCTCTGGATACCGCCGGTGCGCGGGGGAAAGTCGTTGGTGATGACCAGCGTTCGGTCAGTCACCGGTCAGGGCAGCGCCACCCGCTGCGCGTGCGAGTAGCCGCCCCATGCGTCCAGATCGCGGATACTCACGACGCTGCCGGTGTTCGGTGCCTCGATCAGCTGGTTGTTGCCGATATAGATCCCGACGTGGCTGACCGGGCTGTAGTAGAACACCAGGTCGCCGGGCTGCAGCTGGTCGCGCGGCACGTAGACGCCCATCGTCGACTGCATCCGGCTCGAGTGCGGCAAGCTGATTCCCGCCGCGGCGTAGGAGTACATCGTCAGCCCGGAGCAGTCAAAGGAGTCCGGCCCGTCGGCAGCCCAGACGTACGGATCACCGAGCTGGGCGTACGCCGTGTCCACCGCGATCTGGGCAGCCTCGGTCGGTGCGACGATCGGCGAGGACGGCGCACCGCGCTCGGATCGGTCGGCGCGCTCGGTGTCGTCGGCGCGCTCGGTGTCGTCGGCGCGCTCGTCCACCGCGGTCGTGCTGGGGCCGTGCGCCAGGGCCGCCGCCGCCTGTCGCTCCTCCTCCGTCAGGGTCGCCAACAGCGCCTCGAGCACGGGCAGATCGGTCTCGATCTTCGTCTTCTTCGATTCCAGGTCCGCGGCGGCAGCCTCGGCATCGGCCAGTGCCTGCTCGGCCTGCGCCGCCAGGTCGCGTGCATGCTGCTGCGCCAGCGCAAGCTCGGCAACGACCTCGTTGCTGTGCGCGGAGATGGCGTCCAGGGTGTTGAGCCTGTCCAGGAACTCCTGCGGTGAGCCGCTGGTCATCAGCACGGTGAAACCGGCCAGTTGATCGCCGGTGTAGGCGCTGCGCGCAACCTGCCGAACCCGACCGTCCAACTCAGTGATGTCGCGTTGCACCTGACCGAGCTGTGCGGTGGCGATGGCGGCTTTGGCCTCACGCTGGTCGAGCAGGATCTGGCCGTCGTTGTACTGCTCGGTCACGATCTCGAGGTTGTGGCTGAGGTCGGCCACCTGCTGCTGCGCGTCGGCGGCGGTCGCCGGTTCGTCGGCTGCTGGCTGTGGGGCCGCGGGATCCGTGTCCGGATCGGCGTAACCGCTGGCGGGAGCGAGAACGAGGCTGACGGCTGCGACGGCTGCCACAACGATGGCTCGGGCAGGGCGTCCAAGGGCGCGTGAGGTCGCCACAGGCGGCGGCTCTCCTTCTTCCACGTCGACCGCCTACCGAGTTAGCTGACGGGTTCGGGCTGGGAAGGTGCCCTACCGCGGGTCGGCAAGGTGCAGCCGGCCCGCCGATTCACCCCAAGGACTAGTGGGTCCCCGGCTCGTATTCGGTCGGCGTCGCTCGCGTGCTCGACATCGACCGGATCTGATTCGGCGGTGGCCGTCCGAGGCTCCCGGGTGGGGGCTGAGACTCAGGCGGACGTCGGTCACAGTAGGTGCCGTGACCCGGCTGTGACAAACCTGGACGCGGTATTCCGCAACTTATTTTTTGTAGCCTGCGGAACTCAGCCGACATCGCGTCGACACTGCGTCGACTCCGGCTCACTGTGGGTGGAGATCCTCACCATGCGAAGCGGCGGGATCAACCCGGCTCCGGCCAGCGTCGCGACCGCGCTCCGCTCGGCATCGTCGAGTTCCAAATGCTCGATGTCATCCGGCGCACTGCCGAGCAGGACGCTGACGACGCACTCCCCGCACGCGGGGCCTCGCACCGCGCACTCGTCGCAGTCGATGATCATTCGCACCTCCTTGCCGATCGGGTCCCACCACACCCTTCGTTGCGGTCCGGTGGCGGCGCAGCCCGAGGGCGGCGTCTACGGCGACGCTAACGGTGGGTACCGACAATCTGAGATCGGCGGCGCGCTAGCGACCAAGGACCGCTAGCTGCGACCCAACCGACGCAGCAGTGCGACCGCAGCAACCGAATATGCGCCGCTGCGCCGGATCCCGTCGGCCACTTCGCGGTCGCTGGAGACCACCACGACAGCTCGGCCGCGTGGCTCGGCAGCCACGAACCGCCGGATCACGTCGTCTGCGGTCTGACCTGATGCACTGAAGAGCACCCGCACGCCACGCGGCGATGCAGGCATCAGCGGTGGACGCTCGGCGCCGTCGAAGACACAGGTGACCTCGGCACCGGTCTGCGCCGCCAGGACGCCGAGACCGGTCACCAGTCGCCCCCGCTGCATCTGCAGCGGCAGTTCGCCGTACCCGGACTTCGTCACGTTGTAGCCGTCGACGACGACGTGCACGAGCGGGAGAGCGAGCAGCCGATCCAGCAGCTCAGGGTCGTCACCGCGCGCTGCGGGCTGCGGTGACCCCTGCTCCGGCGTACCGGCCACGGCGTCCCCCGGCCGCTGCTCCGGAGGCGCCAACGCCAGTTCGCGGCGCAGTCCCTGGGCAGCGCCGGCCAAGGTCTCCACCAGAAGCCACAGCCGGGCATCGTCGCTGCTCCGGGCCTCCCGGCCGGTACGGCGGGCCGCCTCGACGGCATCCTCGGCATCGGCCAGGCGCTGCCGCAGCCGGCGGGTCTCGGTGGCGGCGCTCGCCTCGGCCCGGCTGACCTGCCGGCGCACCTGTACGA
>JACCTY010000132.1 GCA_013812145.1 Geodermatophilaceae bacterium | reverse complement strand
CGCCGGTGACCGTGCCTGTCGGCAACATGAACGCCAGTTCGGTGGTCTCTCGGGTCGGAGTCGCCCGTGCCAGCCAGCGCGTGAGCGGAGGCGAATTCGTCATCGTCAGCGTCTGCTCCGACCACCGGGTGTCGGCCACTTCGGACAACTCCACTGATGGCGGCAAGTGATGCAGGTCCCGGGTGAGCCACAGCTGGGCGGTCACATCCGAGGCGCCTGTTGGAAGCCTCGGTACCGCGAACTTCAGGTACGTGACTTTCCGGTCGCCGGGCCGACTACCGGCGACGAGTTTCTCGGTGTTGTTGTTCCGATCCGGCACTAGCTGGCCGGCGTATGCGTCGTCGCTCGCGCGGACGGTCACCTGCGCAGGACTGGTCGCCCCCGCGACCGACAGCTGACTGATCAAAGCGAGCGACAGCGAGACGGCGCAACCGAGGGCAACGGTGCTGCGGTGTGCCCTTCGGCCACTGGGCGGACGACGGTGGCGCCGGGATTCGTGGTGACGCCCCGATTCACGGTGGCGCACGGATTCGCGGTGCCGCCCAGTTCTGCGGATCTCAGCCGAGCTGTCAATTAGATACACGGGACAAGGCTCCTTGAGAACGGAAGTCATTGTCTCCACCCGATGGACCGACTGTGCTGTGGCTCTGGTGAGGGACACCGCCGGCCAGACCGACGAAAGGTACCGGCCGCCGCCGCGTCCGTCGAACACTGCACACGCGGCTACGCACTGTAGTCACACGGTGCGTAGCGCTCCGCCTTGGTCGGCACCGCGCAAATTGACCACCGAGCGCCGGTTCGCCGTAGTTGACCGGCGCCGAGTCACATACTGTCACTGATCGACGTGATGCAGGTCACTACAATTGGCCCGAAAACTTCACGCCCCTGCACATTACTGAGAGTGACGGTCACTGCCCGGCCAGCACGATCGTCCACGTTGCTGCCTTGGAACTTGGCGCATTGACGGTGGCGACCAGGCCGCCGTGCGGACCGGTCGGGACCGAACCACCCGAATCGGCGACGATCGAACTGACATAGCCGCTGCCCGAGCCGATGACGACATCCCGGGTCTGCACGCCCCCTGGGGGGGTCCATACCGCCGTCGTGGACGACTTGTCCGCCCACCAGGAGACCACCCACGAACCCGCTGCGGACACATCCACCGACGGCGTTGTGTGCGTGTCGCTGCTCACGAGCTCAGCCCGGCCGGCCGCCGCGGTCACCGGCCCGTCGAGACTGGTGCCGTGATAGACCAGCAGTTGCAAATCGAGCTTCGCGTAATCGGGCAGTCCGACGGACACCGTGGTGCCCTCCTCGCCGGCGCCGGCGACCCGCTGCCAGAGCACGGTGAGCATGCTGCTGGCAGCCTGCCGGCCGACCTCGCGCCAACCGTCGAGTCCCTGCGGCGCGCCGGGAAGTTGGGTCACCGAGTTGACCGTGACCATGAGCAGCATGCCGTCACCGGAAACGGTCCCGTTGGGGACGTTCACCGAACCGGAACGGGTAGTTCCCACGAAGTGACTCGCGCCGGCGAAGTCGATCGTGTCAGCCTCCGGCACGTCCTGTGCGCCCGGGCCGATGAAAACCGCCCGCCCACGCCAGTCATTACCGTCGACCCCTGGACCGCTACGCACCTTGACCGGGCCGCTCAGCGCGCCGTTCACCAATCCCTGGCTGCGCAGTGTCCCGTCGGTGGCGCTGACGAAGTAGGCCTGGTTGCCGGAGAAGAACAGGCCGGACAGGACACCGGGGCTGCCGCCTGGGGTAGTGACCCTGGTGGGATGGACAACGCCGCTGTCGGCGGAAAAGGCTCGAGAGTAGAGATTCGTATCGCCGCTGAGGCCGTAGTACAGCCGCCCACCGGTGGCGAACATACCGGTGACCCGTGACAGCTCGCCGTAAAACCCCGGTCGTACGCCGCGGTAGGTCTGGCCCCCCGCCTTGCCGGTTGGCTCTCCTGCCCACACGGGGTCGTTGTACGGGTCGATGGCGGTGGCCGGTCCGAAGGACACGCCGTCGAACGTGCGCCGGTAGAACATCCCGTCGGAGTACCCGTAGAACAGCGTGGAGCCAAGCATGAACGCACCGCGGACCTGGCTCCAAGCGATTCCACCGGACGGCCGGGTGTTCACCGCACCGACCGTGCTGCCGGTGTACCAGCGCCGGGCGAGGTCGTCCGGCCCGAGCGAGCTGCCGCCACCCAGCGTGCCGCTGGTCGGGCCACCGACATAGACGTTGGCGGGCAATGACTTCAGAGAGTAATCCGGTGCCGTCGTAGCGGTCAGCGGGAAAAAGGCCAGCCGAGGCCGCAGGTAGCGGAAGTTGCCTATGTACTCCGTGTCGCTGCCAACCCAGAGCCCGGTTGGCGTGGCGTACAGGGCCGCCGCCCCGATTCCGCGCGGGTTGCGCCCAGGGTTCCAGGACAGCGGCACGCCGTTCACCGGGTCGAGGGCGGCAATCCCCGCACGGGGAACCGCCCCCGGGCCCGCCGCGTCACGGGCGAGCGGGTTGTTGAACCAGCGCTGGTGGCCACCGACGTACACCGCGGCGCCGGTGACGGCCACCGACAGCAGGGTGTCCCCGCCGGTGACGGCCACCCAGGACGGCGCGACGTCTGTGCCCGTGGCTCGGGTTTCCCAGCGCGACGCGGTGTCGCACAGTGTGTCGGCGTAGTAGGCACCCTTGCCGACGACCACGAAGTACGAGCCGTCCGGGCTGATGTCGATGTCGCGGACCCAGCTGTCCACACTCGTCGTCTTGCAGGGCACGCTGAACCGGTTGGTGATCCAGTCGCCGGCCAGCACGGCGGTTGGGCCGGTGAGGTCCAGCATCGCGATCTGCCGGCGGGTCTGCCCGTCGACCTTGCGGAAGTTGCCGATCAGCACCATCCGGGTGCCGTCCGGCGTGATGTCGAAGCGGGTGACGCCGATCGCGCCGAAGGCGCCGGTCCCGTCGTAGTTGTGGTGCTCGGTGACCGTCGACGTCAGATAGCCGGTCACCGCACCCGTCGTCGGGTCCAGGGAGGCCAACCCGCCGCGGGTGACGCTGCCGACCTTGGTGAACGTCCCGGCGACGAGCAGCCGGCCGGCGCGCAGCGCAAGGTCTTGGACGAGCCCGTTGAAGTACCCCGGCCGAAAGCTCGACACGGCCTGGCCGGTGGCCACGTCAAGCAGGACCAGGCCCTTCTTGGCTACTCCGTTGACGGTCCCGAACTTGCCACCCGCGTACACCGTGCCCGCTGTAGGACCAGGCACCAGCGTCTCGACGTAGTCGTTCAACACCGGCGCGAAGTTCGGGTCGATGACGCCGGTCGCCGCGTCGAAGGCGAGGATCCGAGACCGGCTGACTACCTCGCTGCTCCCGGCGGAGCTGGCCTGGGTGAACGTTCCTCCGATCACCATCCGCGAGCCGATCTGGACGATGGCGAAGACTTGTCCGTCGCGGACCGCCGGCGTCAGCGCCGACGGCACGGCGTCGACGGCAGCCGGGTGCGGTGATTGAACCGCACCCGCCGGCGATGCGGCCAGCGGCGCGACCAGCACGCCGAACAGGAGCGCAACAACGAATCTTCTTATCCCCGACATGGTGTGCCTTTCGATGTGGTGATCAGGTCCCCGCGGCGAGGACAAGCGTGAGCATGGTCGCCCGTGAACTCGGAGCACTGACCGTCGCGGTGAGCCCGCCCACCGGACCAGCCGGCACCGGGCCGCCGCTGTCGGCGACGAGCACCGCAAGGTCACCGGTCCCCGATCCGGCGATGTTGTCGCGAACGGTCACGCCCCGGGTCCGAGGAACATCGCCCGGGTGCGCCAGTCGTTGCCGTCCAGAAGCGGGCCGCTCACGACGGTGGCCGAGCCGGTAGGGACGCCGTTGGTGAAGGCGATTCGGCGCAGGTTGCCATCGAGCCGTGACGCCCAGTACAGCGAACCGCCGGAGACGAACATCCCCTGCACGTCGGCCCAGCCGGTCGATCCCGGGACGGTGTGCTCGTCCGGTGCCACGATCAGGCTGTCGAGGGACATGCCCCGGTAGAACAGTGCCTGCTGGCCCGCCTGGGTGTAGTAGACCCGGCCGGCGGAGTAGATCATGCCGGTGACGTTGGGCAGCTGCCCATAGAACGTCGGTTTGACGCCGCGGTAGGTCCCCCCCGACCCGGTGGAGATGTTGCTCCAGAACGGGTCGTTGTAGGGGTCGATGAGGACGGCCGGACCGAAACTCGTCCCGTCGAAGGTACGGGTGTAGAGATTGCTGTCGGACCAGCCGTAGATGACCTTGCCGCCGGCCATGAACCCTCCCCGCGCCCGGCTCCACTCGATGGCGTTCGGGTTGGGAAGGGTGCTGGTCGACGAGGCAGTCGTCCCATCAAAGAATCGCTTCGCAACGTTGTTCGCGGCGATCAGGCCGGGGCCGGCCAGGAACACGTTGGAAGGCAGCGAGCCGGTGTTCTGTGAGGCCGGCGGTGTGCCGCCGGCGAGCGGGAAGAAAGCGATGCGCGGCCGGAAGTACCGGACGTTACCGATGTATTCGGTGTCGCTGCCGACATACAAGCCGTCGGTTGTCGCCAGGAGTGCCTGCGCTCCGACGCCACGTGGCTGACGGCCAGGGTTCCAGGACAGCGGTACGCCGTTGAGCGGGTCCAGCGCGGCCAGTCCGGGCCTCGGGACAGCGCCGGGGGCCGCTGCGTCCCGGCCACCGGCGTTGTTCATCCAGCGCTGATGGCCGCCGGTGTACAGCGCGGTACCGGTGATCGCGACGGAGAACAAGGTGTCTCCTCCGCTGTCGGCGATCCACCGCGGCTGGACGTCCTGCCCGGTGTCCGACGTCTCGAAGCGGGTCGCGGTGTCGCACAGCGTCCCCGGGTTCGGGCCGCCGGTCGCGACGATGGAGAACCAGGCGCCGTCGGGCGAGAAGTCGATGTCGCGGACGTAGCTGTCGAAGGCACCGGCGAAACAGGCCGGCTCGTAGCGGGTGGTTCTCCAGTTCGGATCCACCACCGGTCCGCCACCTTGGAGCAAGATGACGACCGCTTGGTCGCGCATCAGGCCCTCGGCAATCTTGAAGTTGCCGATCGCCACGAGCCGCGCGCCGTCCGGTGAGATGTCCAGCTTGGAGACGCCGACCGCGGCGCGGGCGCCCGAAAAACCGTTGTAGTTGTGGTTGACCGAGACGTCGACGGCCATGTACGGATCAACCGCGCCGGTGGTGGGGCTCAGCGTGACCAGCCCGCCGTGCCCGATGCCGGCCGCGGTGGTGAAGACGCCGCCGACGTGTAGCCGCCCGGCGGACAGCGCGAGGTCCTTGACCGCGCCGTTGAGGGAGGCCGCCCGGAAACCCGCCACCAGAGCGCCGTTACCGGTGTTCAGCAGGGTGAGGTTGCGGTGGGTGGCGCCGTTGACGGTGGTGAACGTGCCTCCGGCGTACACGGTGTTGACACCGGACCCGGGCAGGAGGGTGTTCACGACGCCGTTCACGGTCGGCGCGAAGGCGGTGTCGACGTTGCCGGTGGTGGCGTCGAAGGCGAAGATGTTGTTCCGGGTATACGCAGTACCGCCGTTGCGGTTGGCGACCTGGGTGAAGGTCCCGCCCACGATGACCTTGTTTCCAACCTTTACGATGGTCAGTACCCGGCCGTCGCGGATGTCGGGAGTCAGCGTTGACGGAACCGCGTTGACCACCTGGTTGTGCGCGGACTGGACGGCCGCCGCCGGCGTGGTGGGCAGCAGCCCGATCAACAGCAGACCCGCGATGGCGAGGCCACTGGTACGGCCCCCGACATGCGAGGCCCACGGCAAGGCAGTGCGACGCGACATTTTTGCTCCTCCGAGCCTCGTGTGTCCCCGTACTATGACGGAGAGTATTGGAAAGGGCCATTGAACAGCCGATATGTCACCCGTTAGAGTGAACATCTGGTGAGCTGTAGTGCGCAGAGTGCCATCGACAGGCACACTGTGCGTAACGCTACCGTGACGATGCATGAGGTCAGGCACACTGGCCATCGGGAGGCTCGACCGCAATGCTGGACTCAACTGTCCGCCCGCCTCAGCTCAGCGATTACGGGGCCCTGATCCGGCGTCAGTGGTGGCTCGTGGCGTTGGCCGTCCTGCTCGGGCTCGCCGGCGGAGTCTGGTACACCTCCACGCAGCCGCTGGTCTACAGGTCCACGACCGAGGTCCTGGTCACGCCGACCGGCGTTGACGACGACGCGGTGTCGGCCAGCAGCCGTACCCGTGCCGAGATCAACCTTGACACCGAAGCGCAGTTGCTTACATCAACCGCGGTTGTCGCTCGCGCCGCCGACACGCTCGGCCTGGACAGCTCGGTGGAGGACTTGGCCGACCGGGTACGGGTCACCGTGCCACCGAACACCGAGGTTCTGTCGATTGCGTTCACCGCCAACACCGCGAGCGTCGCACAGGAGGGGGCCAACGCGTTCGCCGTGGCATACCTCACCAACCGCGGTGAAGCGGCCAAGGCGGAAATCGCGACTCGCCAGCAGTCTCGGCAGGCACAGGTGCTCCCCCTCACAGAATCGCTGCGGGCGGTCACCGACTCCCTGGTCGGGCTGGCTCCTGGGTCGGCCGCGCGGGCGGTCGCCGAGGCGCAGGTTCAGTCTTTGAGCTCGCAGATCGCCGTCCTGACCGCCGAGGTGAATGCGCTGGCTTCCACACCGCTGACGCCGGGGCGTATCATCACCGAGGCCACCCTTCCCAGTCGGCCGAGCAGTCCCGTTGTGCCCGTCAACCTGGCCGGTGGCGCGATGCTCGGGTTCCTGCTCGGTTGCGTTCTGGCGCTGCACCGGCAGCGCTCCGACCGCCGTCTGCGCAGCGCCGAGGAGGTCACCCGAGTCACCGGGCTGTCGGTGCTCGTGACCATCCCGGAATCCTCCGAAGTATGGCTGGCCGATCCCACCAGTGCGGCCGGCCGCGGGTACGTCCGGCTGCGCAACGTGCTGACCGCCCGAGTTGCTCCCGACGCACGCATCATCTTGATCGCCGGCATCGACGCCGACGGCAGCGAGGTTGCGGACAACCTTGCCGCGACGTTGGCCCGGACCGGCGCCGAGGTGGTCCTGGTGAGCACCCACGCCGGGTCCGCGACAGCACAGCGACTGGGTCTGGCCCGTCGATGGGCCGGGTTGTCCGAGGTGCTCGGTGGGCAGGCGACCACGTCGGCTGCGCTGCAGGTACCGCCTGGGCTCGAGACGCTGCGCGTGCTGATCCCCGGGCAGGATCCGCAGCGGGCCGCCGATCTGCTGGAAACAGAGGCAGCCGCAAACCTGCTGTCCGGCCTGCGTCGCTCGGCCCGTTACGTCATCCTCGAGGCGCCCCCTGCCTCGTCCAGCGCGCAGGCACAGACCCTGGCCGCACTGGCCGACATCGCATTGGTAGTCATCCGGGCCCGCACGACCAGTGCGAACGACGTTGACGACGCCATCGAGCAGTTCACGGCGGTGCGGACGCCGCTGATCGGCAGCGTGCTCGTACCACCAGGTCGTCGCCAGCAACGCCGCTGGGGTCGCTGGGCCATCCCGAGTCCGAGCCGGCAATCCTCCGACCCGCCGAGCAGCAACATCGCCGCTCTTCCGGAGAATGCGACGCAGCCGCTAGCCGTCCCGATCGAGCGTCCCAATCGGAGTGGGGACGGCCTCCCCCATCAAACCAAGCGCTCGAAGCAGGGCTCCGGCCCCCGGCGGACCCAGACTCCGGCGGCCGGCGATGGCAACGCGGGCCGGGGTTCGGTGTCCCGCTCCGCGCGATGACAGTCCCACTTGCGACACCCACACCACCGGTTGCCGAAGGTCAGGCCACCCCCGCTCGCCGAGCGTTGCTGCGGCCAGGATGGCCGCTTACTGCCCTGCTGGTGCTGTATCCGCTGTGGTGGGCGCTGGGCTTGGGCACCCTGATCCTCTTCGCCCTCACCGTCCCGATGTCGATTTACCTGGTACGCAACCGCCCGATCCAGGTGCCCAAGGGCTTCGGGGTTTGGCTGCTCTTCCTGCTCTGGGTCGCCGTGAGCATCACCATGATCGGCCGCAACCCGCCGCAGGCGCTGCCCGGTACGGCGTCGGACCGACTGATCTCGGTGGCCTTCAACGTCGCCAGCTACACCGCCCTCACCGTGTTCTTGCTGTACGCCGGCAACCTCAGCGAGCGCGAGTATCCGCGAGCCCGCATGATCAGGCAGCTCGGGATCCTGTTCATTGTCACGGTGGTCGGCGGGCTGGTCGGGACGTTCCTCGGTGATCTGGAGTTCACCTCGCCGGTGGAGCTGCTACTTCCGGCTGAGGTCCGTGCGGACGGCTTCGTGCGCAGCATGGTCCATCCCTCGACCGCACAGTTGCAGCAGGTCTTGG
This sequence comes from Geodermatophilaceae bacterium, assembly GCA_013812145.1. GTDB lineage: Bacteria > Actinomycetota > Actinomycetes > Mycobacteriales > Geodermatophilaceae > JACCTY01. The sequence goes on along the minus strand of JACCTY010000132.1, from coordinate 122 downwards.
GATACGAATCGCCCCGGCCGGCGGCGCCATTCGGCTACACCAACAGCTGGGGCTTCTGCCTCTCTGTACTGCTCGGCTGGTTCGTCGTGAGCTGGTTCGTCCGCACCGGGCGGGCCCGCAAG
>JACCTY010000149.1 GCA_013812145.1 Geodermatophilaceae bacterium | reverse complement strand
ACCTCTGCGTTGTCGAACGCCTCCTGGGTCGGCTCGCCGGTGCCGGCCTCGCCGGCGTCGAAGACGAACGAGAACGACTGGTTGCCGTCGATGTGGGAATGCACCTTGTCGGCGCCGTCGCTCACGGCGGCTTCCATGTCCAGGACGACGGGCAGCGACTCGTAGTCCACGTCGATGTGCTCCAGCGCGTCCTGGGCGGCCGACTTGTCCCTCGCCACCACGATCGCGACGGCCTCGCCGACGTGGTTGACCACGTCCACCGCGATCGACGGGTGGCCGGGATTGACCATGTCCGGCGTGACCGGCCAGGCGCACGGGATCGTGCCCTGCTCCTCGGCGAAGTCCTTCCCGGTGAAGACGGCGATGACACCGGGCCGGCCCTTGGCCTCGTCGATGGTGACGTTGGTGATCTTGGCGTGCGCGAAGGGGCTGCGCAGGATCGCCAGATGCAGCATGCCCGGTACGACGATGTTGTCGGTCCAGTTGGTCTGGCCGGTGATCAGGCGGGCGTCTTCCTTACGCAGCCGGGCCTTGCCGACCTCTTGCGTCGGGCGCTCTTCGGTGACGGTCACTGGGATCCTCCCGTGGATGCTGCCTGCACTGCCTTGATGATGTTCTGGTAGCCGGTGCACCGGCAGAGGTTGCCCTCGATGCCGTCCTTGATCTCCTCGACGCTCGGGTTGGCGTTCTCGCTGAGGAGGTCGACCGTGGCCATGATCATGCCCGGGGTGCAGAAGCCGCATTGCAGGGCGTGAGCCTCGTGGAAGGCCTGCTGCACCGGGTGCAGTCTTCCGTCCGTCGACAGGCCTTCGATCGTGGTGATCTCGCCGCCGTCGGCCTGTACGCCGAGGACCGTGCAGCTCTTCACCGACTTGCCGTCCATGAGCACGGTGCATGCGCCGCAGTTGCTGGTGTCGCAGCCGACGACGGTGCCGACCTTGCCAAGGCGTTCACGCAGGTAGTGCACGAGCAGCAGGCGCGGCTCTACGTCGTCGTCGTAGGCCACCCCGTCGACGGTTACTTTGATGCGGGTCATTCGCCCCTCCATAGATGTGGCTCACATGCGAGGTGGCCGATGGCCCTCCGGGGCGCAGCGACAACAGGACGTGTCCCGCTGGGGGCACGTCTTCCTCACGCTCAGACAACCGGACCCGGCCACCGCGCACAAGAGTTGCGCTGACAAACCCCCCCAATGGACAGGCCGCAGCGCCGAGCAGTCGCGCCATCGCGGGTCGGCTAGTCCGAGGTGTTGTTGCGGCGTACGTGCCCGTCGAAGAAGGCGAAGATCCTTCGCCAGGCGTCCTCGACGGCGGCCGGGTCCCGGAAGTTGACCGCCGTCGCGGCGGCCAGCGGGTTGTACTTGCCCTTGAACGCCGGCGGCAACGCGTTGAGGAAGGCGTGCCCCACCGTCGGGTACTCCTTGACGTCGTTCGGCACGCCGAGGGCGTCCAGCGCCGCGCCCGCCCGGGCGGCGGACCCCCGCAGCCGCAGATCCTTACGTCCCCAACTGCCGACCACTGGGCAGGAACCGGCCAACGCGGTCTGGGCGTCCTTCGGCACCGCGCCGTAATTCACCGAGGCTGCCGCGAAGTGGTAGCGCGGCGCGCACATCATCGCGAGGTCGCCCCCGAGGCAGAACCCCAGAATTCCCACCTGACCGGTGCACTCCGGGTGGGCCACCAGCCAGGACCGAGCCGCGTCCAGATCGTGGAACGCCTGGCCCTGCCGGGTGATGGCGGCCCTCATGGTCGCGATCATGCAGCCGGGCTTGCGCCCGCGTGAGTAGAGCGACGGGGCGAGGACGAGGTATCCCTCGGTGGCGATGCGGTCGGCCTGGTCCCGGACGTCCCCGCGGAAACCGAAGACGTCGTGGACGACCACGATCCCGGGCCACGGACCTGCACCAGCCGGTACGGCGAGGCAGCCCTCGAGGTCGGTGTCACCGCTGAGGAAAGCGCACGCTGGTCATGCCGCAGAGTATGGACGTCGCCTGCCATGCGCCGCCGCGCGAACCTATGCGTGGCCGAACTTCGGTTGGAGGGCACCCAGCCGGCCCGATCGGCAGACGCCCCACCAGAGGCCGGCGCCGTAGCAGAGGTCATCCAGACGGCGGATGAGGACGAACCCGGGCAGGGGTACCCGATGCCGATGCGGCCACCACCCGAGGATGCCGTCCAATACGGCGATCGTCGCAATCACCCGTCGCGCGGTCTGACTGCCGGCCGCCACCATCAGGCTGATCGGCCAGTAGTGCCGCACGACCGCCGAGGCCAGCTGCCGCCCGGCGAATGCGGTGCCCAGCGCGACGAGCCGTGTGGCCAGCGGCCACCGCGAGCCGACTCCGGTCAGCCGGTTAGCCAGCCGGGCGGTTGCCCAGGCCAGGATGGCCGCTGAGTACACGGGTCCACCCCGGCCGCCGGCGAGCAGCGCGGTCCAGGCCGCTGCGGACCAGGGTGAAAGCACCACCGGCGCGACAGCCGAGCCGTGCCGTGCAGCTAGTTTGGCTGCGCCGGTGCCGTAGAACGCTCGCCTGCGGGCCCACGCGACCACGGAGGTTCGGTGCTCGTGTGCGACCAGGGCCGTCGGCTCGTAGCGCACCCGCCAGCCGGCCGCGACCAGTCGCCACCCGAGGTCGACGTCCTCGGCGACGTGCATCGTCTCGTCGTAGCCGACACCAAGAGCCGTCCGGCGGACCAGCAGCGCCGCGCTCGGGACGAAGGGGACGCCGCCGTGCGGACGTACCGGTCCCTCCCGAGGTCCCCGGTCCAGGGAACTCGCCACTTCCTCATAGGACGCGAGCCAGCCCGGCATCCCCGTCTCCGCCGCGACGATCCGTGGGGCGGCGGCGGCGACCAGCGGGTCGTCGAGGTGGGACCGCAGGCGGTCCAGCCAACCGGGAAGCGGCACGCAGTCGGAGTCGAGGAGAGCCACGATGGGCGTCGTGGCGATGGCAAGCCCGGTGTTTCGGGCGGCGGCCGGCCCCCGGGCGACCTCGTGCCTGACAACGGTCCCGCCATGCGTGCCGCACACTCGGCGTACGGCGAGGGCGTCGCGGGAGCCGTCGTCCACGACCAGCACCGGGATCCGCCCCGCAGTCTCGCGTACGCCGGCGAGCAGCCGGTCCAAGCCGCCAGGTCGATCACGGACCGGAACCACGACGGTGACATCAGCGGTGCCCGGCGGCCCGCTCGGGCGCGGATGGGCGACACCGGTGTCGAGCAGCCGGCGGGCCAACGCGGCAGTCGTGTTGTCGCAGACCTGAAGCGTCGCCCTGCCGGCGAGCAGTCTGGCCGCGGTGGGCGACAGCCGGAGCAGTCGCAGGGGAGCCCCGCCGAGGAGCACCCGGCCGGCGTTCAGCCACCGAACCCGCGGATCTACTTCGACACAGAACCCGTTCGGCAGCTGTGCCGTTCTCGGCGGCTTCCCGACGCGGGGCGCCACCCGCTCCTCCCGGCGTTGCCCCCTGGCCGCGAGGACACGCCGTCGCCGAGCCGGCGTGTCCACGTCCTCGGGGGGCAACGTCGGAATGCGGGGGCCCAACCCCGGTCGGCGAGTCACCCGGTGAAGCCGCCGTCGGTGTGCAAGACGCTGCCGGTCACCGCGGCGGACTCGGCCGAGCACAGCCACCCGACCGGCGCAGCGACCTCGTCCGGGTCGAGCAGCCGCTCCGTCAGTTGATGCCGGGCGAACTCCTCGACGTCGTCGAGCCCGTAGAGGGACGCCGCCGCCTCCAGCATCGCGGTGCGAGTCGAGCCGGGGCTGACCGCTGTCGCCGTGACGCCGCTGCCACGTAGGTCGGCGGCCAGCCCCAGGATCAGGCCGACAACCGCGTGCTTGGCGGCGTTGTACGCCGACAGCCGCCACAGCCCGTGATGCGCGGCCGCAGAGGCGATCGCCACGAACCGGCCGGTACGCGGCTCGGGTCGGCGCAGCAGCGCCGGGACCGCGGCCCTGACCAAGTTGGCCACGCCGAGAACGTCGACATCGAGCAGCACCCGCCAGGTCTGCTCGTCGGTGTCCCACGCGTCATGACCGCCGGCGATGACCGCGGCCGCGGCGACGGCCGCGTCAAGGCCACCGAAGCTGTCCTCCGCGGTGGTGACGGCCCGGTGCATTCCGGCCAGATCCCGCACGTCGGCGACCACAGCGCGCACCGCGTCGCCGTACGGCGAGCAGACGGCGTCCAGGTCAGCCCTCGTCCCCAAGGAGTAGCCCACCGCAGCGTCGTCCGCACACGCATCGACCGCGATCACGCGCCAGCCGCTGCCGGCCAGCCGGCGTACGACGGCCGCACCGATCCCCCGCGCCGCGCCGGTGACGACGGCAACCCGCGGCTGCTCCTCCACGCTGGCGCACCCTACGCGGGCCGTGAGGTCCGAGTGGCCGTGAACTATTACCTCACGCTTCTTCGGACGCCGTTCCGGCCAGCCACCGATCGACCGCACCGCACAGGTCCGCCAGCAGCTCAGCGAGCAACGCCCTGCCCTCCTCAGCCGAGGCTCCGGCTGGGTCGCCGAGCACCCCGCTCGGGCTGACCGTCGCGACGTTCGCGGCCTGAATCGACGGCAGCAGATCGCACAGCGGCGTGGTCGGCCCTGCCACTGCGGCGTCGGAACAGACGGCTGCCGGGCGCAGCGCCAGCATCAGTGAGGTCTCGGTCCGACCGGCGTGGGCGTCGCCTTCCGGCAGCTGCGGCATCCAGTAGGCGGCGTCGCGTCCCTCTGAGCGCAATCGACGAACAGCGGCGTCCAGCGGCTGCAGGTTGCCGCCGTGGCCATTGACGACAAGAAACCGGGAGGCCCAACGAGAGGCGGAGCGGCCGAGCTCGACGAGGACCAGCTCCAGCGCCTCGCAGCCCACCGACAGGGTGCCGGGAAACCCTTCATGCTCCCCACTGGCGCCGTACGCCAGCGCGGGTGCCAGCACGAACTCCGGCCGTGCCGCCACCAAGCGCTGCGCGAGTGCGGCTGCCACTGCCGTGTCGGTGTCGAACGGCAGATGATGACCGTGCTGCTCGGTCGAGCCCAGTGGTACGACGACAGCGGCGGCCGGCGTCGGAACCCTCGGCCAGGGCACCGCGTCCAGCGCTGTCACCGGGCCGACCCGGTTACGTCCGTAGGGCTGAGCGCCATACCAGCCAAAGCTACGGACGTAGCGCCAGCAGCGCTGTCCGGCTCGATCCGCGGCGAACGGGTGGTGTGCACGCCGGCGGCCACCGTCGGCACGCCTGCCGGAGGACCGGGTGCGGGAACAACCTCGCGTGGCGGGGCGTCCTGGTCCAACGCCGCCGTGCTGACGCGGTTGGCGCTGTCGACCGCGCAGTGTGAGTTGGAAACGGGGGTGCCGGCACGTGACGCCAGCGTCGTTGCTGTCCGACTGTGTGCCCAACGCACTGTGTGCGTCGAGCAGGGCCGCGAACTGGCCGGGGGACGGGGCAGCCTGCTGCGCTGCCTGCGCACCGCGCACGATTGGAGGTGATTGCGGTTATCCAGCGACAGTAATCACCTCCGATGTCGGATATTCGCCGTGCTTCAGGGCGGCTCCGACCGTGACGTCGCTGGTTGCCACCGGAATCTCTGTTCTACGAGTTCGGACTGTTTTGGCGCCCACGGGTCGAACGCAGAGACGACACCTTTGGTCGCTCTCGGCGTGCCGCCGGCGGTGACATCGATGTCGCGCACGACGACGAGTGAGTAGACAACCGTGCTGAATGGCAGAGTCGACTTCGTGCTTCGTGACCTCCATCGAGACTGAAGTGCCCGTCGTTCCCTTGACCTCGATGAGTCGCCTGACGCCAGAGCTGTCGACCGCTTCCAGGTCCCACCGGAGTTTCCCGGCGCCGACGTCTCGCACTGCCGTCCAGCCGTTGCGATGACACCAGTCCTTGGCCACTGTCACAGCCCGCTGCTCGATGGCGTTCCTGATCGCAACGTCAGGCAACGCCCTTGGCCGCCCCTGCCAGCCATGTTGGAACCAGTCGGAGATGCCGGCCCAATGCCGCACCAAGCGCCGCCGCCGGTAGGTGGATGCCCCAAGAACTCAGGGCTTGGTCGTCGGTGACCCCCCAACCGTCGCGGCCCAATGCAAGCTGTTCCGGCCGGGGCACGTCGACGCGTGCCAGCGGCTCGGCCCTCCAGAAGATGACGACACCTGCATCTGCCGGCCACTGAGCGGTATAGGGGTTCCCACTGACCTGGCTAGGCGGCAAGCCGCCCCAGGAGGCGATGGCGCTCACGGCCGAGTCCTTGTCTTGCCGCACCTCGGTGTGAACGTTCCGAGCTCGAACCAGCCAGGACAGGCGTCCGCCTTCCGGCCACGAGTTGAGGAGCAGGACGAGGCTTCCGTCGCGAAGCTCGTTGAAGGGCAGCTGCCGAACCTTCCAAACGTTCCACCAGCGTTCTCTACGCACCGCGCATGCGGATGCAGGCTCTTTGCGGGCTCGGCTTCGGAGTGCTTGCAATGCTGTCGATGACAGCACTAGGCTGGGTTCGTGGCAACGCTGACGATCCGCGGGCTCGATGACAACACAAGGGCTCAGCTGCGGGTTCGGGCGGCTCGCAACGGTCGGTCGATGGAGGAGGAGGTCAGGGTCATCCTGCGGGCTTCGGTGTCCGAACGTCAGCTGCCCGACGGCCTCGGTACCCGAATCCATGCCAGGTTCGCAGCGTTGGGCGGGGTGGAACTCGAGCTGCCGACCCGGGAGGACAAGCCTCGTGCCGCGGTCTTTGACCAGTGATTGTTCTCGACACGAATGTGCTGTCGGAACTGATCCGTCACAGCCCCGACCCGGGCGTCCTGGTGTGGCTCGACTCCTTCCCCGGGAGTGAGGTCGTGACCACCGCCGTCACGGCGGCAGAGTTGTGGTACGGGACGGCCAGGTTGCCATCAGGTCGGCGCCGGGACACCCTCGCGGCGGCGGTTCGCGCTCTGCTGGACGAGGATCTTCGTGACCGCGTCGAATCATTCGATCTGGTCGCCGCATCGCACTACGCCAACCTGGTTTCCCATCGGGAGCGGCTCGGCCGGCCGATCAGCGTCGCTGATGCTCAGATCGCCGCGATCTGCCGCAGACTCCGGGCACCGCTGGCGACCCGCAACGTCGCGGACTTCGAGCACACTGGCGTGCAGTTGGTCAACCCGTGGCGGCAAGCAGGTCGGTGAGTCCACCTCACGTTTGCTGGACGCTGCGCGTCTACCAGATATGAAGCACACGATCATCGACTCACCGATCGGCGACATCACATTGGTGGCTACGGACGGCGTACTCAGCGGCGTCTGTCTCGACGGCCAGCTGCATCGGCCGGAGAGCCCCGCATTCGGCCCACGGGTCGGCAGCGGTTTCGAGGAGATCACCGAGCAGTTGGGTGAGTACTTCGCCGGTGACCGCTGCGACTTCACCGTCCGCACTCGGGCGGTGGGCACGGACTTCCAGCGCCGTGTCTGGCAGGCCGTCGCGACGATTCCCTACGGGCAGACCTGGACGTACGGACAGCTCGCCGGCACGATCCGCCGGCCTGACAGGCTTCGCGCCGTGGCAGCGACGAACGGCAGGAATCCGTTGGTCATCGTGGTGCCGTGCCACCGGGTCGTCGGCAGCGACGGCAGCTTCACCGGCTACGCGGGCGGGCTGGTGCGCAAGCGGTTCCTGCTCGACCTGGAGCGACCCATGGCCAGGCTCTTCTGACCCGCCGACCTCATCCGACCGAGCCGAGGCGTTTGCCCACTGTGAGAGCGCAACCGTTCGAAGCGATCGTCACCGAGCACGGGCCGACCGTGCTGCGGGTCTGCCGCGCGATCCTCGGCACAACGGCGGCCGACGACGCCTGGTCGGAGACGTTCCTCTCCGCGCTGCGGGCCTATCCGGATCTTCGGCCAGGCAGCAACGTCCAGGCCTGGCTGGTCACGATTGCCCACCGCAAGGCGATCGACCAGCTCCGCACGCAGGCGCGCCAGCCGAGGCCGGCCGCTGACGTCCCGGAGCAACCCACTCGCGACGGCGTACCGGGGAGCTGGCAGTCCGACCTGGTGGCGGCGCTCAAGGAGCTGCCGCTGAAGCAACGCCAGACCGTCGCCTACCACTACCTCGCCGGCCTGCCGTACGCCGAAGTCGCCGACATCCTCGGCGGTACGCCGGAAGCTGCGCGCCGCGCCGCCGCCGACGGCATCGCCACCCTCCGCAAGACCTACCTGCCGACACCAGGAGCCACCGATGACTGAGATGTTCACCGATCTGCCCGAGATCGAGGATGCAGCCCTGCACCGTCTGCATGCCCGCCTCGAGGCGGCCGCAGCCGAAGCCCACCTCCTCGACGTCGCCTACCGCACCCTCGACACCCCGGTCGGCACGCTGCTGCTCGCCGCCACCGACGCGGGCCTGGTCCGGGTGGCCTACCCCAGCCAGGACCACGATGCGGTGCTCGATGAGCTGGCGACCCGCGTCAGCCCACGGATCCTGTGCGCCCCCGCCCGCCTCGACCTGGCGGCGGCCGAGCTGGAGGAGTACTTCACCGGCCGCCGGCAGGTGTTCGACCTGCCGCTGGATCTGCAGCTCTCGCGCGGCTTCCGGCGTACCGTCCTGTCCCACCTCTCGGAGATCGGGTACGGCACGACCGCGAGTTATGCGGCGGTCGCGGTGGCGGCCGGCAACCCCAAGGCGGTCCGGGCGGTCGGGTCGGCCTGCGCGACGAACCCGCTGCCGGTCGTCGTGCCCTGCCACCGGGTGGTGCGCAGCGACGGGACCCTGGGCCAGTACGCCGGCGGCGCGGCCGCCAAGAGAGCGCTGCTGCAACTGGAGGCCGCCGCATGAAACGCGTCGAGGCGGCCGACTGGTCGGCGATCGCCGACGAGTTGAACGCGAACGGCTGCGCGAGCACGCCGCAACTCCTCACGCCGGAGGAGTGCCGGAGCATCTCCGGGCTGTACGACGATGTGGACCGCTTTCGGTCCACCATCGACATGGCCCGCTACCGGTTCGGGTCGGGGCAGTACCGGTACTTCGCCCGGCCGTTCCCCGACCTGGTGGCCGGACTGCGGGCGGCGCTGTACCCGCGGCTGCTGCCGATCGCGCGAGACTGGGCGGCCAAGTTGGGCCGGCCCGCACCGTGGCCGGAGACCCTCGACGAGTGGCTGGAGATGTGCCACGGCGCCGGACAGGTCAAGCCGACACCGATCCTGCTGCGCTACCGCGCCGACGACTGGAACGCGCTGCACCGCGACCTGTACGGCGACCTGGTGTTCCCGCTGCAGGTCGTGATCGGCCTCGACGAACCTGGCGTGGACCACACCGGGGGTGAGTTCCTGATGGTCGAGCAGCGGCCGCGGGCGCAGTCGCGAGGGACGGCGACATTGCTGCTGCAGGGGAACGGGCTGATCTTCACCACCCGGGACCGGCCGGTGGAATCTGCTCGCGGCTGGTCGGCGGCCCCGATGCGACACGGCGTGAGCACCGTGCGTTCGGGGGTCAGGCACACCCTCGGCCTGGTCTTCCACGATGCGTCCTAACGGCAGGGCCGCAGTGAGGCTGCCGCTTGATCGGGTACGCCGGGAGGTCGCGCCGGGCGCCGTGCACGTTCCCGACTGGCTGAGCGTCGAGCAACAGCGGCAGCTCGTGACGGCGTGCCTCGACTGGGCGGCCGGCCCGGTGCCGATGCGCTCCGCCCGGTTACCGGGCGGGCACCACATGTCGGTGCGGACGGTATGCGTGGGCTGGCACTGGCAGCCCTATCGCTACACCCGGACCGCGGACGACGCCGCCGGCGGCGCGGTCGCGGCGTTCCCGGACTGGCTCGCCTGGCTCGGCCGGGAGGCGATCCTTGCGGCGTACGGCGACCCGGCGCAGGCTGCGGCGTACCGCCCGGACACGGCGCTGGTCAACTTCTACGACGATGCCGCCCGGATGGGTATGCACCAGGACAAGGACGAGCGCTCGCCCGAGCCGGTCGTCTCGCTGAGCATCGGGAACAGCTGCCTCTTCCGGTTCGGCAACACCGCCAACCGCAGCCGCCCCTACACCGACGTCGAACTCTGCTCCGGCGACCTGTTCGTGTTCGGCGGTGCTTCGCGCTTCGCCTACCACGGCGTACCCAAGACCATTCCTGGGACGGCCAATCCGGCCGCCGGCCTGGCCGCTGGGGGAAGGTTGAACCTCACCATGCGCGTCACCGGACTGCCCGGATGAGTGTCAGGGCGACCGCCACGGGGTAAGCCCCTGTCATGACGGACACCAAACCTCTCGCCGTGGTGACCGGTGCCTCTAGTGGCATCGGTCACGAACTCGCCAAGCAGTTCGCCGAGCACGGCTTCGATCTGTTGATCTGCGCCGAGGATGTGGGCCTGGCCGCCGCCGCGGACGGGTTACGCGCGGGCGGAGCCGACGTGCAGACGGTGCAGAGCGACCTCAGCACGTACGACGGAGTCGAGCAGCTGTACGCCGCCATCGCCCAGACCGGTCGGCCGGTGAGCGCCGCCGCGCTGAACGCCGGTGTCGGCCAGGGCGGCGCCTTTCTGGAAACAGTTCTCGCCGACGAGCTGAAGATCATCGCGCTGAACGTCACGTCGACGGTGCACCTGGCCAAGCGGCTGCTCACCGACATGGCGGCGCTGGACGACGGCCGGATCCTCATCACCTCGTCGATCGCCGCCACGATGCCGGGCTCGTTCCAGGCGGTGTACAACGCGTCGAAGTCGTTCCTCCAGTCATTCGCCGAGGCCCTGCAGAACGAGCTGAAGGACACCGGGATCACGATCACCTCCCTGCTGCCCGGCCCGACCGAAACCAACTTCTTCCACCGCGCCGACATGAAAGACACCAAGGTCGGCTCCAGTCCGAAGGACGATCCGGCCGCCGTCGCCCAGCAGGGTTTCGAGGCACTGATGAGCGGTCGGGACAAGATCATTGCCGGCTCGGTGAAGACCAAGGTGCAAGGCGTGGCCAACAAGGTGCTGCCGGACAAGCTCAAGGCGGCCGTGCACCGCCGGATGGCCGAACCTGGCTCCGGCTCGTAGCTCTCGCTGGCTGAGCAGACTGCCGGGTGGGTCGTAGGTTGCCGCCGGATGACGGGGTACTAGCGTCGAAGCTGGCCGTCCTCAGCCGTCGGAAGGTGGACCTCGAATGGCTTCGATGTGGTTCGAGACGGTGGCCGAAGCGCAGCGGCGGGCGAAGAAACGACTCCCCAAGTCCGTATACGGCGCTCTCATCGCCGGCGGCCAGCAAGGCCGCACACTCGAGGACAACATCGCTGCCTTCAGCGAGCTGGAGTTCCTGCCGCATGCCGCCGACCTGCCGCGAGAGCGCAGCATGTCAACCACCGTGATGGGTCAGGAGATCTCCCTGCCGGTGCTCGTCTCTCCGACCGGGGTGCAGGCCGTCCACCCCGAGGGCGAGGTCGCCGTCGCGCGCGGTGCCGCGGCGGCCGGCACCGCCATGGGGCTCAGTTCGTTCGCCAGCAGATCCATAGAGGACGTGGCGGCGGCCAACGAGAAGCTGTTCTTCCAGCTGTACTGGTCCGGCGACCGCCAGACCCTGCTCCAACGCGTGGAGCGCGCCGCAAAGGCAGGGGCCAAGGGCTTGATCGTCACCCTGGACTGGACGTTCTCCAGCGGCCGGGACTGGGGCAGCCCGATGATTCCGGAGAAGATGGACCTCAAGGCGCTGCTGCACTTCGCCCCGGAAGGGATCTTTCGCCCGCGCTGGGTGCTGGACTTCCTGCGGCACGGCGGCATCCCCGACCTGACCGTCCCGAACATGGCCCGGCCGGGTGAGCCGCCGCCGACGTTCTTCGGTGTCTACGGCGAGTGGATGCAGACACCCATGCCGACCTGGTCGGACGTGGGCTGGTTGCGCGAGCAGTGGGACGGACCGTTCCTCGTCAAGGGGATCATGCGGCCGGACGACGCCGGGCGGGCCGTCGACATCGGAGCCACGGCGATCTCGGTGTCCAACCACGGGGGAAACAACCTCGACTCCACCCCTGCCACCATCCGGGTGCTGCCGGGCATCGTGGCCGCCGTCGGTGACCAGGTCGAGGTGTTGCTCGACGGTGGGATCCGCCGCGGTGGCGACGTCGTCAAGGCGCTTGCCCTGGGCGCCAAGGCGGTGATGATCGGCCGCGCTTACCTCTGGGGACTGGCCGCCAACGGGGAGGCCGGCGTACAGAACGTCTTCGACATCCTGCGTGGCGGTATCGACTCGGCGCTGATGGGCCTCGGGCGGGCCTCGATCCACGACCTCGTGCCGGCGGATGTGACCGTGCCCGCAGGCTTCACCCGAATGGCCGCTGCGTAACGCCCCAACCGCCCGAACGCCCTATCCTCCGCGGCGATCATGACGATGTGTGGTCCGTTTCGCGGTGATTTGCCCGGATTGTCCTGGCCAGATCGTCATGATCGTCGCGGGGACGAGGGGTGAGCCCGGTGAGCGGGTTCTCGTCGCAGGCCCGGTCCGGGCGACGGGTCATCAGCGTGATCGGGACCGGCCGGCTCGACGGTGGGCCAGCCGGCACCGGCCGGCCGCGGACGGGGCCGCGGTGCGAGTGGTCGCCGGTCGGCTTCGGCACAGTCGAGCCCGCGCCGATCGCCGCCAGTGCCGCCTCGCCGTACCCCTGGACACACTCGGGGTCCGGACCGTCGAGCGGCAGGCCGGTGAAGAACTTGGCGGCCATGCAGCCACCGCGGCAGGCGTCGAACATCGAGCACGACGAGCAGGTCCCGCCGGTGTCCGGCCGCCGCAGCGAGGCGAACAGCTCCGACTCCCGCCAGACCGTCGCGAAACCACCCGGCGAGCGGACGTTGCCGGCGAGGAACTCGTCATGGATCGCGAACGGGCAGGCGTAGACATCGCCGATCGGATCGATCAGGCAGACCACGCGCCCGGCACCGCACAGGTTGAGCCCGGGCAGTGGATCGCCGAGCCCGGACAGGTGGAAGAAGCTGTCGCCGGTCAGTACACCCTCACCGTTCGCGACCAGCCACTGGTACAGCTCCCGCTGCTGCGCCGCGGTCGGGTGCAGGTCAGTCCACACGTCGGCTCCGCGTCCGGACGGACGCAGCCGGGTCAGCCGAAGCTGAGCGCCGTACCGGTCGGCCAGGGCCTTGAAGGCGTCGAGCTGCGGCGCGTTCTGCCGGGTGACCACGACGGAGATCTTGAAGCCGGCGAAGCCCGCCGCGGCGAGGTTCTCCATCGCGCGGATGGCGGTCGCGAAGGAGCCGCCGCCGCGGACGGCGTCGTTGACATCGGCCGAAGCGCCGTCGACGGAGATCTGCACGTCGACGTAGTCGGTGGCGGCAAGCCGGCGGGCCGCCGCAGCGTCGAGTTTGACGCCGTTCGTGGAGAACTTGACGCCGACGTGGTGGTCGATCGCGTAGTCCAGCAGTTCCCAGAAGTCCGGGCGCACCGTCGGTTCACCGCCGCCCACGTTGACGTAGAAGACCTGCATCCGCTCGAACTCGTCGATGACGGCCTTGCACTCGGCGGTGCTGAGTTCCCGTGGATCGCGACGACCAGAGGAAGACAGGCAATGGATGCAGGCCAGGTTGCAGGCGTAGGTCAACTCCCAGGTCAGGCAGATGGGCGCATTGAGTCCGAGCGCGAAGTGGTCGACCAGCTTGGTCGGCCGCTGGTCCACGATCGTCACGGCTGGGCTCCTTGGATGTCGCTGAGTTCGATCAGCTGGGACTTGGCGAGACCGGCGAGGGCCTGCAGGATCGCCGGACGTTGCGACTCCGGTACGGCGCAGCGCTCCAGAGCGGCATGCACCGACGGTGCGTCCGTCAAGGCTCGGACCACGTCGACCAGGACCGGCGCCTTGAGGAAGGACAGCCGCCGGGTGCCGAAGTGGTAGGCCAAGGCACCGAACTGCTCGTCGCGAAGCTCTGCCTGCCGGTGCAGCCGGTAGGCCGAATCCGGGTCGAACGGCGACGGTCCAGTTTCAGCGGCCTGCCCGGGGAGGTTCAGTAGACGCCGCACATGCCGTCGATGGATACCTCTTCCACCAGGCTCTCGCTGACCAGCTCGTCCGATTCTTCGTGCTCGTCAGTCACCAGTACGGCGGTCTCGTCCGACACCGGGCTGCTCATCATGTTCCTCCTGGGTTTTCGCGACAGCGGCCGACGACAGTGCTCCCACCCTAGGGGGGAAGGTGCATTCGAAACGTCTCCCGGCAGGCTGCCCGTCCCGTCAGGCCACGCCGAGTTCGCCTCGACCGGTGAGGCGCAGTTCCACCGAGCCGTAGACGATCTGCTACGTTGCAAACCCGTGACAGTCATCCCGCAGCGCGAACTACGTAACAATGTCAGCGATGTGTTGCGACGGGCGGAGGCCGGACAGCACTTCACGGTCACGGTCGACGGGAGGCCGGTCGCCCAATTGGGCCCGCTGCGCGAACCCCGACGGCTGGCCGCCGGGGCGCGACTTGCCGAGCTGCTCGCGACGCACCCGGTTGACGAGGATTGGGGGGCAGACCTGGCCGAGCAGCGCGCCGAGGAAGCGGCCGGCAGCGCCGATGTCTGGTGAGCGCCATCATCGACACCAGCCTCCTGGTCGGCGGTTCCTTGGAGGCCGAAGTCGACGAGGACTGGGCGGTGAGCGCAGTGACCGTGGGCGAGTTGTCCGCTGGTGTCCTGCTCGCCACTGAACCGACCCGGCGCGCATCGCGACTACGCCGCTTGACCGCAGTCCTCCAGATCGCACCGGTGCTGCCGATAGACGCGGCGGTGGCCAGCCGCTACGGCGAGCTTCGCGCCGCCTCGGGCCGACGACCGACCAACGACCTGTGGATCGCGGCTACCGCTCTGGCGTATGGCTTCACCCTCGTGACCGCCGACCAGGAACAGGCGAGCCTGCCACTGATCCGCAGCGCGCTGGTCGCCAACTGATCAGATCAGGCCGAGCTTGCTGGCGGCGTACACCGCCTCCGCGCGGCGGGAGACCTCGAGCTTTCGCATCAGATTGCTGACGTGGAACTTCACCGTGGTCTCGGAGATGAACAGCTTCTTTCCGATCGCGATGTTGCTCATGCCATGGGCGAGGAGTTGGAGTACCTGCTGCTCGCGGTCGGTGAGCCCTTCGTGCCGGCGCTGCTGCCCGTTGCCGTGCAGACTGCGCACGACCATGGCCGCGCTGTGCGAGTCGAAGGCGCTTTCGCCGCCGTGGACCGCACGGATCGAGCGGATCAGCTCGACCGCGTCCACGTCCTTGAGCACGTATCCCTTGGCACCGTGCTGGATGGCCTGCACCACCAGCCTCTCGTCCAGGAACGTCGTCAGGACCAGTACGGCGATGCCGGGGTGCCGCTGCGTCAGGGTGCGGGCGAGTTCGAGGCCCTCGGCGTGCGCATCAGTGGACAGCTTGAGGTCGAGCAGGACGACATCCGGTTCCGTGGCGGCGACCATGGACAGGGCGCTGGGCACCGAGGACGCCTCGCCGACCACTTCTAGGCCGGCCTCGCGTTCGAGGATCGATCGCAGACCCTGCCGGACGATGGAGTGGTCGTCCACGAGCGCGATGCGGATGTCAGGCACTGCTTTCCCCCGGTGCGGACGGCAGCGGAATGGTGATCTCCACCCGGATCCCGCCGAGCCGAGCGCGCCGGAACTTCAGGCTGCCCTGCATCTCGGCGGCCCGGGTGATCATGTTGGCCAGCCCGCGATGGTAGCCGTCCCTGGCCGCGAGGTTACTGGCGGCTAGCCGGCGTAAGACGTCCGGGTCGCCATCACCGTCGTCGTTGACGGACAGTCGCAACCAGTCGCCGGCGTAGGTCAGCCGGATGATGGTGCTGCGGGCGTGGGCGTGCTGGGCGGTGTTGAACAGGCACTCGCTGGCGATCCGGAACAGCGACTGCTCCTGTTCGCGGGACAGCGCGACCGGCCGGCCCTCGACTCTGACGGTGACCGCGAGGTCGGCAGCCAGGTGGAACGTGGTCAGCCGATGCAGCATGTCGGGCAGTCCCTGGTCCGGCTCGCGGTCGGTGTGCCCGATGGCGTAGATGGCCGCGCGGAGCTGTTCGACCGCGGTGCGGGTGAGCGCCTTGGCGTGGTCGAGGCGCTGCCGGACCTCGCTGTCCGCGTCCACCTCGGCTCGGCACCACTCGATCGTCAGGCCGGCGGACACAACGTGCTGAGCGACGCTGTCGTGCAGTTCGCGGGCGATCCGGTGCCGCTCGTGGTCGATCACCTCGCGCTGCAGGGCGGAGTCCAGGCTGTGCCGGGCGTCGGCCAGCTGCCGGTGCCGGTCGGCGAGGTCCGCGGCCTGCCGCTCCGCCTCGTCGTACAGCGCCTCCGCGCGTCGGTGCAGGCGCTGGCTGCGCGCGATCAGGTCGTTGCTCTGCAATGACACGGCCGCCTGGTTGGCCAGGATCTTCAGCAGCGCCAGGTCGACCTGCTCGAGCGGATGGCTCTGCGCGAAGCAGGCGAGCAGCACTCCGAGTTCCTCACCGTCGACGACCATCGGCACGACGACGGTGCCGTCGGGCAGTTCGGTGATGCCGTCGTGGCTGCGGGTCAGCGCGTCGCGGGTGCGTCGGCTTACGGTCGGGTCGGCCTGATTCAGGTCGAGGTGCACGAGACCGGTCGGGTCGTGCATCACCTCACGGATGGCGGCATCGGGCAGCGTGTTCGTGCGCAGCGCCAGCACGGTCCACTGCGCGCCGACGTGTTCGGCGGTCGCGCGTACCACCGAGCGGCACAGCTCAGCAGGCCCCTGGGCGGTCGCCACGAGCACATTGGCGATGTGGTCGATCGCCTTGACCGAGCGCTGCAGGCTCTCTGTCGAGTGCCGGTACGCGGCGTAGAACGTCGGCTTGGACGACCGGATGCCGGTGAGCACGTCGATCCCCGGCGCATCGTGGACGCCCGGTCGGCCGGTGTTCCTGGTTGGCTCAGAGCGCGGCACGGAAGATGGCCGAGATCTCGTCCTGGGAGGCGTCCCGGGGGTTCGTCGTCAGACAGGCGTCGCCAAGGGTGTTGATCGACAGCTGGTCGATGTCCTCCGCCGTGACGCCGAGATCGCCGAGCCCCTTCGGCACGCCGACACTGTCGGCCAGCTCGCGTACCCGGTCCGCCGCGGCGTAGGCAGCGTCCTGGGCGGACAGCCGGTCCACCGACACTCCCAGCGTTTGTGCGACGGGCACGAAGCGCTCGGGGCAGGCGCCGGCATTGAAGCGCATGACATGGGGGAGCAGCACGCCGTTGAGCACGCCGTGCGGCAGGTCGAGTGCCCCGCCGACCTGGTGTGACATGGCGTGGGTCGCGCCAAGGATGGCGTTGGTGAACGCCAGCCCGGCCTCGAGACTGGCCTGCGCCATCCCGGCCCGGGCGTCGGTGTCCTCCGGGAGGTCCATCGTCTGCAGCAGGTTGTCCGACACCAGGCGGATGGCAGTGAGCGCATGGACGTCGGTGAGCGGGCTGGCCGCGCGGGAGACGTAGGCCTCGATCCCGTGTGTCAACGCGTCGAGACCGGTGGCGGCGTTGAGCTCTTCGGGCATTGTCACCAGCAGCCGAGGGTCGGTGATGGAGATGTTCGGCACCAGGGCCCGGCCGATCAGGGTCGCCTTGATCCGCCGCACCGTGTCGGTGATGACGCAGAACTGAGACAGATCCGCCCCAGTCCCCGACGTACTGGGGATCATGATCAACGGCGGGATCGCCTGGGTGACGCGGTCGACGCCCTCGTAGTCGAGGATCTGCCCGCCGTTGGTCGACAGCACCGCGATGGCCTTGGCCGCGTCGATGACCGAACCGCCGCCGAGGCCGATGATCACATCCGCACCGGACTCCCGGTACGAGCGGTGACCCGCCGCGACCTCGTGATCCTTGGGATTGGGCGTCACGCCGTGCCAGACCACATAGGGCAGGTCGACGTCGTCCAGATGCTGCTGCAATTCGGTCAGCCAGCCGGCCTCGACGATTCCGGGGTCGGTGACGATGAAGACCCGTCGGGCATCCAGCCGCCGGGCGGCGAAGCCGGCTTCGGACAGCGCTCCGTGGCCGAAGACGATCTCGGGTACCAGGAACTTCGACACTCGGTCCGGGCTGCGGGCCACTACAGAGGACATCGCACCCCCTAGTTCATTGGCTGCGCATACGGTACGCCGGGTGCTCGGGACGCGGTAATCATCCGGATCCTTTTGGCAGCCCAGCGCGGCACCTTGTAGCCTCGTGCCGCGGTGGCCGGGCTCACTCCGGGACCCGCTGGAGGCTTCGCCTAGTCCGGTCTATGGCGCCGCACTGCTAATGCGGTTGGGGTTCACGCCCCTCCCGGGTTCAAATCCCGGAGCCTCCGCTCGGGGGTGTGAAACACTGATCCTTCCGCGCTCGTAGCTCAACGGATAGAGCACCTGACTACGGATCAGGAGGTTGGGGGTTCGAGTCCCTCCGAGCGCGCCCATGGTCATGCTGAACCGGGATCCCGTCGAGTAACTCGCGGAGCATGTGCATAGCGAGCGTGACCGACCGGGTCCGGATGTCGGCCCGTGTGCCAGGCAGCACCACCTCGCGCGCCAGCTGCCGCGCGGGTCCGGCCACACAGAGATGCACCAGGCCGACAGGCTTTCCTGGACTCCCGCCACCAGGGCCGGCGATGCCGGTGATACCCACGCCCAGGTCGGCGCGGAGGCGGGCCCGCGCCCCTTTTGCCAGTGCCGCGGCCACCTCGGCGCTGACCGCACCCACCTGCTCGAGCAGCTCTTGGGGGACGCCCGCGAGCTCGCGCTTGGCGGCGTTCGAGTAGACGACCTGCCCGCCCAGGACCCACTCCGACGACCCGGCTCGCTCGGTGAGCCGACCGGCCAGCAACCCCGCCGTGCACGACTCAGCCGTTGCGATGGTCAGGTGCCGCGCCAGCAGTGCCTCGGCGACGATGTCGTCCACGGTCCGCCCGTCGGCGGAGAACAATGCACCCGGGTACGCCGCCTGCATGGCGACCACGAGGTCGTCGTACGCCGGCTGCGCAGCCGGCGAATAGCGGGTGACGACCTCCAGCTCGCCGCCGCGCAGGCAGGTCGTGATCTCCAGCCCGCCGAGCGTCGGTCCGAGATCGCGCAACGTGGCCGCTAGTTCGGACTCGGGCGTGTTCCACAACCGCAGCGTCCGCTGATGCAGCTCCGCACGGCCGGCGAGCGCCCGTTCCACCGCGGGATCGGCCAGTGCTGCCGGCCACATCCCCTGCAGTTCGGCCGGCGGCCCAGGCAGCACCACCACGGGCGGTCCGCTGCGCCCGCCGCCGGCAGGCACGACCAGTCCCGGCGCCGTACCGACCGGTTCGAGAACGGCTGCGCCGCGCGGCACCAGGGCCTGCTTTCGAGTGCTGGCCGCGGTCGCCGCGGGGTCGACCCGCCAGCCGCGCCGGGCCAACAGAGCATCGACGATGCGGCCGATCCGTCGTTCGAGATCCGGATCGAGTTCTGAGGGCCGGCCCTGCACCTCACCGACCACCTCTGCGGTCAGGTCGTCCGCAGTCGGCCCCAGACCGCCGGAAGTGATGACCAGGTCGACTCCGGAGGCGACCTGAAACAGCAGAGCGGAGCGCAGATCCTCCCTGCGGTCGCCGACGATGAGGACATGAGCCACGTCGACGCCAGCGGTGCGCAGCTCCTCGGCCAGCCACGGGCCGTTGCGGTCGGCGATCCGTCCGGTCAGTACCTCGGTGCCCGTGACGATGATGCCCGCGCGTGCGCTCACCGCTGCAGCGTAGGACCGGCTAGATGTCGCCGGAGAACGTGTCGCAGGCGCCGGGGTCGCCGCTCTGGTAGCCGGTCAGGAACCACTGCTGCCGCTGCTCGGAGGACCCGTGCGTCCAGGTGTCGGGGTTGACCTCCCCCTGGAACTGCTCCTGGATCCGGTCGTCGCCGATAGCGGCTGCGGCGTCCAGGCCGTCGCGGATGTCGGCCTCGGTCAGTTGAGAAAGGATCGACTGATCGGTGTCCGCCGCGTACGCCGCCCAGACCCCCGCGTAGCAGTCGGCCTGCAACTCCAGTCGTACGGCGGCGCTGTCGGCGCCCTGCCGATCCCCGCCGACCTCGTCGGTGGTGCCGAGCAGGTTCTGCACGTGGTGGCCGTACTCGTGGCCGACGACGTACGCCTGGGCGAACGGGCCACCGCTGGCACCGAACCGAGTCTGGAGATCCTCGAAGAAGCCCAGATCCAGGTAGACCATCTCGTCGCCGGGGCAGTAGAACGGCCCGACCGCAGATGAGGCGGCCCCGCAGGCGGTGCTGACCTGGCCGGTGAACAGCGTGGTCTGCGCCTCCCGGTAGGTGTTGCCGGAGTCCGCGAAAGTCTGGGTCCAGTAGTCCTGCAGGCTGTTGACGACCGCCACGATCTGGCAGTCCTGTTGGGTGTCCGCGTCCGCCCCGGTGTCGCAGTCCTCGAGCCCGCCGCTGTCGGCTCCGGACCCGAGCCCGTTAGCGGACTCGCCACCGCCGAGCCCGTTGAACAGCAGCACGATGAGTAGCCCGACGATGCCCAGTCCGCCGCCGCCGACGGCGATGCCTCGACCTCCGCCGCCCCCGCGCATGCCACGGCGGTCCCGGACCTGCGAGGTGTCCAGCCGGGCCCGGTCGTCGAAGTCCATGCCGCACCCTCTCAGACCGGGACGAGCACCGACAGCGTGTCGGCGCCGACCCGCTCGATCCAGCCGCCGCGACGGCCCAGGTCGAGCAAGGCGTCGGCGTCACCGATCGGGACATCGGCCGGCACAGCGTGCCGGTTCTCCCAGGCCAGGCGGGCGTGGTGCCCGGAGAAGATCAGCGGACCGGGATCGCCCTGCGCCACCTGCAGCCGGCGGACGGTGTCGGCAGCTGCGGCAGCGACAGCAAGGCGGTTGGCCCGGCACATGGACGTCGGCAGCTCCGGTGCGGTCGCGGCGACCCGGGTCCCGTCCCGAAAGGAACCGGCAGCCAGCGTCAGCGCCAACGGCCCGGCCTCGGCCGCGGCGGCCGCGAGCGCGGCGGCAAGCAGGTGCGGCAGGTGACTGATCCGGGCCACTGCGGCGTCGTGGTCGGCTGCCGTCGAAGGCACCACCCGCGCCCCGATTCCGGTCACTGTCCGAGCCACCCGCAGCCACGACGCCAGGTCGGTGTCCGGCTCCAGGCAGAGCACCCACGCCGCCCCGTCGTACAGCCCCGGGTCACTGGCGGAAAAGCCGGACCGCTCGGTGCCGGCCATCGGATGTCCTCCGACGAACCGTCCACCGAGGCCCTGCGCCCGTACGGCGACGTACAGCGGCGACTTCACCGAGCCCACATCGGTCACCACCGCACCCGCTGACAGCGCCTGACAGACCACAGTGGACAGTGCCGGAAGCGGGACCGCAGCGAACGCGACCGATGCATCCTGAACTGCCTCCGCCAGTTGGTCTCGGACGGTAAGACCCGCTGCGCGGGCGAGGTCACGGGTGGCCGGGGCGGCGTCGTACCCGATCACTTCGTGCGACCCGGCCAGTCGGCGCGCGAGCGAACCCCCGATCAGGCCTAGCCCGATGACTGCGATCCGCTCGCTCATGTCGAGCCGAGGAGCGGGGTGTCCCGGCGGATGACCCGCCCGATGCAGGTGGCGACGTGTGTTTCCCCGGCGTGGACCTCGATCCGGTAGACGCCGGTGCGCCGGGTGCAGGCCAGCTCGCTGCCCTCGCAGACCAAGCGGGCGCCCACCCCCGCCGTCGCGAGCAGTTCGGCGTGCACCTCGACCGCGACGGCCACCGTTCCGTGGCTGTTCGAGGCCGCCGCATGCACGATGTCGGCCAACGCGATGACGACGCCGCCGTGCAGTGCTCCGTGCGCATTCGTGTGGCGCGGCTCGATGTCCAGGACCGCACGGGCGTAGCCGGGGCGGATCTCCTCCAGTCGTACGCCGAGGTCAGCGGCGTACGGGTCGCCCGCGAGGTGGTCGAACAACCGCTCGTCGATCACCTGCGCGACGCTAGACCGTCCGTCCTAGGGTGGGCGGGTGACCCCGACCCCGCCCACCTCCGTCCAGTCCGCGCCTGCTGTGTGCTCCTGGACGGAGGCGGGCTCATGACACCGAAATCCTTCCTCCTGTCCGACGAAGTCCACCGCTACCTGCTCGACCACACCGAGCCGATCGACGATGTGCAGGCCGATCTGATCGAGGAGACGGCCGGTCTGGGTGACATCTCACGCATGCAGATCGCACCCGAGCAGGGTGCGTTCATGACGATGCTGACCCGGTTGATGGACGTGACGTCGGCCATCGAGATCGGGACGTTCACCGGATACTCGGCCCTGGCGATCGCTCGGGGCCTGCCGCCCGGCGGCCGGCTGCTCTGCCTCGACGTCAGTCCTGAGTGGACGGACATCGCCAAGCGGTACTGGGACCGGGCCGGTATCGCCGACCGGATCGAACTGCGACTGGGACCGGCGCTGGAAACCATGCGCTCGCTGCCGCAGGATCCGGCGTACGACTTGGCCTTCGTCGATGCCGACAAACCCGAGTATCCGGCGTACGTCGAGGAGCTGTATCCCCGGGTGCGGACGAACGGGCTCATCATCATCGACAACACGCTGCGCGACGGGAGAGTGATCCCCGGCCACGAGACCAACGAGGATGACCGGATCATCCAGGCGTTCAACCACACGCTGGCCGTCGACCAGCGATTCGACACTCTGCTCCTGCCGCTCGCGGACGGCCTGACGTTCCTGCGAAAACGGTGAGTACGTCGGTGCGGGCCGAGCTGGAGGAGAAGCGGGCCGAGCTGCAAGCCGAGCGCGCCGACTTGTCCGCATCGACGGGAGAGACCGGGGGGATCTCCTTCGGCAAGCGGGTCGGTGAGGGCACCAGCTTCGCCGTCGAGCGGCTGTCACAGGTCGCAGCGCACGATCGTCTCGGCGCGATGCAGGCCGAAGTGGTGCGCGCGCTGGCGAAGCTGGACGAGGGGACGTACGGCCGTTGCGATGTCTGCGCGGAGCCGATCGCGGCGGATCGGCTGGAGGCACGGCCGTGGTCCATCCGATGCATCCGGCATGCCGGCTGAGCGCCGCCGGGCTTTGCCCGTGCGGCTGCGTCTGCGACCATCCGCGGCAGGCCCTACCGCCACGACAAAGTGAGGCTCCATGACTGTGAACCCTGACGGAGGCGGTCTCATGACCTCCGATGGGTTCGCGGTCGCGGTCTGCCGCGGGGACGGTCGCTGGCGCTGCGACCTGTTGCCGCCGGCCGTCCTGGGCGACCTCGAGCACTGCATCGCCGCGCTTCGTCAACAGGAGAGCGAGGGTGGTCCCCTCGCGCTGCTCAACGTCGAGGACGAGTTCTTCGTCGCGCTGCGGATCCGGCCGGACACCAGCGTCGCGTTGTTGCTGTCGGACGTCACGGCGGCGCTGGACTGGGAGTTGGCCGGCCAAGCGGCCAAGTTCCTCGGTGCGGACGTCCCCGACGATGCCCCTGACGATGAGATCTGGCCGGTCGGAGACCTCGATCTGTTCGCCGACCTCGGGCTGCCGGCCGAGGAGATGCGGCTGATCGTCGACGACATCGAGCTGTACGCCGACGAGATGCTCGCGCAGGTCGCCGGAAGCCTCGGCTTCGGTCCCGAGTTCGCGGCAGTCGTGGGGCCGCTGCCGTCACGATGACGGGGGACGGCCAGTACGACGACCCGATGCTCCGTGCGCTGGATCTGGCGCGGCAGTCCATGCGGTGGGGGGACGTGCCGGTCGGTGCGGTCGTGGTCGGCGCCGACGGCGTGATCCTGGGCGCCGGCGGTAACGAACGGGAACTGACCGGCGACCCGACCGCGCACGCCGAGATCCTGGCGCTTCGGCGGGCCGCGGTCGCCACCGGATCGTGGCGGCTCGAGGGTGCGACCCTGGTCGTCACCCTGGAGCCGTGCACGATGTGCGCCGGCGCTCTCGTACTGGCGCGGGTGGCGCGCTGCGTCTACGGCGCTGCCGATCCCAAGGCCGGAGCGGTCGGATCGCTGTGGGACCTCGTCCGTGACCGGCGACTCAACCACCGGCCGGAGGTCCGGAGCGGTGTCCGGGCTGGTGAGTCCGCCGAGCTGCTCAGTGAATTCTTCGCCAGTCGTCGAGGGTGATTCACCTCCGGGGCGCCCAGTCGATGACACAGTCGGCGCACAGGTCGTAGCCCGGCACCCGGACGATGTTGCAACACGTACGCCGGGCGTAGCGCAGGCCCTGCGGGGTCGGAACCCACTGCCCCAGGTCGGCCAGCTCCGCGGGCTGCGCCCAGGTGGACTTGACGAGTTCGTCGAGCGCTGCGACGCCCGCGCGGTCAAGGCTGCCGAGCGAGCCGGCCATTGCGGCGGCCACGTTGCCCCAGAGCCGGCGCGCCCCGGCCCGGCACCGGTCGTCCACTGCTGCGATCAGCGGTTCCAGGTGGTGGGCAATCAGTCGTCGCCAGCCAGCCGCGGGTTCACCCAACGCCGGGTCGGTGATGCCGATCTCGACCGGGGCAGCCTCGACGAACCGGTATGCCAGGTTGGCGGCGGCGAGATCGGGGACGCGCTCGGCGAGCGAGATGCAGCCGGCGAAGACGGAGGTGAGCCGGCCGGCCCAGCCCTGCACGAACAACGAGCCGGCGATGTCACGACGGCTGGTCGCCAGGCGTTCGGCGTACAGGTCGATGGCTGCGTCGGTAGTCCTCGGGTCGTCGAGTAGCTGGTGCACGGCGGTCCAGCCTGGCTGGCGGCCCGGGTGCAGGGCGAAGAACGGGCCCAGCTCGGCGAGGTCGTCGAACGGAACCGTGGATGCGGGCACCCGTCCATCGTTGCGGCTGAGGCGACCCGGCGGTGCAGTACCCTCGGCGGCGGTGGCGTGTCCGAGCGGCCGAAGGAGCACGCCTCGAAAGCGTGTGAGGGTTCACGCCCTCCGTGGGTTCAAATCCCACCGCCACCGCAATGTGATGTCTCAGGATATCGGCGACAGCTGAACCCGCGGTTGTGGGTTCGGCT
>JACCTY010000117.1 GCA_013812145.1 Geodermatophilaceae bacterium | reverse complement strand
GCGGCTCAGCCACCCGGCCCGGCCGTCTGGTTCGTCCCCGGCGCCGCGGTCGTCGGCGGCGGTTGGGTGGTAGGCGGCGGGCTGGTCGGTGTCGGCCGAGTCGGGCGGGTCGGGCGGGTGGTCGCCGGCGGCGGCTCGGTCGTGGTGGTGGGTGCGGCCGTCGTGGGGTCGCCGCCCGTTGAAGACGTCGGCGCCGATGTGGATGCGGGCGATGTGGTCTGCTCATCGTCACCGCCACCGCCACCGTCGCCATTGTCAGCCGGCGGCTCCGAGTCACCCCCGTCCCCGTCAATCAGCGCCTCGTCGGGCAGTTCGGCCTCCGGCGCACCCGCGAGCACCGCGTTCATGTAGGTGTTCCAGATCTCCGCGGGCAGCCCCGAACCGTAGATCAGCCGGTCCTCGCTGGTCCGGATCGGCTCACTTGCGTCGGAGCCGATCCACACGGCGGTGACCAGCGACGGCACGTAGCCGACCATCCAGGCGTCCTTGTTGTCGTTGTCGTCCAGCTGCGCCGTACCGGTCTTGGCTGCGGCCTCGCGGCCGTCGTCGAGTTCGTCGTCCCCGGCCGCCGCCACATCCTCCAGCGCGAACGTCACGTCGTTGGCGACTTCGGCGGACACCGCGCGGGACGGCTCGCCCTCGGCCCGCTCGTAGAGGACGGCCCCGTCCCGGTCGGTCACCCGGGAGACGAAGAACGGCTCGTGGTGTACACCGCCGTTGGCGAAGGTCGAGAACCCGCTGGCCTGGTCGATCGGGCGCACCTCGTACTCGCCGATGCCGATCGCCCCGCCGGTGATCCCGTTGCGCTCGAGCGTGGGGGTGTCGTCCTCCCCGGTCTCCCCGACGCCGGCACGGTGGGCCAGCTCGGCGACGTTGCTCGGCCCGACCTCGAGCGCGAGCCCGTAGAACGTCGTGTTGAGCGAGCGGGTGATCGCCTCCTTGAGAGTGCAGGAGGAGCACTCGCCGCCCTCGGAGTTGCGCACCGGCTGCTCGCGGTCGGGGAAGGTCTGCGGCTGCGATCCGTCGCGGCGGGCGAACACGCCGATCCCCTGCTCCAACGCGGTGGCCAGGGTGTAGGGCTTGAACGACGAGCCGGGCTGCCGATAGGCCTGCGCGTAGTCGAAGCCGGTGCCGCTCGGCCCGCCGTAGTAGGCCACCACGGCGCCGGTTGTCGGACTGATCGACACCAGCGCCGTACGCAGATTCGGTGGCTGGTCGGACAGCGTTTCGCGCGCTGCGTTGACCGCCTCGCGCTGCGCCCCGGCGTTCACCGTTGTGGTGATCCGCAAGCCCTCGGAGTAGATGCGGGACTCGTCGATCCCGTTGCGGGCCAGCTCCTCCAGGACCTGCCGGACGATCAGGCCCTCGGGCCCGTCGGTCTGGTTGAGGGACACCGGTCCACGCGGCCGGACGGGCGGGTAGGTCAGCGCCGTGCGGGCTGACTCCTCCAGCCAGCCCTCGCCGACCATCCCGTCCAGGACGAAGTTCCACCGGTCCTGCGCATCCTCCGGATGCCCCTCCGGGTCGAACAGCGCCGGGCTGGCGATGCCCGCGGCCAGCACCGCGCCCTCGGCGACGGTGAGCTGGTCGACGGGCTTGCCGAAGTAGGTCTCGGCGGCTGCCTCGATGCCGTGCGCGCCACGGCCGAAGTAGATCGTGTTGAGGTACCACTCCAGGATCTGGTCCTTGGAGTAGTTCTGCTCGATCTTGACCGAGAGGATCAGTTCCTTGAATTTGCGGGTCAGCGTCTGCTCGGTCGACAGGTAGGTGTTCTTCACGTACTGCTGGGTGATCGTCGAGCCGCCCTGGATGGGGCCGCCGGTCAGATTGTTCCAGGCCGCCCGCGCTATCCCGGTGGCCGAGAACCCGGGGTCGGAGTAGAAGCTGCGGTTCTCCGCGGCCAGCACCGCCTGCCGGACATGCTCGGGCACGAGGGACAGCGGGACGTCGGTGCGGTTCTCCTCACCGAGGCGCGCCATCTCCGTCGTTCCGTTGCTGAAGTAGACGATCGAGACCTGGTCGGTCTGGATGTCGTCGGGCTGGGGTACGTCGGTCGTGGCGTACACGACGCCGACGAACGTCAACACCATGGCCACCAGCAATACAACACCGCCGAAGAAGAACCGGCGGCGGATGGTGCGCTTGCGCCTGCGCTCGGGCGTGCCTCGGCGCTCCCGCCAGGTGGCTGGCTTCACGTCAGCGCGCCTGCGGTTGCTGCTCACGACTCTCCTTCGAGTACCCGCCCGTCACCGGCGCGGCGCCGCCGGGTCGGTGCCGCGCTGCCCCGGCCGATGACGAACGACGTCGTCAGGTGGTTCCAGCTGCAGCTGCGACAGACCTCGACCACGTACACGCTGAACTCGCGCAGCCGCCGCGCCATGTCATCCAGCTCCTGCGGTGCCTTGGCCTGGCCGGACAACGTCTTGAGCGTGTCGCCGTACACGTAGTGCACCTCGGTCAACTGCTCGCGGCGGCACACCGGGCAGGAGACGCCCGACGGCTGGCCGTGGAACTTCGCCGCCCGCAGCAGGTAAGGATGCGCGTCGCAGACGTCGTGCAGGCTGGCTCGGCCGGCGTACACGTCGGCGAGGCGGGCGCGGCGTTGCAGCGCGTAGTCGACGACGGCGCGGCGGCGGGGGCCGTCCTCCGCCTCGTCCCGCCGCGCGCCGGGCTGCACACTCACGCCGGCAAGGGTACTTGGCGATCCGCAGTGCGCCACGCCCAACGGCCTGCGGCGCATCAGGTGACCCGGAGTGGCGGGCCGAGCGCACCTTGTCGTAGGGTGCGATATATCGATCCGATACAACGGTACGGCGACGTCCCGGCCAACAGGAGGTGGAGGAGATGCTTGAAATGGCGATCCTCGGCCTGCTGAACGAGGCGCCGATGCACGGCTACGAGTTGCGCAAGCGGGTGCTTGCGCTGCTCGGCGGGTTCCGGGCGCTGAGCTACGGCTCGCTCTACCCGGCGCTCCGGCGGATGCGGGAACAGGGCTGGATCTGCGTGCAGGACCCGGCCGACGTCTCGCGGGCACTGCCCGCCGACGCGCCGCCGCTGACCGGCAAGCGGGGCAAGGTCGTCTACGCGCTGACCGCCGAGGGCAAGGAGCGCTTCCAGGAACTGCTCACCGAAGGCGGCCCGGAAGCGTGGGAGGACGAGCGGTTCGGCGTACGGTTCGCGTTCTTCGCCCAAACCGACGTCGACGTCCGGCTGCGCATCCTGGAAGGTCGGCGGCGCCGGGTCGAGGAGCGTCGGGACGGGCTGCGAGCGTCGTTGGCCCGCACGCGGGAGCGGGTCGACCGCTACACCTTGGAACTGCAACACCACGGGCTGGAATCCGTGGACCGCGAGGTCCGTTGGCTCTCCGAGCTCATCAACAGTGAAAAGGTTGATCGCCCGGCGATCGACAGAGGAAGCGACGAATCATGAAAGGGGACCCCATGGGTTCGGTACGAGTTGCCATTGTCGGGGTCGGCAACTGCGCCGCGTCACTGGTACAGGGCGTCGAGTACTACCGGGATGCCGACCCCGCGGCGAGCGTGCCGGGGCTCATGCACGTCATGTTAGGCGACTATCACGTCCGCGACATCGAGTTCGTCGCCGCTTTCGACGTGGACGCCAAGAAGGTCGGGCAGGACCTGTCCTATGCGATCGGCGCCAGCGAGAACAACACCATCAAGATCTGCGACGTGCCGGAGCTCGGCGTACCGGTCCAGCGCGGACACACCCTGGACGGCCTCGGCAAGTACTACCTGCAGACGATCACCGAGTCCGACTCCGAGCCGGTCGACGTCGTCGCCGCGCTTCGGGCGGCCCGTGCCGACGTGCTGATCTGCTACCTCCCGGTCGGCTCGCAGGCGGCGGTGGAGTTCTACGCGCAGTGCGCCATCGACGCCAAGGTCGGCTTTGTCAACGCGTTGCCGGTCTTCATCGCCGGTACGCCGGAGTGGGCGGCGAAGTTCGCCGCGGCCGGTGTTCCGATCGTCGGCGACGACATCAAGAGCCAGGTCGGCGCGACGATCACCCACCGGGTGCTGGCCAAGCTCTTCGAGGACCGCGGCGTGGTGCTGGACCGGACGATGCAGCTCAACGTCGGCGGCAACATGGACTTCATGAACATGCTCGAGCGTGAGCGGCTGGAGTCCAAGAAGATCTCCAAGACCCAGGCCGTCACGAGCAATGTGGCCCACGACATGGGCGCCGCGAATGTCCACATCGGACCGTCGGACTACGTGTCCTGGCTGGACGACCGCAAGTGGGCCTACGTGCGGCTTGAGGGCCGGGCGTTTGGCGATGTGCCGCTGAACCTGGAGTACAAGCTCGAGGTCTGGGACTCGCCGAACTCCGCCGGGGTGATCATCGATGCGGTGCGCTGCGCGAAGATTGCCATGGACCGCGGCATCGGCGGACCGATCCTGTCCGCCTCGTCGTACTTCATGAAGAGCCCGCCGGAGCAGTACAGCGACGACATCGCCCGCGAAAAGGTCGAGCAGTTCATCCGCGGCGAACTCGACCGCTAGCCACGGATTGTCAGTGGATGCGCGTCACCCGTGGCGCGGATCCACTGACAACTCGGCTCACGTAATTCCGGGTGTGTGCAGGATGCTTGGCTCCGGCTACGGCGGGCAGTAGCATGCGGCCAAACTACTCATCCGATGAGGGGTGTCGCTTATGGCCGTGCAAATCCCTGGGAAGGCCGTCTCAACAGGAGACAACATTGAGTCACCCACAGTTGATCTGCTCAGGGCGCTCAACCTGCTCGGAACCGACACTGAGATAACAGCGTCCGGAAAGTTCGTTTCTGCGTTCACGGGCCCAGCCGACTCCGTGGCTGTCCTGGAGGCAGGCGGTACAGCGCTCAGCAAGTGGTGGGCTGCAAGCGGCGCAGCTACAGTCGCCGCCGCTTGAATATCCGTTACACGCGTCTATGACAAGGCCGACACCCCTAAGGGCACCGTGCTGTTCGTCGCAGCCATTGTCAGCGCAGCAGCGATCCTCGCGATTGGCTACATCGTCGCCTCTGACGTTCGAGGGCGCGCCGCTGCCTCTGTAGCAACCATTAATGCCAGACGCGATATCGCGGATGCGGTCATCAGCGCTGCCCTGGAGGCGCGGATACCTGAGGAGCCAATGGCCGCTGAGCAGATTGTGCCGCTACCGGCTCCACTGACCATGCGTTACGTACCGGCCAGGGGAGACGAAGGCGAGCAAGGCTGGAAGGCAATCGCCATACGGGTTGGTGATCGTTCAGAAACAGAATACCTGATTGTTAAGGTTGGCTCCCACAAGTGGGCCAAGGCCGATGACGTGGAGCTGGTCGGCTAGGCTGCTGACCCAGGTGTTGCACGTAAACGGTGGCGTTGCACTCAAAGCTCATCAGTCACCCTCTCCGTCTGCGTCGGTAACTCTGACTGCTATGGCGCTCGCTACCGCCGGTCAGGCGGCGAGGCCGCGTACGGCGTCGGACAGCTCGGCCCCCACCTGAACCTCCGCGCGCAGCGGCGCCAGGATGAGTTCCTCGGTGACCGCGTCGACCCGGCGGGTCAGTTCGCGCGCAGCCCGGCGACGGCGGCGGGCGGCACCCAGCGCGATGAACGGCCGGGCGGCCACCCTGAGCAGTAGCCCGGCCAGCAGGCCGCCGATCAGCAGCAGCGTTGGCCAGGCGAAGGGGCCGAGCGCCGGCGGTTCCAGGTCGATCTGCAGGTAGCCCAGCACCGCCAGCGCAGCCAGCCACACCAGCCCGACGAGCGCCAGACCCAGCAGCACCCACTGGATCCGACCCATCAGACCCCACCACCGAGGCGGGCGATCCATCCCCAGGTCGGCCCCGCCCACGGCCCGGTCCAGCGCATCGGGCACCGCGCCTGCGTTGCTACGGGCGGCCGCGCGCAGCAGTCCCGGCCACGGCTCGGGCAGCCCGGTCGAGGCGGTGTCGGCGACCTGCCGGACGGCGGTGTCCACCCCTGCCC
>JACCTY010000115.1 GCA_013812145.1 Geodermatophilaceae bacterium | reverse complement strand
GCTGGCCCACGAGGTCGGCGTACCGCTGATCATCGACAACACGTTCGCCTCGCCGTACCTGTGCCGCCCGCTGGACTGGGGCGCGGACATCGTGGTCCATTCGGCGACGAAGTTCATCTGCGGACACGGTACGGCGATCGGCGGCGTCATCGTCGACAGTGGCCGATTCCCTTGGGACAACGGCAAGTTCCCCGGCATGACCGAGCCGTCCAAGGGTTACCACGACCTGCGGTTCTTCGAGTACTTCGGCGACTTCGGCTGGCTGCTCAAGTGTCGCGCCGAGATGCTGCGCGACTACGGCCCGACGATGGCGCCGTTCACCGCGTGGCTGATGCTGATCGGGCTGGAGACACTGCACGTCCGGATGGACCGGCACGTGCGCAATGCCGCTGTGGTGGCCACCTTCCTGGACCAGCATCCGGCCGTCGACTACGTCAACTATCCGGGGCTGCCGGGGAACCGGTATCACGAGCTGGCGCTGAAGTACCTGCCGCGCGGTGCTGGCTCGATCTTCACGTTCGGCATCAAAGGCGGCCGCGACGCCGGCCGCAGGTTCATCGAGTCGGTGCAGCTTCTCAGCCACCTGGCCAACGTCGGCGACGCCAAGTCGCTGGTCATCCATCCGGCGTCGACCACCCATCAGCAGCTCGACGACGACGAATTGCGAGCGGCGCGGATCGGCCCGGAGATGGTTCGGGTGTCCATCGGTATCGAGGATGTGGAGGACATCGTGTGGGATCTGTCGCAGGCACTCGACGCGTCGCAGGTTACGTCGGAGCGGCCGGCGTACGACGGGCAAGGCCACTCGGTGCTGGCCAAGGCGTTCGGCGCGCCGTACCAGACATGAGCGCCGTCGGAGAGCGCAACGACCTCGGGCAATCGGCTGCGAAGCGGCTGCACATCCTCACGTCGTACCGGACGATCGCGATGGTCGGGCTCAGCTCGAACTACTACAACCCGAGCTCGTTCGCCGCGGTCTACCTGGACGCGAACGGCTACGACATCGTCCCGGTCAACCCGGTGCACGCCGGCAAACGCGAGATCATGAGCCGGCCGGTGTACGCCGACCTGCGCGAGGCCGCTGCCAAGCACCCGCGGCCGATCGAGATCGTGGACGTGTTCCGGCCTGCCCATGAGGCAGTGGAGCTTGCCGAGCAGGCGATCGAGATCGGCGCTCGCGTCCTGTGGCTGCAGCTGGGCGTCATCAACCATGAGGCGGCGGCGCTGGCCCGGGAGGCGGGCTTGAGCGTTGTCATGGATCGCTGCTGCAAGATCGAGCACGCCCGGTTCTTCGGCGGGCTGCGGACGATCGGCCTGAACACCGGCGTGGTGACCAGCCGGCTGGCCATGCGGCTCCCGCGCGGCTGAAGGAACGTGCCTGGTACCGGCCGAGCGTCGGGTATGGCGTCGATTCGAGGAGATCGTTGAGCTGTTCGCTGGACCCGGCGATCACGACTGGGCTGAGGACCGAGCGCGGATCGACGAAGCGCTGCAGGATCCGTGGTCCGTTCGGTGAAGGCTGTCTTGGATACCAGCGTCGTCCTGGCGCCCACCGTGCCGATTCTGGAACGGAATCTGGCGATCAGCGCAGCCACCCTCGCCGAACTGCACTACGGCGTGCTGGTCGCCGCTGACCCGGACACCCGGGCGGAGCGCCTTCGTCGGCTGACGCTGCTCGAGCACATGTTTCACCCGTTGCCGGTCGACGCGTCGGTTGCCCGGAGCTACGGTCAGCTCGCCGCTGCCGTAGTGGCCGCTGGTCGCCAGCCGCGGGCTCGGGTGATGGACCTCTTGATCGCGGCCACCGCGCGAGCTCACGGAGCCCGGCTGTACACCGCAAACCCCGGGGATTTACGCGGGCTCGACGATCTGCTGGAGCTCGTGCCCGTTTAGCCCGGCAGTCCAGCGACGTTGGCCCTGACCAGCCCGAGGTTGTGCTCGATGCCGTCGATGGCATCGACGGTGATGTGAGGTCGGGTCAGGGGCGGGAGTTCGGCTCGCATTCGTTGCACGTGATTCCAGTCGATCTCATGCCAGCCCGGTATCCCTCTTGCGCGTCCCTCCACCTGGCTGCGGTGGACCGCCTCGTCGCTGCACACGCAGATGACGAAGGAGATCCGCCCGCCGGCGCGCTCGACCCGCTCGCTCCACAGGTCAGCCGTCTCGTCGTCGATGCCGCAGTCGAGGACTGCAGACTGCCCCAGCAGCAGTTGCCTGGTCAGCAACGTCCCGAGCAGATTGCGGTAGACCCCGATCAGCGTCGGCCGCGGGATGTCGTCCAGGATCCCGTACGGGGCAAGCGCGCCCAACAGCCAATCGCCGGCGAAGGCGGGAACGCCCGTCTCGGTGGCGAGGCGATCGGCCAACGTCGACTTGCCGGTGCCGGGCACCCCGGTGAATACAACGACAACCGGCTCGTCCACACCCCGGATAATAGCAAAGAAGGCTTTGCAAAGAAGTCTCGGCCATCGGAGGATTCTAAGCGGCAAGAACCACAACGAACGCCGTCCGAGTGAGCAAGGAGTCACCGACCTTGCGACGCTGATGGCGGGGATGGCCTGGGTCACGCGTGCTACGCTGTGCCACACAATGGATGTTTCGGTGCGGGAGCTGCGTAACCACACAGCCCGAGTCATCGCCGCCGTCGAGAGCGGGGAGCCGGTCGTCCTGACCGTGCACGGTCGGCCGGTCGCCGACATCGTTCCTCGTCACAGCCGTAGTGAGCGCCGACCAACCGAGCAGATCCTGGCCGACCTCGAGGAGATCCGCGCCCTGTCTAGAAGGCGCAGCGTCGAGTCACGGGCCGAGGACTTCGATGCGGGACTCACAACCGATGACATGCTGTCGTGACCGGATATGTCGTCGACACGAGCATCTTCATCGCCGCCGAGCAGGACCGAGCCGTTACGGACCCGCCTGACGGCGAGGGGCGAGTCTCGGTCGCCACGCTGACCGAACTGGGTATCGGCGTGCGCCGCGCGAGCGACCCGGACCTGCGCAGGGACCGTCAGGTCACCTTCGATAGGGCACGGAAGTTCATCGCACTGCCGTACGACGAGGTCGTGGCCGAGCGGCTGGCCGACCTGCTCGCCGCCGCCCGGAACCAGGGTCGTCGGGCCGGCGCGATGGACGCGATCATCGCGGCCACTGCACTCGCACACGACCTCACGGTGTGGACCCAGGATGACGACTTCGAGGTACTTGCCGAACTGGCACCCGACTTGCTGCTGCAGCGGGGCTGAGGAGCGCGAGGCTCAGCTGCGGGCGGCGGTGCCCTGGTAGTCGTCGTCGGTGCGGACCCAGCTCATCAGCCCGCGAAGTTCCCGGCCGGTCGCCTCGATCGGGTGCGCCTCGCTCTTGTCCCGCAGCGCACGGAACTCCGGTGCGCCGGCGTCCTGGTCGGCGATGAACCGGGCGGCGAAGCTGCCGTCCTTGATCTCGGCGAGCAGGTCCTTCATCGTCTGCCGCACCCGCTCGTCGATGATCCGCGGGCCGGAGACGTAGTCGCCGTACTCGGCGGTGTCCGACACCGACCAGCGCTGCTTGGCGATCCCGCCCTCGTACATTAGGTCGACGATCAGCTTGAGCTCATGCAGGCACTCGAAGTACGCGATCTCGGGCTGGTAGCCGGCGTCGATCAGCGTCTCGAACCCGGCCTGGACCAGGGCGCTCGCCCCGCCGCAGAGCACCGCCTGCTCACCGAACAGGTCGGTCTCGGTCTCCTCGGTGAACGTCGTCTTGATGACGCCGGCGCGGGTGCCGCCGATCCCCTTGGCGTAGGACAGCGCCAGTTCCAGCGCGGAACCGCTGGCGTCCTGCTCCACCGCGACGAGGCAGGGCACGCCCTTGCCGTCGGAGAACTGCCGGCGTACCAGATGCCCTGGACCCTTCGGCGCGACCATCGCGACGTCCACGCCGGCCGGCGGGGTGATGTAGCCGAAGCGGATGTTGAAGCCGTGGCCGAAGAACAGCGCGTCGCCCTCCTGCAAGTTGGGTTCCACGGCGTCGGCGTACAGGCCGCGTTGCTTGTGATCGGGCGCCAGCATCATGACGAGGTCCGACTCGGCCGCGGCGACGTCGGGCGTCACGACCCGCAAACCTTCGGCCTCGGCCTTCTCGCGGCTCTTCGACCCCTCCAAGAGGCCGACCCGCACGTCGACCCCGGAGTCCCGCAGGGACAGTGCATGCGCGTGACCCTGGCTCCCGTAGCCGAGCACGGCGACGGTTCTGCCTTGGATCACCGACAGGTCGGCGTCGTCGTCGTAGAAGATCTGAGCAGCCATGCGTGTCCTTTCGGGGGATCAGGCGGGACGGTCGAGCTGGCGTACGGCGGGCGTTGCGGCGATGACTCGGGGACCACGCCCCACCGCGACGGCGCCGGATTGAACCATCTCGCGGATGCCGATCGGCTCCAACACTCGCAGCAGCGCGTCCAGCTTGTCGGGGGTGCCGGTCGCCTCGAGGGTGAGCGACTCGGTGCTGACGTCTACCACCTTGGCGCGGAAAAGCTCGGCGGTCTCCAGCACCTGCGTGCGGGAAGTGGCGTCGATCTTGACCTTGACGAGCAGCAGTTCGCGCTGCACGGCTGTGGCGGTATGCAACTCCACGATCTTGATGACGTTCACCAGCTTGTTGAGCTGCTTGGTGACCTGCTCCAGCGGCAACTCATCGAGGTTGACCACGATCGTCATCCGGCTGATGTGTTCGTTCTCTGTCGGGCCGACGGCCAGTGAGTCGATGTTGAAGCCGCGCCGGCTGAACAGGCTGGCCACCCGGGCCAGTACGCCGGGCTTGTTCTCCACGAGCACGGACAGGGTGTGGGTGGTCACCTCAGACCCCCGCGTCGAAGTCGGGGCGCACGTCACGGGCCGCAAGAATGTCGTTGTTGCTGGTGCCGGCGGCGACCATCGGCCAGACCTGCGCATCCTCGCCCACGACGAAGTCGACCACGACCGGCTGGTCATCGATCCGCATCGCCTTGTCGATCGTGGCATCGACGTCGTCGCGGCTCTCACACCGCATCCCTACGCAGCCCATCGCCTCCGCGAGCAGCACGAAGTCCGGGATCCGGCGGGTGGCCTGGGTGCCGAGGTTCGTCTGCGAGTACCGCTGGCCGTAGAACAGGTTCTGCCACTGCCGGACCATGCCGAGGTTGCCGTTGTTGATGATCGCCACCTTGATCGGAATGCCTTCGACCGCGCAGGTGGCCAGTTCCTGATTGGTCATCTGGAAGCAGCCGTCCCCGTCGATCGCCCAGACCGTCGCCTCCGGACGGCCCGCCTTGGCGCCCATGGCGGCTGGTACGGCGTACCCCATGGTGCCGAGCCCGCCGGAGTTGAGCCAGGTGTAAGGGCGCTCGTACTGGATGAACTGCGCCGCCCACATCTGGTGCTGACCCACGCCGGCGACGTAGATCGCCTCCGGGCCGGCGATCGCTCCGAGCCGCTCGATCACGTACTGCGGGGCGAGCGAGCCGTCGGGCGGCCACTCGTAGCCGAGCGGGTACGTCGTGCGGTAGCCGTCGAGCTGCGCCCACCAGGCCGCGATGTCGCTGCGGTGCCCGGCCTCGTGCTCCTGGCGGACCGCCACGATCAGGTCGGCGATCACCTCGCGGCAGTCTCCGACGATGGGCACGTCGGCGACGCGGTTCTTGGAGATCTCGGCCGGGTCGACGTCGGCGTGCACCACGGTGGCACCGGGCGCGAACGTCGACAGTTGGCCCGTGACCCGATCGTCGAAACGAGCGCCGAGTGCCACGATCAGGTCACTGCGCTGCAGCGCGGTCACTGCCGTGACGGTGCCGTGCATACCGGGCATGCCGAGGTTGAGCTGATGGCTGTCGGGGAACGCCCCGCGCGCCATCAGAGTGGTCACCACCGGGATGCCGGTTACCTCGGCGAGCACCCTGAGTTCCGCGGTAGCGCGGGCCTTTAGCACCCCTCCTCCGACGTACAGGACGGGACGTCGTGCCGACGCCATCAGCCGGGCAGCCTCGCGGATCTGCTTACCGTGCGGGCGGAGAACGGGGCGATACCCCGGCAGATCGGGGGTCGGCGGCCACCCGAAAGTCGTCGTCGCCTGCAGCACGTCCTTGGGGATGTCGACGAGGACGGGTCCCGGGCGTCCCGTAGCGGCGATGTGGAACGCCTCGGCGATGACGCGCGGGATGTCGGCGGCATCGGTGACGAGGTAGTTGTGCTTCGTGATCGGCATGGTGATGCCGCAGATGTCGGCTTCCTGGAACGCGTCGGTCCCGATCGCCGCGCTCGGCACCTGTCCCGTGATGGCAACGAGCGGCACTGAGTCCAGGTGCGCGTCGGCGATCGGCGTGACCAGATTCGTCGCGCCGGGACCGCTGGTCGCGATGCAGACGCCGACCCGACCAGTCGCCTGTGCGTAGCCGGCGGCCGCGTGGCCGGCGCCCTGTTCGTGCCGTACCAGGATGTGCCGGACCGCCGTGGAGTCGTAGAGCGGGTCGTACGCCGGCAGTATCGCGCCACCGGGGATGCCGAAGATGAGGTCCGCCCCCACGGCCTCGAGGGACCGGACGAGTGACTGTGCGCCGGTCAGGGTTCGCGTCGCACCAGGGACGCCCGGTGGCGGGGCGGGTCGTGGTGTCGGGCTGCTGCTCATTGCTGGCCTGTTCCGGTCGGCGGGTCCGCGGGCGGCGGGCGGCGGGCGGCGCATGAAAAAACCCCTCGTGCCGGAGCACGGAGGGGTTAGCGCGGCGGTCGTGGTGACCGGTCGCGCTAGCAGAGTACGAGAATGCTGTTTCGCACGAGCCAAGGGTGACCCATCCGGGGCGCCGGCGTCAATTCCGCTCCGCCGCCGCGCAGAGAGTCTCAGCCGCAGACGGCGCCAGTGGACGCGGAGCCGACCAGCCGGGCGTACTTGCCCAGTACGCCGTACTCGTATCGAGGTGGCGGCGGCTTCCAGCCGGCGCGCCGGCGGTCGAGTTCGGCCTCGTCCACCAGCAGGTCCAGCCGGCGAGCGGCCACGTCGAGGTGGATCCGGTCGCCGTCGGCGACCAGCGCGATCGGCCCGCCGTCGGTCGCCTCCGGTGCGATGTGGCCGACGCACAGCCCGGTCGTACCGCCGGAGAACCGCCCGTCGGTCAACAGCAGCACCTCCTTGCCCAGACCGGCGCCCTTGATCGCTCCGGTCACCGCGAGCATCTCCCGCATCCCCGGGCCTCCGCGCGGCCCCTCGTACCGGATGACGAGCACGTCGCCGGGGCGCAGGCTGCCCTCGGTCACGGCGTCCATCGCGCCCTGCTCGCCCTCGAAAACTCTGGCGGTGCCCTCGAAGACTGCAGCGTCGAACCCGGCGGTCTTGACGACTGCGCCGTCCGGAGCGAGCGACCCGCGGAGGACCACCATGCCACCGGTGGCGTGGATCGGATCGGCGATCGCGCGGATGATTGCCCCGTCCGGGTCAGGCGGCGCGATCTCGGCAAGGTTTTCGGCAACGGTGCGGCCGGTGACGGTGAGCGCATCGCCGTGCAGCAGACCGGCGTCGAGCAACGCCTTCATGACGACCGGCACGCCGCCGATCCGGTCGACATCGGCCATCACGTAGCGACCGAACGGCTTGACGTCGGCCAGGTGCGGTGTGCGGTCACCAATCCGGTTGAAGTCGTCCAGCGTCAGCTCGACCCGCGCCTCGGTGGCCATGGCGAGCAGGTGCAGTACGGCGTTCGTCGAGCCGCCGAGGGCCATGACGACGGTGATCGCGTTCTCGAACGCCTCCCGAGTCATGATCCGCCGGGCGGTGATGCCCTGCTCGATCAGCCGGACCACCGCTTCGCCGGAGCGGATCGCGATGTCGTCGCGGCGCCGGTCGACCGCAGGGGGGGCGGCGCTGCCGGGCAGGGACATGCCGATCGCCTCGGCCGCCGAGGCCATGGTGTTCGCCGTGTACATGCCGCCGCAGGCTCCTTCGCCGGGACAGCTGGCTCGCTCGATCGCGTCCAACCGGTCCCGCGTCATCAGGCCGCGGGCGCACGCGCCGACGGCTTCGAAGACGTCGATGATGGTGAGGTCCTGGTCGTCGAGGCGACCGGGCAGCGTCGTACCGGCGTAGACGAACACTGCGGCGAGGTCGAGGCGGGCGGCGGCCATCAGCATCCCTGGCAGGGACTTGTCGCAGCCGGCGAGCAGCACCGAGCCGTCCAGCCGCTCGGCAAACATGACGGTCTCGACGGAGTCGGCGATCACTTCGCGGCTGACCAGCGACGCCCGCATCCCCTCGTGCCCCATCGA
Source organism: Geodermatophilaceae bacterium (assembly GCA_013812145.1). Classification (GTDB taxonomy): domain Bacteria; phylum Actinomycetota; class Actinomycetes; order Mycobacteriales; family Geodermatophilaceae; genus JACCTY01. Next base: position 8,553 of record JACCTY010000115.1, on the reverse strand, counting down.
GATGCCGTCGGAGACCGAGATCGTGCCGAACTCCAGCGGGAAGCCGCCCGCCGCGCGGACCCCGTCTTTGGCGCGCTTGGCCAGCCGGTCCAAGGACAGGTTGCACGGGGTGATCTCGTTCCAGGACGAGGCGACGCCGATTTGTGGTTTGCCGAAGTCCTCGTCCCCCATGCCCACCGCGCGGAGCATCGCGCGGGCGGGGGCACGCTCGTATCCCTCGGTTACCTCATGGCTGCGAGGCTTGCGCGTTCGGGCACCCGGCACGGTCGCCAGCCTAGCTCTGCGACGATTGACCGTGTGGGCGCCGACATAACGACCAGCCGACTGCGCATGCCGCGCTCGGCGTGGCTCGCCGTCGGCATCTTCGTGGTGTGCACGATCCCGCTGGTCTCGGTCAGCCCGTGGTTGCTCATCCTGCTCGTCCTGCCGGTCCTCGCCGGGGTGCACGTCTGGCGCAGCGGCGTGGACATCGGCCAAGACGGGGTGCGGGTTCACGCGGTGCTCGGCAGCGCGAAGGTGCCGTGGGCGGACATCGCCGGCGTGGAGATCCGCCGCCGGGGAGAACTCTGGCTCGTCCGGCGAGAGGGAGGGGCGTTTCGGCTGCCGACACTGCGGCTGCGAGACATCCATCGACTGCACGCTGCCAGCGGGGGCCGGCTCGGCCTGCCGGCCGACGCCTGAACCGGCACAAGCCCTGCGCCACCAGCGCGCGGCGTTACGAAGCCCGCGCACACGCCGGAGCTGCCAAACCGGCGGACCGCTGTCATAGGACCGCTCGAGATGCCTCCGCGAGCGCGGCCAGATCGGCGTGACGGTAATCGGGTCGGTCAGCCGCGGCAGCTCACCCGGGGCACTCGGTCGACATCGACGTGTGGACATCGCGCAGGGCAAAGACGACTGCCGTGGGCGCGCGCGATGCGATGAGTCACGTGTCCGAGGCCTCGACCGCGTAGAGGTCCACATGTACCCCGTCGGGATCGCGGACCGTGGCATATCGCATCTCCCACGGCGCGTCACAAGGCGCCGTCACCCCATAGCCGTCCGCGTCCAGTTCGGCGTACAGGGCGTCGACCTCCGACGGCGTGTCCAGGCGGGCGGCAAAGGCGACCCGCTCGCCGGCGTCCCCGGTGAAGCCGGGATGAAAACCGCGGATGAGGTCCTCGCTATCGATCATCAGGCGCATGCCGGAGCCCAGAGCACACTCGACGTGCTCCTCCGACTCCGCGCCCTCGGGAAATCCGACGCCGACCCGCCGGTAGAACGCCACGGTTGCGGCCATGTCCTTCGCGACGACGCCGACGGCGTCGAACCTGGGTCCGGCCAAGGCAATCCTCCTTGGTGTGGCCGGCGCTGCCAGACCGCCGGCGGATCAGCCGACCGTACGAGGGGCCACCGACGAGGACTGCTGCGCCGGGTTGAGCTGCACTGGCGCCGGCCGGTCCGGCGGAGCGTCAGGAGGCCGAGCCGAGTACGTCAACTACGTCACCCCCGGGATCATCGTGCTCACCGTGGCCAGCGCGGCCCAGGGCACGGCGATATCGGTCGCCATGGACATGACCTCAGGCATTATCGCCCGATTCCGCACCATGGCCATCACCCGAGCCTCGGTGCTGACCGGCCACGTCCTCGGCAGCACGATCCAGACAATGCTCAGCTTGGCAGTCGTCATCGGCGTCGCGCTGGGCGTCGGCTTCCGACCCACGGCCGGATTCGTCGAATGGATCGCTGCGATCGGCATGCTCGCCATGGTCACCCGCGCACTCACCTGGCTGTCGGTCGCGCTCGGCCTGGTCAACAAGAGCGTCGAGACCGCGAGCAATTCCCCCACGATCGTGGTTCTCCTACCCTTCCTCGGCAGCGGATTCGTCCCCACCGACTCGATGCCGACCGGACTGCGGTGGTTCGCCGACTACCAGCCCTTCACCCCCGTCATCGAGACGCTGCGCGGACTGCTGGTAGGCGAGCCGATCGGCCTCAACGCGGCGATCGCCGTGGGCTGGTGCGTCGGCATCGCACTGCTCGGTACCTCTGGGCGAGGAGACTGTTCAACCGTCGCGCCCTCGGAACCACACCGAACCCCGAGGTTGTACGAATGGTGCTGGATCCGCTGACCGACCAGGCCGGCTATGCGGTCGACGAGCTCGAACTTTCGGTGCTCTGGGCCGGGCCTGTCGGCGAAACCGAGGCCGTCCTCGTCTCCGCTGCACTGCCCTCCGGAGCTGTTGTCGTCCTTGGCGGCCGCGGTCAGCTCTACGCTGACGGCACAACCCGTAGTTTCGGGGATCTGCTGTCGCTGCATCCCAGCGGTACAGCGGCGCAGGACCTGATGCTGGTGATGAGATGCGACGTCCACGAGGGCGAAGGGCCGACACCGATCACCAGCGAGCTAGTCGTCCTCGGACCACCCGGCAGCGTCTCCTTCAGACTCCTTGGCCCCAGCCCGGCGGTCGAGGAACCGGGAAACGGCCGGATCCTGAGCGTCCAGCCCGTCGACGGCGTCACCGGTGTCCAGGCGCTCGACGCGGCCGGCAACATGATCGCCGAGGAGCCCGTCGCCGGAGTCCAGGACATCTCCGATGCCGGCGACGGCCCGGTGAACTGATCGGCGCGTCAGTAGTCCCCGACGACGTTCTGCAACTCCTCGCCGTTCAGGAACCGGTGCAACTGCTCGCGTGCGACGGCGTACGCCCGGGGTGTCGCGCCCGGGACACTTCCCGCGATGTGCGGCGTCAGCAAGAGCCCAGGGACCGTCCACAGTGGATGACCCTCGGGCAGCGGTTCCGGATCGGTGACGTCGAGGGCGGCCCGCAACCGGCCTGATGCGAGTTCGGCGACCAGGTCGTTCGTGACGACCACCGGACCCCGGGCCGCATTGACCAGCAGCGCACCGTCCCGCAGCCGGGCGAGGAAGGCGGCGTCCACCATCCCGCGGGTCGCGTCGGTGAGCGGCACGAGCAGCACGACCACGTCGAACTCCGGCAGCAGCGCCGGCAGTTCGTCCTCACCGCGGACGCCGTCCCTCGCCGTACGACCGACGAGCTCGACCTCGATGTCGAAGCCGGCCAGCATCCGGCGAACCCGCTCCGGGATGTCTCCGGCGCCGACAACAAGCACGCGGTGACCGGCCAGCTCTTCGTTGACCGCATAGTCCCAGCGCCCCTCCAGCTGGGCGGCGTGGAAGCGGGGGAACATCCGGTACGACGACAGCATCGCGGTCACCACCCACTCGGCCGTCGGACCGGTGTGCGCCCCGCGGGCATTGCACAGGGTCACGCCGTCGGGCACACCCTCGACGAAGTTCTCCGCGCCGGCCGACAGCAGCTGGACCACCTTCAGGTCCGGTAGTTCGGCGTACGCACGAGCCATCTCCGAACCACTCAGGAACGGCGGGATCCAGAACTGCGTCGAGCCGGCCGAGGGCGGAACCGATCCGGTGCCGTCCCAGACCTCGACCCGGACGTGCGCCGGAAGTTCACCGAGCAGCTCGCGACCACGCTCCTGCGAGACGAGCACGACGACTCCGACTTCAGCACCGGCATCCATACCGTCCGACTCTAGGCAGCCGGCCGAACCCAGCAGCTTTGCCCCGTGAAAGCGCGGACACGCCGGTGGCGACGCGGCGTGTCGCCGCCGCCCGGGGGCAATGCCACGTGGGCGCTGCCCTGGCCGGCGCCGACGTAGGGTGAATCGCATGGCGACGCGCAACAGGGGGCAGCTGGCGGCGGCCGCTCTTGCGCTGGGGCTGCTGGCCGGCTGCAGCTCCCCCGAGTACGTCGCCGCCGGTCCGTGGCGGCCACAGATCGAGGGTCCGCCGCCGGTCGTCGCTCCGCCAGAGGACACCGACCTCCCGCCGCCGCCGGAACCGGGTCAGCCGCCGCCCCCACCGGTGGAGGGCGCGGCGGACCCCAACGTGGTCGCCTCCGGCCTGGACACCCCGTGGGGCCTGGCGCTGCTGCCGGACGGCTCGGCCCTCGTGGGCGAGCGCCGTACCGGCCGGATCCTGCAAGTCTTCCCGGACCGGTCCCCGCCGGTCGAGCTGATGACGATCACCGGTCTGGACCCGACCGGCGACGGCGGACTGCTGGGGCTGGCGCTGTCCCCGACGTACACCGAAGACGCGCTCGTCTACGCCTACGCGACGACAGCGACGGACAACCGGCTGCTGCGTTTCACTCTCGGCGGCACACCGCAGGCCATCCTCACCGGCATTCCGAAGGGTCCGACCGGGAACGGCGGACGGATCACCTTCGGGTCGGACGAGCGGCTGTACGTCGGAACCGGCGACACCGGAAAGCCTGAATTGGCCGGGGATTCCCGCAGTCTCGCCGGCAAGGTGTTGCGCCTGGACATCTTCGGGAAGCCGGTGCCGGACAATCCGCTCGGCACCTCGCCGGTGCTGACCCGCGGGCACAGCAACGTCACCGGGTTGTGCTTCGACGGGGCGGACCGGCTGTTCGTCACCGAATCGCTGAGCGACGAGTTCGCCCTGTTGGAACCCGGCGGCGACTACGGCTGGCGTGACCGGCCGGACAATCCGCAGGTCCCGACGCGGGTCTTCCCGGATGCTGGTCTCGGCGGCTGCGCAATCCTGAACCGGGTGGCCTTCCTCGGCGCCGTGGACGGCGAGCGGATCTGGATCACCATCCTGGACGGGAACGGTGACACGGTCGGCGAACCGGAGGAGTTCCTGGCCGGCACCTACGGCCGGCTGCGGACCGTCGTCGTCGACCCGGTCGGCGCCCTCTGGATCACGACGTCCAACCTCGACGGCACCGACGAACCGGCGCCGACAGACGACCGGGTGCTGCGGGTGCCGCCGCCGTCAGACTCCGGCGGCGGAGTCAGCTAGACCCCGGCCACGCCCGCTGTTCACGACTTTGCCTGTCGGGTGGCCGTGATCCGCGTCGGTTTGTCCGGTTTGCGGGGCCATTCGACAGGCAAAGTGCGCTGCAGCAGTGAGGGTGCACCGCGTCAGTTCTGGGTGAGGCGGGCCAGGATCAGCTCGCGGACGACCCGCGCGTCGGCCTGCCCACGAGTCGCCGTCATGACCGCACCCACGAGCGCCCCCGCAGCAGCGGTCTTCCCGCCGCGCACCTTCGCCGCGATGTCGGGAGCGGCGGCGATCGCCTCGTCGACGGCGGTGCCGAGCGCACCGGTGTCGCTCACCACCTCGAGGCCGCGGGCGGCCACCACCTCCTCGGGTGAACCCTCCCCGGCAAGTACGCCGGACAGCGCCTGCCGGGCCAGCTTGTCGTTGACCCGGCCGGCCGTCACCAGACCTGCGAGCTGGGCGACCTGGGCCGGTGTCACGGGCAGTTCGCCGAGCTCGAGCCCTGCCTCGTTGGCCCGTCGCGACAGGTCGCCGAGCCACCACTTCCGGGCGTCCTCGGCCGGCGCCCCCGCGGCGACGGTCGCCTCGATGAGGTCGAGCGCGCCCGCGTTGGCCAGAGCGTCCATCTCCGGGTCGGACAGGTTCCAGGAGGCCTGCAGCCGCTGCCGGCGGGTCGAGGGCAATTCCGGCAGGGTCCCCCGCAGCTGCTCGATCCACTCGGCCGCCGGGGCGAGCGGAACCAGGTCCGGCTCGGGGAAGTAGCGGTAGTCCGTCGCCTCCTCCTTGGACCGGCCGGCTGTCGACTCGCCGCTGTTCTCGTGGAAGTGCCGGGTCTCCTGGATGACCCGCTCCCCCGCGTCCAGCACCGCCGCCTGCCGGATCATCTCCGACCGGACAGCGCGCTCGACCGACCGCAGCGAGTTGACGTTCTTGGTCTCCGTGCGGGTACCCCACACCTCACTGTCCACTGTAGACAGTGAAGTGTTGACGTCACACCGCAACGAGCCCTGCTCCATCCGCACATCGGACACGCCCAGGGTACGGAGGATGTCGCGCAGCTCCGTGACGTAGGCGCGGGCCACTTCCGGCGCCTGGGCACCGGTGCCGGCCACCGGCTTGGTGACGATCTCTACGAGCGGGATGCCGGCCCGGTTGAAGTCGACGAGGGAATGCGTGGCCCCGTGGATGCGGCCGGTGGCGCCGCCGACGTGCAGCGACTTCCCGGTGTCCTCCTCCAGGTGCACCCGCTCGATCTCGATGCGGTGTACGACGCCGGCCAGGCGCACGTCGACCCAGCCGTCGGTGCACAGTGGTTCGTCGTACTGGCTGATCTGGAAGTTCTTCGGCATGTCCGGGTAGAAGTAGTTCTTCCGCGCGAACCGGCACCAGGACGCGATCGAGCAGTTCAGCGCCAGACCGATCCGGATCGTCGCCTCGATCGCCCCCGCGTTCGCGACCGGGAGAGCCCCCGGCAGGCCCAGGCAGACCGGGCAGACCTGGGTGTTCGGCTCACCGCCGAAGCTCGTCGAGCAGCCGCAGAACATCTTGGACACGGTTCCGAGTTCGACATGGGTCTCCAGGCCGATCACGGGCGCGTAGCGGGTGATGACATCGTCGTACGCCGACAGGACGGCACTCATGAGATCAGCCGAGGCGATAGTTCTGCGACTTGTCCTGCTGCACCTCGTCGCGACGGGACAGCTCCGCACGCTGCCGGCGGAACCAGACGATGTACAGCCAGGTCGACAGGACGAGCAGCACCAGCAGCGACAGCCGCGCGGTATTGATCGCGACCGCCCACGACGAGGCGAGTACGCCGACGACGACCACCAGCAGGGTCAGCAGTCCGACCAGCCGCCACAGCGCAGACACAACGAAGGATTCCCAGGTCAGCCCGGTCGGGGGCTGGTGGGCAGGACGGGACGGCTGCGGCACGCTGCCTCCTGTCCGCTGCGGGCGCGGTGATACCGCGTCGGCTAGCTCCACGGTGACACAGGTGGGACTGCTGGGGCGAGCCCGAGTACGCACCGAAGTCGTCCGATGACAGTCCGCTCACCGTTATCGCATCCCTCCGTTGAGCACAAACCCCGAAACGCCGGTGACCAGGCCGACCGACGCGAGGACCAGAAACAGCGTGGTTCCGGTCAACAGGAAGAGGATCACCCCGACCACCAGCAGCACAAAGCCGAGCAGCAGCGTCAGGACCATCATCTACAGCGACGGCGCTGCGGCCAGGATCGGCTGCCCGTCGCGACCGGCGACTGCGGCTTCGACGGCGGCGGCGACGCGATAGCAGCGATCGTCGGCCAGGGCCGGTGCCATCACCTGCAGCCCGACCGGCAGGCCTTCGGACAAGCCGCAGGGCACGGAGATCGCCGGCGTGCCTGCCAGGCTCGCGGGCAGCGTGCACAGGTCGGCGGCGTACATGGCCATCGGGTCGTCGACCCGGGCGCCGAGCGGAAAGGCGACCGTCGGCGTCGTCGGGGAGACGAGGACGTCGCAGGTCTTGAACCCGGCCGCGAAGTCGCGGCTGATCAGCGTGCGCACCTTCTGCGCCTGCCCGTAGTAGGCGTCGTAGTAGCCGCTGGACAGGGCGTACGTGCCGAGGATGATCCGCCGCTTCACTTCCGCCCCGAACCCGGCCTCCCGGGTCAGCGACATGACCTCCTCCAGGCCGCGTACGCCGTCGTCTCCGACCCGCAACCCGTAGCGGACCGCGTCGAACCGGGCCAGGTTCGAGGAGCACTCGCTCGGGGCGATCAGGTAGTACGCCGGCAGCGCGTAGCCGAAGTGCGGGCAGCTCACCTCGGTGATCGTGGCGCCGAGTTCGGTCAGCAGCCGGACCGCGTCAGAGAACCGGTCGAGCACACCGGACTCATACCCGTCGCCGGACAGCTCCTGGACGACGCCGATCCGCAGCCCGCTCAGATCGGCGCGGGCGCCGTCGCGGGCGGCCGCGACCACCGCGGGAACGGGCGCGTCGATGCTGGTGGAGTCGGCCGGGTCGTGTCCGCCGATGACCTCGTGCAGCAAAGCCGCGTCGAGGACCGTGCGGCTCAGCGGCCCGGCCTGGTCCAGGCTGGAGGAGAACGCGATCAGCCCGTAGCGGCTCACCCCGCCGTACGTCGGCTTGTGCCCCACCAGGCCGGTGACCGCGGCCGGCTGCCGGATGGACCCGCCGGTGTCCGTCCCGATCCCGAGCGGCGCCTCGTACGCCGACACCGCCGCCGACGAACCCCCTGAGGAGCCGCCAGGGATCCGATCCAGGTCCCAAGGATTGTGGCTCGGCCCGTACGCCGAGTTCTCCGTCGAGGAACCCATCGCGAACTCGTCCATGTTCGTCTTGCCAAGCATGACGATGCCGGCATCGAGCACCCGGCGGGTCACCGTGGCGTCGTACGGCGGGATCCAGCCCCGCAGGATCTGCGAGCCGCTGGTGCTCGGCAGTCCGCGGGTGACGACGACGTCTTTCATCGCCAGCGGTACGCCGGCCAGCGGCCCCAGCTCCTCCCCGGTGGCCCGTCGTTCGTCGACGGCACGGGCGGCGGCGAGTGCGCCGTCGTGGTCGATGTGAAGAAAGGCGTGAACTTTATCGTCGACGGCGGCGATCCGGTCCAGGTGCGCCAGCGCGACTTCGACCGCGCTGACGCGTCCCGCGGCAATTTCAACAGCGAGCGCTGCGGCGTCCATTGTGGTGAGCTCGGTCATGCGGGGTCGTCAAT
>JACCTY010000020.1 GCA_013812145.1 Geodermatophilaceae bacterium | reverse complement strand
GAGTTCCGGTACGTCGACGAGCCCAGGCGGCGGCCCGACCCCGCGCGGACCAGCCCACAGGAGTGGCGGGACTACCTCTACCTGCGCTCCAATCCCGCCGGGCAGGCCCGGGAGCTGTGGCTGCACCGCTCGGGCTGCCGGCAGTACCTCTACGTCGGGCGGGACACCGTGAGCAACGAGGTGCAGACCGCAGTCCTGGCGCGCACGGAGGGCACTCGATGAGTTCGCACCGGCTCTCGCCGCAGCCCGGTGAGGTCATCGACCGGGGCCGGTCCTTCACCTTTCGCTGGAATGCGAGCCCCTTTGCGGCGTACGACGGGGACACCATCGTCTCGGCGCTGGCCGCCTCCGGTGAGCGGGTGTTCTCCCGCAGCCTGAAGTACCACCGCCGGCGGGGCCTGCTCACCGGTGACTTCAACGATCCGAACGGCATGGTCACCGCCGACGGCGAACCGAATGTGCGCGCCGCCCACCGGCTGGTGCGGCCAGGGATGTCGGTGTCCTCGCAGGACACCTGGCCGTCGTTGCGCTTCGACGTCAAGGCGGCCAACCAGCTGGTCGGCCGGTTCCTCGGCCCGGGCTTCTACTACAAGACGTTCATGCGGCCGCAGAGGCTGTGGCCGGCGTACGACGGGGTGCTCGCGAGGTTCGCCCACGGCGGGCATGCACCCACGGCGGCCGACGGCGACCGGTACGACCAGCGCTACGTCCACCCCGACGTGCTCGTCGCCGGCGGCGGCCCGGCGGGGATGGCCGCGGCAATTGCGGCGGCTGACGCGGGTGCGCGAGTACTGCTGGTCGAGGAGGAACACCACCTCGGCGGCCACCTCCGGTGGGGCGAGTCCTCCGACCTCGAGAGCCTGCGGGCCGCAGTAGATGCTGCCGGCATCGAGGTGCTGACCGACGCGGTGGTCACCGGCCGGTACGACGGCAACTGGGTGTCGGTGTTGCAGCGATCGGCGCCCGGCGCCACCCCCCATTTCAGGGAGCGGCTGGTCAAGGCCCGAGCCAAACACCTGATCCTGGCTCCGGGTCTGCTCGACCGCCCCTACGTCGTCGGCGGCAACGACCTGCCCGGCGTGATGCTGTCCACCGCGGTCCGGCGGCTGGTCAACCTGTACGCCGTACGGCCGGGCGATCGTGCAGTCGTCCTGACTGCCAACGCCTCCGGTGACGCGGCGGTCGCCGACCTGACCCGCGCCGGAGTGGAGGTCGCGCGGGTGCTGGACGCGCGACAGGGCGAGGACATCGCCCGGATCCGGGGGCGGTCCGGCGTACGCGCCGTGGAGTGCTCCGACGGGTCCGTCGTCGACTGCGACCTCGTGGTGACGGCGGTGGGCTGGACGACGCCGCTCACGCTGGCCACGGTGTCGGGAGCACGCGCGGAGTTCCGGCCCGAGGCAGCCCGCTTTGTGCCCGTCGGCCTGCCCGACGACGTGTCCGCGACGGGCGGCATCGTCGGAGACGGGTCCCTGGACGAGCTGCTCGACCACGCGACAGCGGTGGGCCGCGAAGCCGCGCGGCGCGCCGCGCGCAGTGCCGTCGCCCTGGCCGCAGGCAACCCGCACGCTCGGGTCGCGGCTGCCCCGGAGAGTTTCGCCGTCGACATCCCGGACCTGCGCCCGGCCGAGCACCCGATGCTGTTCCTCGGGCGGACGGACGGCATCGTCGACTTCTCCGAGGACGTGTCCGCAAAGGATCTCAAGTCCGCGGTCCACGAGGGCTACGACTCGCTCGAGCTGGCCAAGCGCTACACCACCGCCACGATGGGGCCGTCGCAGGGCAAGCTCGAGGCGGTCAACAGCATCGCGGCCGTGGCCGCCGCATCCGGGGCGGGGTTCGCTGCGACCGGGACGACGACCGGGCGGCCGCCGTACGTCCCCGTCAGCCTCGGCGCGCTCGCCGGCCGGTCGCACCAGTTGCTGCGCCGATCCCCGCTGCAGGCATGGCACGAGGCCAACGGGGCGACGCCCCTGTACGCCGGCAGCTGGATCCGGCCCGACCACTACGGCGACGCGGCCGCGGAGGTTCGCGCCGTCCGCGAGAACGTCGGAATCATCGACGTGACCCCGCTGGGCAAGTTCGACCTGCGCGGACCCGACGTACCGGACCTGCTGGAGCTGCTCTACGTCAACAAGTGGCGAAAGCTCGCCGTCGGCTCGGTGCGGTACGGCGTGATGTGCGCCGAGGACGGCGTCGTGCTCGACGACGGCGTCACGGGGCGGCTCGGTCCCGAGCACTACCTGATGACGACCACGTCCTCGGGCGCGGACGCGGCGCATGACTGGATGGAGCGCTGGCTGCAGACCGAGCGCCGCGACTGGCAGGTCCACGTCACGCCGGTCACCGCCAACTACGCCAGCATCAACGTCGCCGGCCCGCGATCGCGCGACCTCTTGTCCCGCCTCACGGATGTGGACCTGACGCCGGACGCGTTCGGCTACATGCGGGTCCGCACCGGCACGGTCGGCGGGATCGCCGATTGTGTCGTGTGGCGGATCGGCTTCACCGGCGAACTCAGCTTCGAGGTGCACGTCCCGGCTGGACACGGCGTGCTGGTGTGGGAGGCGCTGCTGGCGGCCGGGGCCGACCTCGGCGTCCGGCCGTTCGGGATCGAGGCACAGCGGATCCTCCGGTTGGAGAAGGGCCACCTCATCGTCGGGCAGGACACCGACGGCCTGACCCAGGCGTACGGCGCTGCTCTGGACTGGGCGGTGAAGCTGGACAAGCCCGACTTCGTCGGGAAACCGGAACTCCTCTGGCAGCAGATCCGCGACGACCACCTGCGCCTGGTCGGCCTGCAGCCCGTGGACGGCGCCGTCGTGCCGCCGGAGGCGAGCCAGATCGTCGAGGACGGCACCCGGATCGTCGGCCGGATCACCTCCAGCCGGATGTCGCCGACGCTCGATCGAGCGGTCTGCCTGGGCCTGGTCGCCCCCCATCTGTCCACCGCCGGTACGACGGTCACCGTCCGGTTGCCCGGTGGTGGCTCGCTGCAGGCTCGGGTGCTGCCGCAACTCGCACACGTCGATCCGGAGGGAGTGCGGCTGCGTGCCTAGCCTGGTCGACTCCTCTTCGCTGGCGAAGGTGCTCGTGCGCGCCTCGCCCGACCTTGGCGACAGCATGGGTGTCCACTTCGGACTGTCCACAAGGGACCCATCCGGTGCGCTCGTCGTGGGCTACGGCTACGGCGAATGGCTGGTGCTGGCATCGCCGGACTCGGCCGGCGACGTCGTACATCGGTTCGAAGGCAGGCCGTACGACGGCTTGCGTTCGGTCATCGACGTCACGCACGGGTACGCCGTACTACGGCTGACTGGGACGGACGCGGCAGAGCTGCTGTCGCGCCTGTGTCCGATCGACCTGAGCGACGAGGTGACCCCGACCGGTGCGGTGTTTCGCAGCGTGGTCGGCGGTCTCAGCGTCGGTGTGATCAGGGACGACGAGGCCGGTGAGCCGTCGTACCTGCTCGTGGTGGACCGCTCCTACGGGCAGTCGCTGTCGGACATGTTGGGGGACGCGGGTGGGGAGTTCGCTCTGGCCTACGTGCGTCCGCCGCTGCCGGGCATGTAGTCGGGGTTCTCGGTGTGCTGGTGTCGGTAGTCGGCGCTGCTCCGACGTCGCGTCGGCTGGTCGCGATAGGTCAACAGGGCCCAGACAATGATGAGCGCGACAACGGCTAGCAAGACCAGGACACCGGGTAGGGGCATCGATACCACCGATCATGGGGTCATTCGTCCTGGGGCACAGCCTACCCGGGGCCAGCCTTGCTGATCAGACCTGCGACGGCCGGGGACCTGGCCGACGTCGCCCGCGTGCATGCGATCACATGGAAAACGGCGTACGCCGGGATCGTGCCGAGCAGCTACCTCGCCGGCCTGTCCCCCGAGGCGAGTCTGGCGCGGTGGCGCGAGCGCTACCCCGACTACCCGGTGCTCCCCGACGGGGAGGAGCTCGTTGGGCAAGTCGACGGCCGGGTCGTGGGTTTCGTCAGCCTCGGTCGGGTTCGCGACGACGGGATGCCCCCCCACATGGGCGAGGTGTGGGCACTCTACGTCCTGCCGGCAGTGCAAGGCGCGGGGCTGGGCTCCGCCCTGCTGGTCGGTGGGTTGGCACGGCTGCACGCCCTCGGCCTCGGGCCGGTCGTGCTGTGGGTGCTCGAATCCAACACGAGCGCGCGGGCCTACTACGAGCGGCGTGGCTTCTCCCTCGACGGCGGCCGCAAACACTGGGCGAGGGACGGCTGGTCGCTGCCCCAGGTGCGATATCGACTCGACGGGTACGGGCACCCGAGTGGTGATCGAAACGTGTCCCGACCGTGACCCGTCTCCCGCGCTGGGCGTGGTTGTGTGTGCCGGGAGCTTCCCGGCGCCGGTGTCCGGCGACCTCGGCGGTGACGAGGAGATGTCGTCATGGCGGCGAAGGCAGTCGGCGTCGCTGTCGTCATCCCGGCCAAGGACGAAGCCGCGCGCATCGCGGCGACCGTCGCGTCCGCACATGACATCGCGGGCGTCGACATCGTGCTCGTCGTGGACGACGGCAGTACCGACGACACCCGGCTGGTCGCCCGCGACGCCGGCGCGACCGTCGTCGTGCATGAACGCAACAGGGGCAAGGCGCGGGCCATGCAGACCGGTGCCGACATCGTCGCGCGCCTGGACAGGCTGCGCGCGGCCGACGGATCGCTGCCCCGGGCAATGCTGTTCGTCGACGCGGATCTGGCCGAGAGCGCCGTACACAGCGCCCCCCTGATCGAACCGGTACTCACCGGTGCCACCGACATGTCCATCGCACTGCTGCCCCGGCAGCAGCAGGTCGCCGGCGGGCACGGCAGGGTCGTCGCCCTCGCTCGCGCCGGCATCGTCCGAGCCACCGGTTGGACTCCGGCACAGCCGCTGTCCGGAATCCGCTGCCTGACCCGGGAGGCGTTCGACGCGGCGGCGCCGCTCGCCGCCGGATGGGGAGTCGAGACGGGGCTGACCATCGACCTGCTGCGGCGCGGCTTCCAGGTCGCGGAGGTTCCGTGCGAGCTGTTTCACCGGGTCAGCGGAGCGGATCTCGCCGGTCGGCTGCACCGCGCGGGGCAGTACCGCGACGTCGCCCGCGCGCTGGCCGCGCGCGGACTACTGGACCTGCGACCCGCCCGCGGCTGGAACGCGTTGCCGAGCCGGTCTTAGCCCCCGATCGCGGTCCGGCGTACCCATCGCGGCGATGAACAGCGGCATCGCGAGCGCCGCACCCATCGCCGGTACGGCGGTTCCCGAGTCATTGATCGCCGCACCGATGGCCAGCATCGTCCACAGGCTCAACACCCCGGCCCGCAGCAACGGAGCCCGGTCGAACACCGGTGCCGGCCCGCCCCACCGGCGCGGGGCAACGAGCACGAGGAGTGTGAGCAGGATCGCCCCCAACGCCAACAGCGTAAGGGGACTCCCAACCAGGATCGCCAGATTCTGCGCCAGCTTGCGGGACACGATGGCACCCGCCTCGCCGTCGACCAGGGATTGGATGAATCGGCCGAAATGCGTCCGTTGCTCGGCCGGGCGCAGCCAGTCGGCCACCGCGAGCCCCCCGACGATGCCTAGGGAGCCCACGCCTGCGGCGGCCAGCCCACCGGCGCTGACCCGGGCACCGGCGGCCAGCAGGGCGAGCAGGAAGAACGCTGGCGTGATCGACAGCGGCCCGCCGAGGTCGGTCCCCAGCCCGGGCGCACCGTCGAGGATCACCGCGCAACCTCCGACCGCGGCCACTGCCGACACGGCGGCGAGGCGACGCCCGTTTCGCGCTGCCGAGTGCGCCAACGCAACAGCGACAAGGAGGCAGCCCGTTGCAAACAGCGCGTACTGGACGTTGCCGAAGCCGTAGAACCGGCCCGCGACAAGCGGTTGCAGTCCCAACGGCGCGGCGATGCTCAGCCGTGTTCCGGTGATGACGTCCACCGCCAGTACGACGGCGGTGAGCCCACCGACGAACGTCAACGGCGCCAGCTCACGGCAGGGCCAACGCAGAGCCAGCGCGAACGCCGTGATTCCGGCGGCAGCCGCGAGCGTCACGGCGGCGAGCGTGACCGCTCCGCCCCATCGCCACCACGGCAGCAGATCGGCGAGGAACGTCGCGACCGGAACCGAGGCCAGTGCGATGCACGGCGTTCGCACCCGGCGAAGGAAGGTGTCCACCCGCTCCGGATCCTGTCTCCGGCGGCTCCAGGCCAGCCCGGTGGCGGCGTACAGGACGAGGTTCAGCGCCACGAGCAGGTTGAAGACCCACGGAACGACGGGCCGGACCGCGTCCGAGGCGGCGGAGACGGCCAGGACCGTACGGCGCCGATCGGCGGCCGCACTGTCACCACCGATGGCGTCCAGCGGTGACCCGACCATCGACGCCGGTGGGTTGATCCGGAGCAGCCGCAGGATCGTCGGAGCCACATCGAGCGTCTGCGTGATCGCCGGCTGTCTGGTGGACGCGCTGGTGAGCAGAGTTTCGGCGTACCCGTCCAGACCCGGTCCGCGCGCCGCGATCAGGCCCATTCGCGGCGTCGCCCCACCGTCAGCCAGGGCGGCGACGACCACGGTGGCCTGCTCCCCCACTCCGGCGAGGACCGCCTCGACCCGGCGGTCGAGCTCAGCGGCCTGCTCGGATCGGCTCGGACCGGCCGCGGCCGGGTCGTCGGCCGGTACGTCGGCGGGGTCCCTGAGGCCGCCAGCATCCACGACGAGCACGAGGGCCTCGCCGAGCTCGTCGGCGACCAGGGTCGCCAGCTCGTCCGGGTCCGCCGGCCGCAACTCGTAGTTCTGCAGCCGGCCGTCCCGGTCAGCCAGGGCGATCGCCGCCCCAGGTCCGATGGCGGTCGTACGGATCCGTTCGTCGGACATCGCCTCGCCGAGCAGCCCGAGTTCGGCGTCGTAGCCGGAGTCCGCCGCCTCCTCCCGGTAGGTCGGCCAGCGCGCCAAGGCGCCGTCCACCGGCTCCTCCGGTCCTCGGCACAGCGCCGGGTCGGCGCCGACCGGCGCATCGGCCGCCCGGCGGCCCGCGGACACCGCCAACCAGCCGTCGACGGGGCAGGCGGATGCGCGGACACTGCGCGCCGTCAGCGTCCCGATCGCACCGGTGGTCAGGAGGGACCACAGCGCAGGCGTGTTGCCGGCCGAGACGTCGGTCCAGGTGAGGCCCGGCGTACCGACGAGGACAACCGGTCCCAGCGGCGGCCCGGCCTCCTCCGCCGTGGCGACTGACGGCGTCACCGACCCGAGCAACAGCGCGGTGGCGGCGGCGATGAGCCCGCGGTGCCGCCTGCCGGGCTGGTCCCTCACCACGTCGAAGGTAGTGCCGCGCGGTGTCCGCGCTGCCGTCCGTCGCCCAACCGTGACCCGCCGGCGGCTGACTGTCAACGAGCCCACGACGTAGTCTGCCCGCGTGGCAGATGCGAGCGTGCGCCCCGCCCGCGCTGCCGACGTACCGGAGATCGCGCGCGTCCAGCTCGACACCTGGCGTACGGCGTACTCCGAATTCCTGCCAGCCGAGGCGCTCGCTCTCCTGACGCCGGAATTGGCGCAGGCGCAGTGGAACTCCGCCGTTGCCGAACCGCCGTCTCCCAGACATCGGGTGCTCGTCGCCCAGGAGCGCGACACCATCGTCGGATTCGTCGCCGCGCAGCCCGATCCCGACGACCCCGCCGACGCGTTGATCGCCATCATGCTGGTCGAGCCCCGATGGGGCCGGCGCGGACATGGCAGCCGGATGCTCGCCGCCGTGGTCGATCACGCGCGCGGAGACGGCACCCGACGGCTCACCGCGTGGGTCTTCGAGCGCGATCGCGCATCGGTCTCCTTCTACGAGTCGGCCGGCTGGCGGCAGGACGGCTGGACCCGGACCATCGACGCCCCGGACCTCCCGGTCCGTGAGGTTCGGCTGCACACCGCTCTGGTCGAGGAGGCAGCATGAGGTTCACCGGGTTTCCCGAGGCCGCACTCGTGTTCTACGAGGGCCTCGAGGCGGACAACTCCAAGACCTACTGGACGAACCACCGGCAGACCTACGAGGACTCCGTCAAGGCACCCATGCAGGCGATGCTCGCGGCGCTCGAGCCGGAGTTCGGGCCGGCAACCATCTACCGGCCGTACCGGGACGTGCGCTTCAGCAAGGACAAGCGGCCGTACAAGACCGCCGTCGCGGCCAGTGCCGGCGGCTACTACGTCCAGCTCAGCGCCGACGGCCTCATGGTCGCCGGCGGCTACTACGACACCGCCTCCGACCAGGTCGACCGGCTGCGCCGAGCGGTCGACGACGCCGTCCAGGGAGGGGCGCTGGAGCGCATTGTCACGACGTTGCGCAAAAGCGGCTGGGAGGTCGGTGGGCAGCGGCTGAAGACCAGGCCACGCGGGTACGACGCCGACCATCCGCGGATCGAGTTGCTCAAGCACCGCACGCTGATCGCCCATCGGCACTGGGAACCCGCGGCCTGGCTGCCCACCGCGCGGGCCAAGCAGCGCGTCGAAAAGGCCTGGCGCGAGCTCGCCGACCTCGACCGGTGGCTCAGTGCGAACGTCGGCGCCAGCGCCCAGCCGCGTTGAGCTGATTCAGGCCGGCGCAGCCACCGACAAGCCCATCCGGTCAGCGGCCGCAGCCATCCGCTCGTCGTACGTGACCAGCCGGGCCAGGTCATCGCCGAGAAGCTGGGCAGTAGCAAGATGTACAGCGTCCAGCGAGCGCAGCTGGACGGGAAGGAGGCGCCCCGCCGTGTCGAGCACCCGGTCATTGATACGGATCAGGTCGATCCGACCCAGGACCGCCGCGCCGCCCCGTACCGCGGCAGGACCAGCGGGCAACAAGGCGCGGACTACTTCAGCCCGCGCCAGGGCGCTGGACACCCACGGCCGTCGACGGCGCAAGTAACGCCGAAGCTCGGCCGACTCGGGCTCGGCCACAGCGAGCTTGACAATGGCCGAGGAATCCAGATAAGTGGCGCGTTCAGCGCTCATCACGGCGCAGCCGGGCAAGAGTCTCGGACGGGAGTTCCTGCCCCACCGCCAGCTCCAGCGGGTCAGGAAATTCCTGCGACTCGGGATCGGCTCGACGTACATCTCCTGCCGCCCGCAGCCGAGCCAGCGCCCCGCCCGCAGGCAGTGGCGCGAGGATGGCCACCGCCCGGCCCCGATCGGTGATCTCGATCGTCTCACCGGCCGCGACGAGCCGCAGCAACTCGCTGGCCCGCTGCCGCAGCTCCCGCACCCCGACGCTCGTCACATGCTATTTGTAGCACATTGTTGCCGGCGTTTACCCGAGAGAAGGCAGGGGTACGCCGGAAGCGTGTCCGCAGGAACCAGTGGGAGGAAGTCAGATGGGCAACGAGTTGCAGGGTCTCAAGGTAGCCATCCTCGCGGCGGACGGGGTCGAGCAAGTGGAACTCGTCGATCCCCGCAGGGCGCTGACCGATGCGGGCGCGCAGGTTGATCTGCTCTCGATCGAGCCCGGCAAGATCCAGGCCATGAACCATGACATCGAACCGGCCGAGAAGTTCGCTGTCGACAGCGTAGTTTCCAAGGCCACGGTCGGCGACTATGACGCGCTCGTGCTGCCGGGCGGGACGGTGAACCCGGACCACCTGCGGCTCGACGAAGCCGCGGTCGGTTTCGTCCGTGACTTCGTCGAAAGCGGCAAACCGGTTGCCGCCATCTGTCACGGCCCCTGGACGCTCGTCGAGGCCGGTGTCGTGAGCGGCCGCACGCTGACGTCGTACCCGAGCATCCGCACCGACATCCGTAACGCCGGTGGCAACGTGGTGGACAAGGAGGTCGTCGTCGACGGCAACCTGATCACCAGTCGAAATCCCGACGACCTGCCCGCGTTCTGTCGCACCATCGTCGAGGAGCTCGCCAAGGGCCGGGTCGACGCGGCCTAGCCGTTACGGTGGACTCGCCCACCAGCGTGAGCTTCGGCGAAACGCCAGGCTGAGCGCGACGCCCGCGCCGACACCCGCCGCGTCGGCGAGCCAGTCCCGCGGACTGGCGGACCGGTTGAGCGCCGGCAGCGACTGGATCAGTTCACTTGCTGCGGCGTAGGTCAGTAGCAGCATCGCCGCCACTGGGCGGGACAGGCCCGCCAGTACGCCGGTGTAGGTGAGCGCTGTGAACAGAACGACGTGGATCGCGGTGTCCACGCCGGCCGGCGCCGACGGTACGGCGCCGGCCGGGGTGAACAGGATGCCGAAACTGACCAGAAGGACGATCGCAAAGCAGGCCCGACGCGCGCGGTCGACAGACACCACCTCAGTCTGCCGTGCCCTGCCTCAGGGAAGCAGCAGGTGCAGGTCCCCGAACTCGTGCCAGCGGTAGCCCGCGCTCAACGCGGCGTCATAGGAGCGGCACAGCAGGTCCTGCCCGGCGACGGCCTCGAGCATCATGAGGTGCGACGCCTGCGGCTCATGCCAGCCGGTCAACATACCGTCCACTGTGGACACTCGGCGGTCAGGTGTGATGACCAGGTCCGTCCATCCCTCGGCTTCGTGAACCGTTTCGTCAGCGTCCACCGCGGACTCGAGCGCACGCACCACCGTCGTACCGATGGCAATCACCCGCCGACCGCGCCGCCGTGTTTCAGCGATCGCCCGCGCCGTCTCGGCCGGCACCGAGAACCATTCGGAGTACGGCGGCTCGCCCGCTTCGGCCGACGAGACACCGCAGTGCAGCACCACGTCGGCGACCTGGATGCCGCGCAGCCC
The DNA here is from genome assembly GCA_013812145.1 of Geodermatophilaceae bacterium. GTDB lineage: Bacteria > Actinomycetota > Actinomycetes > Mycobacteriales > Geodermatophilaceae > JACCTY01. Next base: position 20,163 of record JACCTY010000020.1, on the reverse strand, counting down.
GAGCCGGCGGATCAGCCGCGACGTCAGCGGGCGACCGGCGCTGGGCATCTCGACGCTGCCCGGCGTGCCGGCGTACGCCGTCCGGTAGCTGGACAGCGGCCACGCCGAGCCGACGTAGGAGTACCGGATCGGCTGCCCGTGCTCGGTCAGCCAGCGCTGCAGCGGGATCGGTGTGCCGATCTCGGCCACCCACAGGCGGGACCGCTCGCGACCGCCGGGGTAGCTGTCGATGACCCGGAGCAGGCCACCACCGCGCAACTGCACGACCTCGCCGTACCGAGGTTCGTCGGTCTGCTGGCTGGCCGGCGGATCGGGGATGCGGAACTCGACAGTCCAGGCCGACCGGGTGTCAGCGAGCGCGTCCCTGGGCGACCCACCGGGGAGGACGGTCGACAGGTGGACCTCGATCACCTGACCGTCGCGGCCGACTCCGGTGAGCGCGGCCGGCAGCGTGTCCGAGCTGTTGACCACCACGAGGTCACCGGCTCGCAGCACACCCGGCAGGTCACGGGCGAGGCGATGAGCGAGTGGTTGACCCGCGGCCGCGACGAGCATCCGGACGCCGTCCCGGGCGATGCCGCGCGCCTCTGGCGGCGACGTCGCGACGTTGCCGGCCGGCAGCTCGAAGTCCGGCAGGCAGGCGAGACCTGCCTTCATGAGCTCGCCTCCGGCCGGGAGCACACAACAGGAGCGGACTGGGCGGAGGCGAGCGGGGTCCGGGTCATTCCACGGCCCGGGCGAGGGCGAGTTCGGTGAGCGACCCGGCGCTGTACCGGCCGGAGGGCAAGGCGCCGCGGAGCACCGGCTCCAGGGCCGGCAGCACCGACTCCGGCAGCGGCCGGTCGCTGATGTCCTCGCCGGGGAACGCCTCGGCGTGCAGCTGCGTCCGCATGTCGCCCGGATCGACGGCGTACACCTTGAGGTCGGGCTCCTCGGCCGCGAGGACGTTCGTGATCTGGTCGAGGGCGGCCTTGCTGGCGCCGTACCCACCCCACCCCTGGTAGCCCTGGACGGCGGCGTCGCTGCTGATCGCGATCACCGTGCCGCGAGCTGAACGCAGCGCGGGTAGGGCGAGCTGGACGAGCCGCAGCGGCGCCACCGTGTTGGTCTCGAAGGTGTGCCGCAGCCGCTCGATGTCGTAGTCGGCCAGCGGCGGCAGCGGGCTCTGTCCGAGCGTGGAGGCGTTCAGAACCAGCAGGTCGATCTGGCCGTCGGCCGCGGCGATCAGATCGCGGCGGTGCTGCTCGTCGGTGACGTCCCCGGCGACGGCCGTGACTCCAGCCAGTCCGTCCGTGGCCGCAGTCAGATCCGCGGCGGAACGGGCATCGACGATGACCCGCCAACCGCGATCGGACAGCCGGGTGGTGAGTGCGAGTCCGAGGCCCCGCGAGGTCCCAGTGATCATTGCGGTTGTCATGAGGACCACGTTGCGCCCGGTTCGCACCGCGGGCATCGGCCGAGTGCCCGCCATTCACCGAGACCAAAGTCTTAGGTAACGAGGCCCTCCCGTACGGCGTACAGCGCGGCCTGGGTCCGGTCGGCCACGCCGAGCTTGGCCAGTACGGCGCTGACGTGTGCCTTGACGGTCTTCTCCGACAGGGCCAGCTCGCGGGCGATGAGTCGATTCGTCAGCCCACGGGCGATCAGCCGCAGCACCTCGGACTCCCGGGGCGTCAACGGGTCCCGCTGCTCGGCGGTCAGGCTACGCATCACGGTGGCGGCCACCTGCGGGTGCAGGGGCGCCCCTCCGGCGGCCACCGACCGCAGCGCGTCGGCGAGTTCGCGGGGGCCGACGTCCTTGAGCAGGTAGCCGGCGGCGCCCGCGTGGATGGCCGACAGCACCGCGTCCTGCCCGCCGAAGCTGGACAGTACGACGACCTTGACGTCGGGGTGGCGTTCGCGCAGCCGGCGCAGCGCGTCCACACCGGACAGTCCGGGCAGTACCAGGTCCATCACGACGATGTCAGGCGCCAGCGACGGCACCAGCGCCAGGGCCTGCTCGGCGGTACCCGCCTCGCCGACAACGGCCATGTCCGGCTGCAGTTCGAGAAACGTCCGCAGTCCGGCCCGGACCAGCTCGTGGTCGTCGCACAACAGCAGCCGGATCCGGTCAGCCACAGGGCACCTGCGCAACCACCAGGGTTCCCCCACCGCGGGTGCTCTCCAGCCGCAGCGTGCCGCCGAGCGCGTCCATTCGCTCCTCCATCGACGTCAGGCCGAGCTGGCCGGACCGTCGGGCGGTCAGCGGCCGGACAAAACCGCGGCCATCGTCCCGGACGGTCAGCCGCAGCCCGCCGTCGACGGATTCGAGCACGACGTCGATCCGCCCCGCCGCGGAGTGCTGCAGCGCGTTGGACAGCGCCTCGCTGGCCACCTTGAACAGCTCGGTGTCGACGAGCGGACGTCGTACCGCTGCGACACCCGGTGCGGAGAAGCGGATGTCGACGTCGTGGACGCGCCGCAGCAGGTCCACCCGCCGGCTCAGTGCGGCGGCGAGACCATCCCGCCCGAGATCGGTAGGACGCAGGGTGTCCATGAGCGCGCGCAACTCATCCTTGGCGGTTGCCGCCAGGGCGCGTAGCCGGTCGAGTTCCTCGCCCAGCCGCGGCTCGGTCCCGCCAAGGGTGGCCGCGGTCTCGGCCGACAGGGACAGGCTGAACAGCGTCTGGGTCACCGAGTCGTGCAGGTCCCGAGCCAGCCGGGTCCGCTCCTCGGCGATGGACAGCTCTCGGGACCGTTCGTGCCGTTGCGCGTTGACGACAGCCAGCGCCGCGTGCGCTGCCAGCGCCTCGACGACCTCCTGGTCGGCTTGACTGAACTCGGGGTCGGACTTGCCGTTGCCGGTCGGGTCGGTGAGGTAGAGCCCGGCGACGATTTCACCGCCGGCGATGATCGGGACGCCCAGGAACGCTTTCATGACGGGGTGCGCCGAGGGCCACCATCGAAAGCGCGGATCTTGGCGGATGTCGGCGAGCCGGATCGGCTCTGGATCGCCGAGCATCGCTCCCAGCAGTCCGTGCGTCCGCGGCAGCGCCCCGATCGCCTCCCACGTCTCCGCGTCGACACCGGCGGTGAGGAACAGCGCGAAGCCGCCCTCGCCGTCGGGGACACCCACGGCGGCGTAACGCGCGCCGGTCAGCTCACGGGCAGCATCCAGGATCGTCTGCAGCACAGCGTCGGTACGCCGTACGCCGCCGAGAGCCAAGGCGATCTCGAGTAGCCGCTGCAGTACGGCGGGATCGTGGGTGCGCATTGCTTCCCAGTTTGGCACCGGCTGCACCACCGGTCGATGCGATCAGGTACGGGCGGCTCGGAAGAACGATCGAGCGGGCCGAGCGATGAGAAGCACGATGACCGTCGCGGCAACGAGTTGCTGAAGGACAATGAAGATCGTCAGGATGCCGGCCGGCCGATGACGCAGCGTCACCAACGTCGTGACCAGGGTCAGCGCACACAGGGCAACGCCCAGGGCGGCCGCCCAACGGGATCCTCTGAGCACCAAGATGGCACACAGCACCGCGAGGCCGCCGAAGACCATGGACCGAATGACAGCTGTGGACCTGGCGCCTGGCGCGTGAGATTCAAGCAGCCGGCGTCCGGCGCCGAACTGCCCGAAGGCGTCGTCGAGCACTTCCTCGTAGTACGCGTAACTGACGACCGTGCGGACAACCAGCAGGCCCCCGAAGACGCAGAGCGCGATGGCGGCGGCACGCACCACTTTGGGGGCCATCGAATGCCCTTCGCCGCACATAGCGTCCACGATAATCAGCGTGCGGCACTCGGCCACGGTGAGTGGTCGAGCAGTGCGTTACGATCCGTGACCCGCGGGGAGGGAGGGGTGCCCCGGTGCGATTTCGTTCGCGGTCGATGCCGCTGATCGGACCAAAGAAGGCCTCCTCGGCTTTGCCGTCGAGCGCATCGATGCCGACCCCGACGAACGACATTTCATGTCCGGGTTCAAGGTTTTCCGCTCGGTCGTCCCGCAGCCGATACCCGGTGCCCACGTCAGTACATTCGAGCATCCGGTGCAGAGCTTCGTTTGGGACGACTTCACAGCCAAACTCGACCACGAGTACACGTACCGCTTCCACCCGATCAAGGGCAGCCCCCGCAACCTCGACCGCCACGATCGACCGCTGTCGATCCAGGGTCCGCACCGAACCGCTGTTCAGTGCACTGGAGCATGACGTGTTCTTCAACCGGGGTGTGGCGAGCAGCCAGGCGTACGTGCGACGGTTCGGAGACACGCCGATCGACAGGCTCCAGCCGGCCAAGCACGAGGAAGCGCTCAAGTGGCTGAGCCGGGATCTCGACGACGCCATTGTGCGGTTCATCAGCAGTTGCGCCTGCGGCGACCAGCTCCTGGCTTGCTTCTACGAGTTCCGCTATCAGCCGGTTGCCGCAGAGCTCAAAGCGGCGATCGATCGAGGAGTGGACGTCAGGATCATCGTCGATGCCAAGGTCAACGGGCGGACCGACGGTCAGGGCGTCGTCCACGAGAGCTTCCCCCGCGAGGAGAACCTCGCGCTTCTCGCGGGCTCGGGCATACCCGACGCTCAGGTGATACGGCGGCAGCCCGCAAGTCCGATATCCAGCACAACAAGTTCATGGTCCGGATCGCCGCCGGCACCCAGCCCGTCGAGGTGTGGACCGGCTCCACGAACCTGTCCACCGGTGGCATCCACGGTCAAACCAACGTCGGGCACTGGGTGCGGGACACCGCGGTGGCTGACCAGTTCGCGCGGTACTGGCAGCTGCTCGCCGGCGATCCGGGCGGCGCCGTGGGAGATACCAGAGGACAGACGATCAGTAAGAACAAGGTGTTCAAGGCCGCGGTGCGGGAGCTGTCGCCTGCTCCCCTCGATCTGACCGAGATACCGCATGGTGTAACTGCGGTTTTCAGCCCCCGGCCCGACACCTCCCTGCTCGACTCCTACGCTGAACTCCTCGACTCGGCCGGGCGGCAGGCCTGCATCACGCTGGCCTTCGGCATTGCCTCGACGTTCAAGGAGGTCTTGAAGGACAACACCTCCGCGAGCCACCTGGTCTTCATGCTGCTGGAGAAGCGGGACCGGCCGAGCGGGAACAACCCGGCCGAGTTCGTGCGAATCAACGCCTCGAACAACGTCTATCAAGCCTGGGGCTCGTTCTTGCGTGATCCTGTGTACCAATGGGTAGCGGAGACCAGCGCACTGCAGCTGGGCCTGAACAGGCATGTCAGCTTCATTCACTCGAAGTTCATGTTGATCGATCCCCTGAGCGCAGACCCGATCATCGTCACCGGGTCGGCCAATTTCAGCGCCGACTCGACTAAAAGACCGCCGGGCTGCAGACATCTACCTCACCGAGTTCAACCGGTTGTTCAATCACTACTACTTCCGCAGTGTCACCGAAGCACTCCAGCACCGACCACAACCCGGTCAGGAAAGCCTGTTCCTGGCCGAAAATGCCGACTGGCAGGCCAAGTACGAGCCCGGAAAACTCAGGGCGAAGCGGCTCCAACTCTTCCTCGACTTGGCAGCCAGCAGGATCATCTGAGCGCGGCTGCCGTCAGCCTCCATACCCGCAGAGCTGTGAGAGGTTGAGCCCCTCCCCGCTGTTCGCATCCACGATGAAGACCATGTCGCACTGCGCTTCGGCCCGCATCCGCTCGCGCTGTTGATCTGTCCCGTGTACGGGACCGTGTGCCGGACCGTGCAGATCCAGCGGGGAGTCATGGAAGACGACGACCCAGGCAAGGCGATCGGTGAAAACGCTCGCCACGCCCACGCCGTCGGTCGCCAGGCCGGGTCCGATCAGTGTCATGCCGACCGGCCAGTAGGTCACCAACCACAGGCCGACTTCGGGTTCGCCCGGAGTCATGTCCGGCGGCATCAGGAATCCGCGAGCCGCCACGACGGCGTCACCAGCACTCAGCCCGGTCTCGGCGTCCGGCGGCGCCGGCCGAGCCGAGTAGTCAGTGTCCAGAACGGGCCGGCTCTGGGCGGCATCGGGAGGCGACGACGGATCGGTTCTCGGCCCCTGCGGGCCGGCGTCCGCAGCGGTCACCATCCCCAGACAGATCGTGATCAGCGCGCCGGCAACGACGGCTGGGCGTCTGCTGCGGCGATTGCGGCTCATGCCGGCTCCCCTTCGCGGCTGCCAGGATAGCAGCGCTAGAGGCCGAGCAAGGGCTCCAGGCCGACGGTGAGACCGGGCCGCGTGAGGACCGCCCTGATGGCCAGCAGTACGCCGGGCATGAACGAGACCCGGTCCAGCGAGTCGTGCCGGATGCTCAGCGTCTCCCCGGTCGTGCCGAACAACACCTCCTGGTGCGCGACGAGCCCAGCCAGCCGAACCGAGTGCACCCGGATGCCGTGCGGCGAGCAGCCGCGGGCGCCGTCCACCTCCGAGCTGGTGGCGTCCGGCGGAGAAGCCATTCCGGCGGCCGTCCGGGCCGAGGCGATCACTTCGGCGGTGCGGTCGGCGGTGCCGCTCGGAGCATCCACCTTCGACGGGTGGTGCATTTCGATGATTTCCACCGACTCGAAGAACCGCGCGGCCTGCTCGGCAAAGCGCATGCTCAACACCGCGCCGATGCCGAAGTTGGGTGCGATGAGCACGCCGACCTCGGGCTTGTGCACGAGCCACTCCTGCACCGTGGCGAGCTTGGCAGCATCGAAACCGGTAGTGCCCACGACGCAGTTGACGCCCTGGTCGACGCAGAACCGGATGTTGTCCATCACGACGTCGGGTGTGGTGAAGTCGACGACGACGTCGGCCCCCGCGTCCGCGACGTTGAACAACCAGTCCCCCGCGTCGACCATGGCGACGAGTTCGAGATCGGGCTCGCGGTCGACCGCCCGGCAGACCTCGGCACCCATCCGTCCCCGAGCCCCCAGCACGCCGACCTTGATCAGCTCGCCATCTAGAGCGGTCACAGAACTCCCTCGAAGTCGGCGTCCTGGAAGGGTCCGACGACAGCCAAGCACATGGGCTGATCGAGCAGTTCGCCGGCAAGTTCGCGGATCTGCTCCGGTGTCACGGCGTCGATCCGACCGAGCAGCTCGGTGACGGTGATGTGGTCGCCGTAGGTGAGTTCGCTCTTGCCGATCCGACTCATCCGGGACCCGGTGTCCTCCAGCCCCAGCACGAGCCCCCCGCGGAACTGGCCCTTGCCCCGGGCCACCTCCTCGTCGGTGAGGCCGTGCTCGGCCACCTTGCCCAGCTCGTCGCGCACGATGGCGAGGACCTCGGGGACCCGGCCCGGCTGGCAGCCGGCATACACACCGAACGTCCCCGCCCCGGCGTACTGGGCGGCATAGGAGTACACCGAGTACGCCAGGCCGCGCCGTTCGCGAACCTCCTGGAAGAGCCGCGAACTCATTCCGCCGCCGAGGGCGTTGTTGAGCACGCCGAGGGCATACCGGCGCTCGTCGCAGCGGTCCAGGCCGAACCCTCCGAGTGTGACGTGCGCCTGCTCGGTGCCGCGGTCGATCACGCCGACCGCGTTCGCCGGCCGCGCCGGGCGCCGCGGTGACCCTGTTCGAGGCGGGACCGGGGTTTCACCCTGGCGCAGGACCGAGCCGAAAGCGGCGCGCACCAGTCGGACGACGGTCGTGTGGTCGACATTTCCGGCCGCCGCCACGACCATCGACTCGGGCAGGTAACGGCGCCGGTAGTAGCCGGCGATCTGGCTTCGCTGCAACGACTCGATGGTCGCGACCGAGCCGATCACCGGTCGGCCGAGCGGATGGGACCCGTACAGCGTCTCACCGAACAGATCGTGTACGGCGTCGCTCGGGTCGTCGTCGCGCATGGCGATCTCTTCCAGGATGACACCGCGCTCGCTCTCCACGTCCGGGCTCGTGATCACGGCGTTCGTGACGACGTCGCAGACCACATCCACCGCCAGCGGGAGATCGCTGTCGATCACGTGCGCGTAGAAGCAGGTGCTCTCCTTGGCGGTGAACGCGTTCATCTCACCGCCGACGGCGTCCATCACCGCCGCGATCTCCAGCGCCGAGCGTCGTTTGGTGCCCTTGAACAGCAGGTGCTCCAAGAAGTGCGAGGCCCCGGCCAGTTGCGGCGTCTCGTCCCGCGAGCCGACGCCGACCCACACTCCGAACGTCGCCGAATGGACCCCCGGCATGGATTCGGTGACCACTCGGAGCCCGCCCGGCAGCACGGTCCGGCGGATTACTCCGCCGTCCGTGCCCCGGGAGAGCTGCCGCGTCTGCGCCCTGCCGGTGCCGGTCAGGCGCGGCGGATGGGTGCCCACGCGGTCAATCGACGGCCGGCGAACCGCTGGCGTCGGGGTCGGCCACCGGGCCTAGGCTGATCTTGCCGCGGGCGTCGATGTCCAGGATCTCGACCTGCAGCTTGTCCCCGACGTTGACGACGTCCTCGACCTTGTTGATCCGCTTGCCGCTGCCGAGCTTGCTGATGTGAACCAGACCGTCCTTGCCGGGAAGCAAGGAAACAAAGGCGCCGAACGCGGTCGTCTTGACCACAGTGCCTAAGAATCGCTCACCAACTTTCGGCATCTGCGGGTTGGCGATGGCGTTGATCCGGTCCACGGCCGCCTGCGCGGACGGGCCGTCGGACGCGCCGACGTAGATCGTGCCGTCGTCCTCGATGGTGATGTCCGCGCCGGTCTCGTCCTGGATCGCGTTGATCATCTGGCCCTTCGGGCCGATCACCGCACCTATCTTGTCCACCGGGATGCGCACCGTGGTGACCCGCGGTGCGTACGGGCTCATCTCGTCGGGTCCGTCGATCGCCTCGGTCATGACCTCGAGGATGTGCAGCCGAGCGGCCCGGGCCTGGGTCAGCGCGGCGGACAGCACCTCCGACGGGATCCCGTCCAGTTTGGTGTCCAGCTGCAGCGCCGTGACCAGGTCCTTGGTGCCGGCTACCTTGAAGTCCATGTCACCGAAGGCATCCTCGGCGCCGAGGATGTCGGTCAGTGCGACGTACTCGGTCTTGCCGTCGACTGTGTCGGAGATCAGGCCCATCGCGATCCCCGCCACCGGGGCCTTGAGCGGCACCCCGGCGTTCAACAGCGCCATGGTCGACGCGCAGACCGAGCCCATCGAGGTCGAGCCGTTGGATGCCAGCGCCTCGGAGACCTGCCGGATCGCGTAGGGGAACTCCTCGCGGGGCGGCAGCACCGGCACCAGGGCGCGCTCGGCGAGCGCACCGTGGCCGATCTCGCGCCGCTTGGGCGAACCCACGCGGCCGGTCTCGCCGGTGGAGTACGGCGGGAAGTTGTAGTTGTGCATGTAGCGCTTACGGTTCTCCGGGTTCAACGTGTCGACCATCTGCTCCATGCGCAGCATGTTCAGCGTCGTGACGCCCAGGATCTGGGTCTCGCCGCGCTCGAACAGCGCCGACCCGTGCACCCGCGGCACGACCTCGACCTCGGCCGACAGCGGCCGGATGTCGGCCAACCCCCGGCCGTCAATGCGCACCTTGTCGCGCAGGATGCGCTGGCGGACGGACTTCTTGGTGACCGCGCGGAACGCACCGCTGATCTCCTTCTCCCGTCCCTCGAACTGAGCGCAGAGGGCGTCCTTCGCCGCGTCCTTGATCCGGTCGAGCTCGCTCTCACGCTCGAGCTTGTCGGCGATGGTCAACGCCTGGTCGACCGCCGCTGTGGCCTGCGCGGAGACCGCCTCGAGCACGTCGTCCTGGTAGTCCAGGAACTGCGGGAAGACCACGGTCTCCTTGGCCGCGGCTGCGGCCAGCTCACGCTGGGCGCGGCACAGCTCGGCGATGAACGGCTTGGCGGCCTCGAGTCCCTGCGAGACGATCTCCTCGGTCGGCGCGGTGGCACCGCCGGCAACGAGGTCCAGCGCATTCCTGGTGGCCTCGGCCTCGACCATCATGATGGCCACATCGCCATCGGTGACCCGCCCGGCGACGACCATGTCGAACACGGCGGTCTCCAGCTCGGTCTGGGTAGGGAAGGCCACCCACTCGCCCTCGACGAGGGCCATCCGAGTTGCGCCGATCGGGCCGGAGAACGGCAGACCGGACAGCTGGGTGGACATCGACGCGGCATTGATCGCCACGACGTCGTACAGGTGGTCGGGGTCGAGTGACATGACGGTGATGACTACCTGAACCTCGTTGCGCAGCCCCTTGACGAAGGTTGGCCGCAGCGGCCGGTCGATCAGCCGGCAGGTGAGGATCGCGTCCTCCGACGGCCTGCCCTCGCGCCGGAAGAACGAGCCGGGGATGCGCCCGGCGGCGTACATCCGCTCCTCGACGTCGACGGTCAGGGGAAAGAAGTCGAAGTGCTCCTTGGGGTGCTTGCCGGCGGTGGTGGCCGACAGCAGCATGGTGTCGCCGAGATAGGCGACGGCGGCGCCGGCGGCCTGGTTTGCCAACCGGCCGGTCTCGAAGCGGATGGTGCGGGAGCCGAAGCGACCGTTGTCGATGGTCGCGACTGACTCATGGATGTCGTGCTCGGACAAGTGCGTCCTTTCGGTTGCCCGAGCCGGAGGTGTACGACGCTCCGCGCAACCTTCGCGTCCGGTCTTCGATCGAAGCCGCCGGGTGCCTTGTGCTCCCGGGAGCCACTACCGAGGACCGGCCGGCGAGCGTTGCCTGCTACCGAGACCCTGCCTCTTCGGTGAGGGCACGGAGTGGAACGTGGCGGGCCACCGGCCCGGAGTAGGCTGCCGCGCGACGGGCGCCGCGGGCAGGGTGCTGCGGATCGTGCGGCTATCGACGTAGACCGAGTCGTTCGATCAGCGACCGGTAACGGGTGATATCGGTCTTGGCGAGGTACTTCAGCAGCCGGCGCCGTTGCCCGACGAGCAGCAGCAGGCCGCGGCGGCTGTGGTGATCGTGCTTATGGAAGCGCAGGTGCTCGGTCAGGTCGCCGATGCGCTTGGTCAGCATGGCCACCTGCACCTCCGGGGAGCCGGTGTCGTTCTCGACCGTCGCGTATTCGGTCATGATCTGCTGCTTCTGGTCACTTGCGAGCGGCACTGACTCTCCAGTCTGTTACGAGGTGCATCCCTCGGTCTCTGTCACGAGGGCAACCAACACACGGCTGAGGTCGACTCAGCAGCTACCAGAGTACCAGCCGTGAGCTGCTCGGTAGCGATGGAGCGAAAAGTGCCACTTCATCGGGGCGGATTGGCACTATCTTGTGCACTGCTCCCGAGCAACCGGCAGACAGTGGACGCAGAGGTGCCGCAACCGGCCTACGACTAGCCCAGCAGCTCGCGGGTCCGCTCCACGTCGCGCCCCATCTCGGCCAGCAGATCATCGACGGTGTCGAAGCGCAGCATCGGCCGCAGCCGGTGCAGGAACTCCACGCCGACGTGCTCGCCGTACAGGTCGCTGTCGAAGTCGAGCACGAACGCCTCGACCCGGCGCTGCTCGCCGGAGAACGTCGGGTTCGTGCCGACCGAGATCGCCGCGGTCAGCGGGCCCGCGGTGCGGACCAGGCGACCGGCGTACACACCGTCGGCGGGGACCGCGGTGTGTGCCGGCGGCTCGACGTTGGCCGTCGGGTAGCCGAGTTCCTTCCCACGGCCGTCGCCGCGTACGACGACGCCCTCGATCCGGTGCGGCCGGCCCAACGCACGGCAGGCGCGGTCCATGTCACCGGCGGCTACACACGCCCGGACGTACGTCGAGGACAGTTCCACGTCGTCATCGGCAAGCAGTTCGACGCCCTCCGCGGTGAAGCCGAACCGCCGGCCGAGTTTCCTGAGCAACGCGACGTCGCCTGCGGCCTTGTGCCCGAACCGGAAGTTCTCCCCCACCACCACGGCGGCGACGTGCAGCCGCTCCACCAGCACGAGGTGGACGAACTCGTCGGGGGCGAGCCGGCTGAAGTCCCGCGTGAACGGCAGCACACAGAGCGCGTCGGCACCGAGGTCCTCGACGAGGGTTGCCTTGCGGGCCGGCGACGTGAGGATCAGGGGGTGTGACCCCGGCCTGACCACTTCGCTGGGGTGCGGATCGAAGGTGATCAGCACCGACGGCAGCGACAGCTCGCTGGCTCGGTGCACGGCGGCGCTGATGATCTGCTGGTGGCCGCGATGGACCCCGTCGTACATGCCGATGGTGACGACGGACCGTCCCCAGCCGGACGGGGTGGCGTCCATGCCACGCCAGCGCTGCATCAGGCGATCCTGTGCACCCAGCCTCGGGTGTCGCCCACCCGCCCGTGCTGGATGTCCAGCAGCTGCTGGCGCAGCCGGAGCGTGATCGGCCCCGTGCCGCCGTCGGCGATCGTGAAGTCGCCGGTCTTCGCCTTGACGTGGCCCACCGGAGTGATCACCGCTGCGGTGCCACACGCGAACGTCTCGGTGAGCGTGCCCTCGGCCGCCGTGTCTCTCCACTCGTCGACGGAGAAGCGGCGTTCGCTGACGCGGTAACCAGCGTCCTTGGCGAGGGTGATGAGGGAGTCTCGGGTGATCCCGGGGAGCAGCGTGCCGGTCAGTTCCGGGGTGATCAGCTCGGCGTCGGGGCCGGCGCCGAGGACGAAGAACAGGTTCATCCCACCCATCTCCTCGACGTACCGGCGTTCGACCGCGTCGATCCAGACGACCTGGTCGCAGCCCTCCTCGGCGGCCTGCTGCTGCGCGAGCAGGCTGGCCGCGTAGTTGCCCGCTGCCTTGGCTTCACCGGTGCCACCCGGCGCTGCCCGAACGTAGTCCTCGCTGATGTAGACCGACACCGGTTCGACACCTTGCGGGAAGTAGTCGCCGGCCGGCGAGGCGATGACCAGGAACAGGTAGCGCGTCGATGGCCGCACCCCCAGGAACGCCTCGGTAGCGATCATGAAAGGCCGGATGTAGAGGCTCTTCTCCGCACCGGTCGGGATCCAGTCCCGGTCGACGTCGATGAGCGCATCGACCGCGGCGACGAACGCATCTTCCGGGACGATGGGCATCGCCAATCGGGCCGCCGACCGGCCGAACCGGCGCGCATTGGCGTCGGGACGGAACGTCGCGATGCCGCCGTCATCCTGGTGGTAGGCCTTGAGCCCCTCGAAGATCGATTGCGCGTAGTGCAGGACGGCCGCGCTGGGATCCATCGTCAGCGGCGCGTACGCCGACAGCCGAGCCTCGCACCAGCCCTGACCCTTGATCCACCGGACCGTGACCATGTGGTCGGTGAAGACCTGACCGAAGCCGGGGTTGTCCAGAACACGGGCCCGCTCGGCGTCCGGCATCCGCCGGCCGCCGGGCTCGATCGTGAGCGGCAAGTCCGCGCTGAGCGTTCGGGGCATCCGGTTCCTCCTCGCTGTCCGCGAACTCCCACGATCACCGTAGCCGCGGCTCGGGAGCGCGTGGCTACTAGGGTTCCTACTCGTGGGTGACATCGTCCGCACCGAGCAGGTCAGCCTGCACGGTCACCGGCTCAGTTACCGCACGGCCGGCGACGACGGGCCCACTGTCCTGCTGCTGCACGGCCTGGCCAGCAGCTCGGCCAGCTGGGAGCAGACGCTCCGCCGTCTGGGCGCTGACCACCGGGTGATCGCCCCGGACATGCTCGGCCACGGCGCCTCGGAGAAGCCGCCCGGTGACTACTCCCTAGGCGCCTTTGCGAGCCTGGTACGTGACCTTCTGGTCGCCCTGGACATCGACTCGGCCACGGTCGTCGGGCACAGTTTGGGCGGCGGAGTGGCCATGCAGTTCCTCTACCAGTACCCGCAGTTCGTCCAGCGGCTCGTCCTGGTCGATTCCGGAGGTCTCGGCAAGGATGTTTCGATCGCCCTGCGGGCGGTCAGCCTGCCCGGCGCCGAGTACGTCCTGCCCCTGGTCCTCAACCCACGGACCCGCCGGCTGGGCAGCGCTCTGCGCCGGTCTGTGGGCCGGGTGCTGTCCCTGCTGCCGCTGCGGATCGGCCCGGCAATGACCGAGGTGGCCTCCGCCCTGTCCTCCCTGACCGAGCGCGATGCCCGCGCCGCATTCGTGCACACCGCTCGCAGCGTGGTGGACATCGGTGGGCAGCGGGTCAGCGGCACCGACCGCTTCTACCTGGCTGCCCGTACGCCGCTGCTGGTGGTCTGGGGGGCACGGGACGCGGTCATCCCGGTCACCCACGCCTACGCCGCTCATGAGGCGGTGGCCGGCAGCCAGCTCGCCGTGTTCGAGCGATCAGGACACTTTCCCCAGTGCGACGAGCCGGACCGCTTCGCCGCCACGCTCCGCGAGTTCATCACGGCGACGACTGGCTCCTCCCATGCCCACGAAGCGTGGAGGCAGGCTCTGCTGGCGAACTCCGGACCGCTCTGAGCCGGGTGTCCAGGAGCCGGTACACCCCTGACACGGCCAGGAACAATGCAGTCACGAGCACGCAGTTCACGGCGACCGTCGGGTAGCCCTCGGCGTTTACGTCGACGAAGGGATACGGGTACTCGTCGGTCAGCTCACCCCGCACCAAGGTGTACCCGAGCCAGAGCACCGGGAAGAGCAGGGTCAGTGCGATCGTGCGTACGCCGATTCGCGGCCGCGGCCCGAACAGCACCCAGCCGACGACGACGAGCACGGGGGTCAGGTAGTGCAGCCCGGTGTCGGCCACCCGCTCGGCCGGGGTGAGTTCGTACAGACCGCGCAGGACCGTGACGTAGACGATGCCGGTCACCGTGATGCAGACCAGGCTGGCCAGCCGGGCGATCCGCCATACCGGCCCGTCCCGGTCCGGCCCGAGGAACAGTGTCACCGCCACCACCGTCACGATGATGTTGCTCTGGATCGTGAAGAAGCTGAACAGCCGAACCAGCCGGACCAGGACGGTGTCGTTGTCCCGGGCCAGGATGATGACGAGCTGCAGCAGCAACGACGAGCCGGAGATCGCCGCAGTCACCAGGTGCCAGCCGCGCGCGGCCCTCACCGGTCGCTGCTGCCGGGTGCCGGCCCCCTGTCTTCGGCAGCGACCGGAAGATCACCGATGGACATGTCGGAGGCCGGGACGTCCTGGGCTGCACCGGCGATGGCCTCCTGCCCGGTCTCGCCGGTGATGAATCGGTAGGCCAGCCCGGCGATGACAGCACCGACGAGCGGCGCCAGCCAGAACAGCCACAGCTGCGCGAGGGCGCCGTCGACGAAGAGCGCCGGTCCGGTGGACCGGGCCGGATTCACCGACGTGTTGGTGACCGGGATGGAGATCAGGTGGATCAGCGACAGGGACAGGCCGATCGCGAGCGGTCCGAACCCCTTGGGCGCCCGGCGGTCGGTAGCTCCGAGGATGATCAGGAGGAAGAACAAGGTCAGCACCAGCTCGATCACCAGCGCTGATCCGACGCCGTAACCGCCGGGTGAGTTCTCGCCGTACCCGTTCGCGGCCAGGCCGTTCTCGGCCAGGCTGTAATCGGGGGAACCGTTGGCGACGACCAACAGCAGTGCCGCGGCCACGACGGCGGCGATCACCTGGGTCACGACGTACGGCGCGACGTCTTTCGCGGGCAGCCGCCGGCCCAGCCACAGCCCGACCGTGACGGCAGGATTGAAGTGGCCTCCCGAGATGTGCCCAAAGGCGTAGGCCATCGTCAGGACGGTGAGCCCAAAGGCCAGCGAGACGCCGAGCAGCCCGATGCCGACTTCTGGGAATGCCGCGGCCAGTACGGCGCTCCCGCAGCCGCCGAAGACCAACCAGAACGTTCCGAGGAACTCTGCGCCCAGACGCTGCGACAGCTGCATGACACTCCTTCGGCCGGGCGACAACCGTGTGTATCCACGCTAACGGTTGTCCGCTTTGTCCGCGCAGCCTGTCGGGCCCAGTCGCCGATCAGCGTGCTGTTCCGCGCGGCGCCACCCAGTGCACCTGCTGGCCCGTCACCGCGGCTATCGAGTCGAAGTCGCTGTCGTAGTGCAGCACAATCGCCGCGTAGTGCTCGGCTATTGCTGCGGTGAGCAGGTCGACGATGCCGGCCGCTCGGTGCTGACTACGCCGCGCCAGCATCGCCTGAACGGCCTGTGCACGCCGGCCGATCTCGGCGTGTAGCGGCAGCTCGACAAAGCCGGCCGCTCGCCGATGGGCAGTGGTCGAGTAACCGGCTGGGTCACGCGCTGAGTACCCAACCTCTAGATCGACGGTGACGCAGGTGGCAAGGAGACCGAGCCTGCCAAGCCGGTCGAGCTCCGCATGCACTACCTCATCGCCGACACGGGCGATCGCGCTCGTGTCGGCCAGGTAGAGCCCGGATGGGATCACCGCCGGCCCGCGGCCCGCACCTCCGGGTCAGCAAGGTCCGGGCTCCCCCAGATCAACGGGTCGGCGAAGGCCTCGTTCCGCAGTCGACGCCCCGCCGCAAACGCGAGCGCGGCATTGACGGTCTGCACCTTGCTTGTCGTTCCAAGCTCCCGTGCCGCGGCCGCTAACTTCTCGTCATCAAGGTCAATCGTGGTGCGGCTCATGAGGACATGATAGCAAGTCGTGCATCAAGTGTGCCGTAGATGATGCCCTAGCCTGAGCAGTCAGGCGGGGTTTAGCACCACCAACGACCTCGCAACGCCGTCGCGCTCCGCCATCAAGGCGATGACGTGCCCGTCCGGGCCGAACACGCCATACGGACCGGACAGCCCCATCGGGGGAAGCCGGCCACCGTGGCCGACCGCCCGGGCTTGCCCGTCGTCGACGTCCCGGCGCGGGAAGCAGCCGGCGACCGCATCGTCCAGACCGATCAGCACCGGCTCGGCGGCACCGGCCAAGGCCTCCAACGTGAGGGCGGCGTCGAGGTCGAACGGTCCCACCCGGGTACGACGCAGCACCGTCAGGTGTCCGCCCACGCCGAGCCGGGCTCCGAGGTCCCGCGCCAGTGCCCGGACGTAGGTGCCGGTCGAGCAGTGCACCTGCACCGAGACATCCAGCACGCCGGCGCGCGGCGTGGCAGCCGTGACCAGCTCGAACCGGGACACGGTGACCGCACGTGGCGCCAGCACGACCTGCTCGCCCGAGCGCACCCGCGCGTACGACCGTTTGCCGTCCACCTTGATCGCACTGACCTGCGACGGCACCTGTTCGATCCGCCCGGTCAGCTCCAGCATCGCCGCTCGGACCGCGCCCTCGGTGACCCGATCCGCAGGTACGGCGACAAGCACTTCACCCTCGGCGTCGTCGGTGACCGTGGACTCCCCGAGCCGGATCGTGGCCGTGTACGACTTGTCGGTCAGCGCGAGATGCCCGAGCAGCTTCGTCGCCCGCTCCACCCCGAGCACGAGCACCCCCGTCGCCATCGGGTCCAGCGTGCCGGCGTGCCCCACCCGCCGGGTCCCGACGATCCGGCGTACCCGCCCGACGACGTCGTGCGAGGTCCAGCCGGTCGGCTTGTCGACAACGACGAGCCCATTGGTCACGCCCGCGCTCCCACGACCGCCCACCGGCCACTGCGGACACGCCAGACCAATCCGAGGAGGCGGATCACGATCAGCAGCACCAGACCGGCCCACACCCCGGGCAGCCCCAGATCCAGCGGCAGCGTCAACAGCAGCAGCGGCAGGAACCCGACGACGCTGGCAGCCAGCGTGAGCGACCGCAGGTAGGCGACGTCGCCCGCGCCCATCAGCACCCCGTCCAGCGCGAACACGACTCCGGCCACCGGCTGCATCACGGCAAACCACCACCAGACCCGCTGAGCCTGTTCGACGACCGCCTCGTCGGGGGTGAAAACCCGGGGGATCAGGTCGAAACCGGCGAGCAGCAACACGGCGGCCAGGCCGCCCACGGCCGCGCCGTAGCGGGTGACCCGCCAGGCGGTGGCCCGCGCCTGATCCACCCTGCCGGCGCCCAGGCTTTCACCGACCAGCGCCTGCGCGGCGATCGCGAACGAGTCAAGCACCAGGGCGAGAAAGAAGAACAGCTGCAGCGCGATCTGGTGGGCGCCGACCTGAGCCGTGCCCAGCCGGGCAGCGACCGCTGCGGCGATCAGGAAGCAGGCCTGCAGGGCGACCGTTCGGGCGGTCAGGTCCCGGCCGACCCTGAGCTGAGCGAGCAGGATCACACGATCGGGACGAATCGCCACCCCGGTCCGCTGCAGCGCGCGCAGGAAGAGCACACCGCCCACCAGCTGGGCCACCACGTTGGCCACCGCCGAGCCGGGCAGTCCCAGGCCGGCGCCGTAGACCAGGACGGGGCAGAGCACGGCCGACAACGCATTGGCGAACAACACGTAGCGCCATGGTCGCTTGGTGTCCTGGACCCCGCGCATCCAGCCGTTGCCGGCCAGGCTGAGCAGGAGGAACGGAGCTCCGAGTACGGCGATCCGCAGCCACTGCTCTGCGGCGGCCTGCTCGAGAGTCGCTCCGCCGGCCAGCAAAGTGGTCAGCGGCCCGGCGAAGACCTGGATGACGGCGACCATGACCAGCCCGATCGCCAGGGCCAGCCACGAGGCCTGCACGCCTTCGGCGACGGCCGCCTCCCGCCGGCCGAGGCCGTGCAGGCGGGCCGCCCTGGCGGTGGTGCCGTACGCCAGGAAGTTGAACTGCACCGCGGCGACCGCGAAGAGCGCGCCGCCGATCGCCAGCCCCGCCAGCGACAGCGCGCCGAGGTGGCCGACGACCGCTGTGTCGACCAGCAGGTACAGCGGCTCGGCTGCCAGTACGGCGAGCGCAGGTACCGCCAGCGACAGCACGCTGCGCTGGCTGCCCGACTCGGGCTCGGACGTCACCGCGGGTCGGAGTCGTCCTCGGACTCGCGCGGAACGCGATAGGGGTCGGCGTCCCCGGCGTAGGACGCCCCGCTGCGCACCCGGGCGAGTTCGGCGTCGGCCGCGCGGGCACGGGCGAGGGCATCGTCGAGTTCCCGGGTGATGACAGGAACGGTGTCCGTGACGAACGCCAGCGTCGGGGTGAATTTGACGCCGGTCTGCTTGCCCACGGCCGAGCGCAGTACCCCGCGAGCCGATTCCAGTGCGATCGCGCTGTCGGCCTGCGCCGCGTCGTCGCCGTACACGGTGTAGAAGACGGTGGCCTCGCGCAGGTCGGGGGTCACCCGGGTGTCGGTGATCGTCACCATGCCGAGGCGAGGGTCCTTGACCTGCATCTCCAGCGTGGACGCCACGATCTCCTTGATCCGGACGGCGAGCTTGCGCGCCCGTGGGGCGTCGGCCATGGGAAGACCCCTTCTAGTCGTCGGCGACCTCGCCGGAGCGAGGGCGTCAGTCCTCAGAACTGAACAGCTGGCGGTGGGTCGACAGCAGTTCGATGTCCGGCCGCCCGGCCACCCACCGCTCGCAGGTGTCGAGCACCGCCGTGACATGCCCCGCGTCCCCGGCCACCGTGGCGATGCCGAGCTGCGCCCGCCGGTGCAGGTCGGTGTCCCCCACCTCAGCGGCGGACACGGAATACCGGCGGCGCAGCTCGGCCACGATCGGGCGAACGACGGCGCGCTTGCCCTTGAGCGAGTGCACGTCACCCAGCAGCACGTCGACGACGAGCGTCCCCGTGAACATGGTCAGGTACGCGGCTTCTCGCGCATCTCGAACGTCTCGATCACGTCGTCGATCTTGATGTCGTTGAACGACCCCAGACCGATACCGCACTCGTAGCCGTCGCGCACCTCGGTCGCGTCGTCCTTGAACCGGCGCAGCGAGTCCACGGTGAGGCCATCGGCCACGACCACGCCATCGCGAATCAACCGAGCCCTGCTGTTGCGCGTGATCGTGCCCGAGCGAACCAGCGAACCGGCGATGTTGCCGATTCGTGGCACTCGGAAGACCTCGCGAACCTCCGCCGTACCGAGCTGGGCCTCCTCGAACTCCGGCTTGAGCATGCCCTTGAGAGCCGCCTCGACCTGCTCGATCGCCTGATAGATGACCGAGTAGTAGCGGACGTCGATGCCCTCTCGGTCGGCGTACTCCCTGACCTTGGTCTCGGGCCGGACGTTGAAGCCGATGATGACCGCGTCGGTTGCCGAGGCCAGGTTGACGTCGTCCTGCGTGATGCCACCGACGCCACGGTGGACCACGCGGAGGCCTACCTCGTCGGAGACCTCGATCTGCATCAGGGCGTCCTCGAGCGCCTCGACCGAACCGGACCCGTCGCCCTTGAGGATCAACGTGAGCTGGTCGATCTTGCCCTCGGCGATGGCCTTGTCCAGGTCCTCCAACGACACCCGCCGGCGGGTCTTGGCCTGCATCGCGTTGCGCTCGCGAGCCGAGCGACGTTCGGCGATCTGCCGGGCGACCCGGTCCTCGTCGACGACGAGGAAGTT
>JACCTY010000088.1 GCA_013812145.1 Geodermatophilaceae bacterium | reverse complement strand
ATTCGAGCCGAGCATCGCAGGAGTTGCCCGGCGGGCCTGAAGACGCGACCGCGGCCTGGCTCCGGATCTGCCCGCCGGGCGGCTCCGAGGAGCGGAGGCGACTCGCGCGCGAAGCGCGCCATGATTCGAGCCGAGCATCGCAGGAGTTGCCCGGCGGGCCTGAAGACGCGACCGCGGCCTGGCTCCGGATCTGCCCGCCGGGCGGCTCCGAGGAGCGGAGGCGACTCGCGCGCGAAGCGCGCCATGACAGAGCGCACGAGGCGGGCCAGCGATGACCGAGCCTCGACTGTCCCATGTAGACAGTGCTGGCGCGGCGCGGATGGTCGACGTGAGCGCCAAGGACGTCACGGTTCGCACCGCGACCGCGGCGGGACGGGTGCTGGTCTCGGCCGTCGTCGTAGGACTGCTGCGGGGCGACGGAGTGCCCAAGGGCGACGTACTCGCGGTGGCGCGAATTGCCGGCATCCAAGGTGCGAAGCGGACGCCGGACCTGGTGCCGCTGTGCCATCCGATCGCGCTGCACGGCGTGACCGTGGACTTGTCCGTCGCCGATGATGCCGTGGAGATCACGGCGGTGGCACGAACGGCGGACCGGACGGGCGTGGAGATGGAAGCCCTGACCGCGGTCGCCTGCGCCGGATTGACGGTGATCGACATGGTCAAGGCGGTGGACCCCGCGGCCGTGATCACCGACGTGCGGGTGCTGTCCAAGACCGGCGGCAAGACCGGACCGTGGGAGCGATGATGACTCCCCCGACCGTGACCCCGCCCGCCTTCTGCCGGTCCGCTCTCGTGCGCTTTGCGCAGGGTGGGCTCAGTGTGTGCTCCCGGACGGAGGCGGTCTCATGACGATCCCGGAGGGGGCGCGGGCAGTCGTCGTGACGGCGTCCAACCGCGCCGCCGCCGGGGTGTACGCCGACCGCTCCGGGCAGACCCTTGCGGCGGGGCTGCGCGACTTGGGGCTGGCGGTTGCCGAGCCGGTAGTGCTGCCCGACGACCGTGCGCAGCTCGGTGCGGTGCTTCGGGAGGCGGCCACCGCGGGTGTCGACCTGGTCGTGACAACCGGCGGGACCGGTTGCAGCCCCACCGACATCACCCCCGAGGCGACCCGCGACGTTATCCAGCGGGAGGCCCCCGGCCTCGCCGAGGCGATCCGCACCTACGGCGCCCCTACCGTCCCGACGGCGGTGCTGTCGCGCGGCGTCGCGGGGCTGATCGGCCAAACGCTGATCGTCAACCTGCCAGGTTCCACCGGCGGGGTGAAAGACGGCCTGGCGGTGCTCGGCCCGCTGCTGCCGCACCTGATCTCCCAGCTGCGCGGCGGAGATCACAGCGCCTGACCCGCTGCCGAGGTGAGGACCAGCCGCGCCTAGACCATGATCTGCACAGGCACCTCAACTGCTTCAGGAGGCAACCATGTCAGGACCCCATGACGTCGTCGTGCTCAGCGGAGTGCGCACACCGATCGGCAAGTATGGCGGTGGGCTGAAAGACGTCCCGCCGGCTGATCTGGCGACGCTGGTCACCCGAGCAGCGGTGTCTCGCGCCGGCGTAGAGCCGGCCGACATCGGCCATGTGGTCTTCGGCAACGTCATCCACACCGAAGCCCGCGACATGTACTTGTCCCGGGTGGCCGCGGTCAACGCCGGCCTCCCGGTGGAAACCCCGGCGTTCACGCTGAACCGGCTGTGCGGCAGCGGGTTGCAGGCGATCGTGTCCGCCGCGCAGACGCTCGCCCTGGGCGAGGCCGAGATGGCCGTCGCCGGCGGCGCAGAATCGATGAGCCGCGGACAGTACTGGCTGCCGGGGCTGCGCTGGGGACAGCGGATGGGTGACGGGGCAACGATCGATGCCATGGTCGGAGCGCTGACCGACCCGTTCGACGACTGCCACATGGGCATCACCGCCGAGAATGTCGCGGGCAGGTGGGGGATCAGCCGGGAGGATCAGGACGCGCTGGCGGTGGAGAGCCACCAGCGGGCGGCCAAGGCCACCGCGAACGGTGTGTTCGGCGAGCAGATTCTGCCCGTGCAGGTACCCGATCGGAAAGGGACCACGACGGTCTCAGCCGACGAGCACATCCGTGAGGGCGTCACGATCGAGGACATGGCCAAGCTGCGTCCCGCGTTCAGCAAGGACGGTTCGGTGACGGCCGGCAACTCCTCCGGCGTCAACGACGCGGCCGCGGCGGTCGTGCTGGCCACCGCCGACGTCGCGAAGCAACGTGGACTGACCCCGATGGGCCGGCTGGTCGCCTACTCGCATGTCGGCGTGGAGCCGAAGTACATGGGCATCGGTCCCGTGCCGGCCGTGCGGGCGTTGCTCGACAGGGCAGGCCTGGAAGTCGCCGACATCGACGTGTTCGAGGTCAACGAAGCGTTCGCCGCTCAAGCGTTGGCCGTGGTGCGCGACCTGGAGCTGCCGGAGGACAAGACCAATCCCAACGGCAGCGGCATCTCGCTGGGCCATCCGATCGGCGCCACCGGCGCCATCCTGGTCGTCAAGGCGCTGCATGAACTCGCCCGCATCGACGGCCGGTACGCGGTGGTCACCATGTGCATCGGCGGCGGACAAGGCATCGCCGCTCTCTTCGAGCGGAGCTGACCATGGTGGCCCAACCGCCCAGCGAACCGACCGAGGCGAGCACCGCCCGCGCTGGCACCCCCGCCGAGCAGATCCAGCGGCTCTACGAAGACGCCGAATCCAGAGCCAGCGAGGCGATGGAGGGCCTGGTAGCCAGCAACGGCTTCGCCGAACTGCTCTCGCTGCTGACAAGCAACGTGGTAGCACTGATCAAGGTGGGCGGCGATGCCGCCGACACGTTGATCCGCACCCTGCGGTTAGCCGGCCGCAGCGACGTCGCCCGGCTGTCGCGGCAACTGGCCCGGACGGAGGACAAGCTCGAGCTGGTCCTACAGGAACTCCGCCTCCTGCAAGACCGCGAACCACCACCGCCGCCGCGTCGGCCGATGCCAAGGGCCAAGCCGTGAGCCAGCTGACGTCGTTGCCCAGGCAACTCGCGGAGACCGCGAACATCGTGCTGACGACCGGCGACGCGGTCATCGGCGCGACCCCGAAGGACATCGTGTGGACCCACCGCAAGGTGACCCTGTGGCGCTACCGCAGTGCGGTCCGCCGGCATCCGGTCCCGGTGTTGCTGATCTTCGCGCTCATCAACCGGCCGGACATCTTCGACCTGCGGCCCGGGAACTCCTTTGTCGAGCACCTGCTGGAGGACGGCTACGACGTCTTCCTCCTGGACTGGGGGGTGCCGGACGACGAAGACGCCGACATGGGCTTGGCCAACTACGTCTGCGACGAGATCCCGTGGTCGGTGCGCGAGGTGCTTGTCGCCAGCGGACAGCGGGAGCTGTCGATCATCGGCTGGTGCATCGGGGCCACGCTCTCAGCGATGTACGCGACGCTGGAGCCCGATGACAGCCCGCTGCGCAACCTCGTACTCCTGACGATGCCGGTCGACACCGGCGTGTCCCTTTACACCACCTGGGTCGGCCGGGATTCCTTCGACGTGGACCAGGTAGCCGACGCCTTCACCGCCGTCCCCGGCGGTCTCGTGGACATCGCCAACAAGATGATGAAGCCGGTCGCCAACTTCGTGACGACGTACCGCAAGCTCTTCGACTCGGTCCGAGCCGGTACGGCGAACCGCGTCGCATACCAGTCCATGGCCAAGTGGGTGGCCGACAATCCGCCGTTCCCCTCCGCCGCCTACCGCGAGTGGATCACCTGGATGTACAAGGAGAACCGTCTTATTCGCGGGCTGCTGCGGCTGCGCGGGAGGCGGGTCGATCTGGCGCAGATCACGGCCAACGTCCTGGTGGTGACGGCCGGCGCCGACCACATCGCTCCCCGGCACACCACAATGCCGTTTCTCGATGCGATCAGCAGCGTCGACGTGAGTCACCTCGACCGGCCCGGTGGGCACATCGGGCTGATGGCCGGTTCCAAGGCACGCAAGGAAACCTGGCCGCACATCACCGACTGGCTCGGCCAGCGTTCGGGCGCAGACCGTGACACCGCACCCAAAAGGAGAAGCACGTGACAGTCACTGAGACGACCAGCGGCACCGCGGAAGCAGGCGGCGCCGGCAAGTTGGACGGGCGGGTCGCCTTTGTCACCGGCGGAACCCGAGGGATCGGAGCGGCGATCTGTCGCAGCCTGGCCGGCCAGGGAGCGTCGGTCGCGGCCGGCTACAGCTCGAACACCGCCAAGGCCGAGGAGTTTCAGAGCGACTACGAGCGCGACTTCGGCGTGCCGGTGAGCGTCCATCAGGGCAACATCGGCTCCTCAGCGGACTGCCGCCGCACCGTGGCCGAGGTGATCGACGAGCACGGACGACTGGACATCCTCGTCAACAACGCCGGCATCACCATCGACAAGACCGTGGCAAGGATGACTGACGAGGACTGGCACAAGGTCCTTGACGTGAACCTCTCGGGTGCGTTCTTCATGTCGCAGGCCGCTTTGGCTCACATGGTCGAACGCGGCAGCGGCCGCATCATCAACGTCTCCTCGGTCATCGGCGAGACGGGCAACATCGGCCAGGCCAACTACGCGGCGAGCAAGTCCGGGCTGTTCGGGTTGACCAAGACGATGGCCAAGGAGGCGCTGTACTCCCTGAAGAAATCAGGACGGCTCACCGACGACACGATCGGCATCACCGTCAACACGGTGACTCCCGGTTTCATCGCCACCGAGATGATGGAAAGCATCCCGGAAAAGGTGATGGACAAGATCACCGCCCAGATCCCACTGGCCCGGCTGGGCCGGCCGGAGGAGATTGCCCGAGTCGTGCACTTCCTCGCCGCGGACGCCTCGTCGTACATCACCGGTCAGGTCTGGGGCGTCAACGGCGGAATGGACATGTGACGAGGCACACGCGTCTCGAGATCGGCCTGTTAGCAACTGTCTGCTAACGTTGCTAACGACTGTTTTGACATCATTTTGAGGAGCGCAGATGCCCACCAAGACCCAGACCACCGACCAGCCCCAGACCGACGCTGACTTCGGGGCGTTCGTCCCGGATCTCGAGCAGACCGTCGAGCGCACCCGCGAGTTGCAGGAGCGGCTGCTTGCCTCGGCCAAGAGCGCAGCGGAGGTCTCGCTGGACGGCTACGAAAAGGCCGTGCAGAGCGTCATCGACTTCGAGCAGCGGGCCGCCGAGAAGAGCCCCTGGGGCTCGGCGCTCATCACCACGCACGCCACGTTCCTCAAGGAGATGACCTCGCTCTACACCAACGCCGCCCGCGAGATGCTCAAGTAGACACAACACTCCCGTGGGGGCATCGACACGCCGCGTGGCGCTGGTCACCGGGGCCGGCAGCGGGATCGGACGTGCGATCGCCGGTCGGTTCGTGGCCGACGGAGCCGAAGTGCTCTCGGTTGACCTCGTGCTGCCGGTGGACGCACCAGGTACCCCGCACCAGGCCGACCTGAGTTCGCGGGAGGGCAATCGAGCGGCTGTGCAAGCCGCCTTGGACGCCTTCGGACGGCTGGACATCGTGGTGGCCAACGCCGGATTCCAGCACGTGTCGCCCATCGCCGACTTCGACGAGGACAGGTGGGACGGCTTGCTGTCCATCCTGCTCACCAGCCCCTTCCTGCTGGCCAAATACGGTTGGCCAGCACTGACCGCGGCGCCCGGTGGTGGTCGCTTCATCGCGATCGCCTCAGCGCACGCGTTGGCCGCCTCGCCGTACAAGGCCGGGTATGTCTCGGCCAAGCACGGCGTACTCGGTTTGGTCAAGACCCTGGCCCTGGAAGGAGCCGCGGTGGGCATCACCGCCACGGCGGTCTGTCCCGGGTATGTACGCACTCCGCTGGTGGAAAGGCAGATCGCCGACCAAGCCCGGGTGCACGGACTGTCCGAGGAGCGGGTACTCGAGGAAGTGATCCTTGCTCCGCACGCCGTAAAACGGCTGATCGAGCCGGCTGAAGTGGCCGAGGTCGTGGCATTCCTGGCTGGGCCCGGCGGACGATCGTTCACCGGTGTACCGGTGACGATGGATCAGGGTTGGACCGCTCGGTGAGTGCCCCGAGCCGGGGCCTGGTTCGCCCTTCAGGGGGCCAGCTGACAGGTTTCGCCCCGGCCGACGCGGCAGCGGCGGCGTCTAGCCCGGCGGCTTTCGGCCGCTCTGGCGCCGGTTACCCCGCCGGTCGATCGAGGCTTCCCGGAACGCCTCGTAGACATCGGTGAGCGCCTGCTTCTGCCGGGCGCTCAGGTCCGGATCGTCCCTGATTGCGTCTGGAACACCGGACCGCAGCGCGTCCTCGTCGGCTGAGTCGGAGCCGGCAGCGGCGTACAGCTCCTCCGCAGTAGTCCGCAGGTTCGTCGCAATGGCCTCCAGTACCTGCTCGGAGGGAGCTCGCAGACCGCGCTCGATCTGGGAAAGGTAAGGGTTGGAGATTCCGACCATCGTGGCCAGTTGGCGCATCGGGAGCGCGGCGAGTTCACGTTGCCGTCGAATGAGTTCTCCCATGCTCAGCGGGCGCGGCGCTGCACTGTCCTCGGTCACTGCGATGCGACCCGGATCCGCTGCTCTCCGGCGTACACGTTCATGGTGCGGCCGCGCAGGAATCCGATGAGGGTCAGCCCCGACTCCGCGGCCAATTCGACAGCCAGGGAGCTGGGAGCCGAAACGGCCGCGAGCACAGGAATGCCGGCCATCAGAGCCTTTTGGGTCAGTTCGAAGGAGGCCCGGCCGGACACCATCAGCACGCAGCTGGTCAGAGGCAGCTTGTCCTCGCGCAGCGCCCAGCCGATCGTCTTGTCGACGGCGTTGTGCCGGCCGACGTCCTCGCGCAGGCAGAGCAGGTCACCGTCCGAGGTGAACAACCCGGCCGCGTGCAGACCGCCGGTGCGCTCGAAGACCCGTTGCTGCTTGCGCAGGCTGTCCGGCAGTCCACTGAGGACAGTGCTCGCGACCACGGTGGGATCGGTGGTCACGTCGTACGCGGACCGGGTCCGGATCGCGTCGATACTGGCCTTGCCACACACGCCACAGGAACTCGTCGTGTAGAAGTTCCGCTCCAGCGAGAGATCGGGCCTCGCTACGCCGTCGGCGAGTGCGACATCGATGACGTTGTAGGTCTGCTTGCCATCCGCGTCGGTGCCGGCGCAGTAACGCATGGTCCGTACGGACTCCAGGTCGGCCACGATCCCTTCGGTGGCAAGGAAACCGTGCACGAGGTCGAAGTCGTCGCCCGGGGTCCGCATGGTGATGGACAGCGGGGTTCCGTCGAGGCGGATCTCCAACGGTTCCTCGGCCGCGACGGTGTCTGTCCGCCGCCGTACCGTCTGCCCGTCGATGCGCACAATCGAGCGCCGGCTGGTGACCCTGCCCATGCCACCTAGGCTACGCGGCCCCGGGGCTAGCGTTGGCTGCTGTGAATCCGCCGTACGCCGCCGTCGTGCTGGCCGGTGGAGCGGCTCGTCGGCTGCGCGGACAGGCCAAGCCCGAGCTGCGCCTGGGCGGGCGGCGGCTGCTCGACCTCGTGCTCGATTCGGTGCCGGAAGCGGACCCGCGAATCGTCGTGGGGCCGGCGATGTCGGTGCCGGCCGGCGTCCGGTTGCTCCGCGAGGAGCCGGCCGGCGGCGGTCCCGTAGCCGCCCTGGCGGCCGGCCTGGCCGCATTGCGCACCGAAGTCGACCTGCTCGCGGTGCTCGCGGCCGATCTCCCGTTCCTGACCCACCCGGTGATCACCGCCCTGCTCGACTCGGTTGCCGACGGCGCCGTCCTGGTCGATGACACCGGACGCGACCAACTGCTGCTCGGGGTGTGGCGGGTGGCCGCGCTTCGCACGGCTGTCGCGGCCCTTCCAACCGTCGTAGGCGCCTCGCTGCGGGCCACCGTCGCAGCGCTGGACGTGGTTCGGGTGTCGTGGGATGTTCCGGCGGGTACCCCCCCACCGTGGTGGGATTGTGACACTGCTGAAGATCTGCGTCAGGCGAAGGAGTGGTTGAGACGATGAGTGAGCGCAGTGAGGTGGCGGGTGAGTGAGCTTCGAGAGTGGACCGACCGGGTGGTCGCCGAGCTGGGTCTGCCCGAGGGACTTGATCAGGACGAGATCGACCTGATCCTCGACCTGGCCCGAGATTCGGCACACGGCGTGGCCCGACCAGCCGCGCCGCTGACGACGTACCTGCTGGGGCTGGCAGTGGGGCGCGGCGCCGACCGCGACGAGGCGGCCGCCCAGATCACCGCCCTCGCCCTCGACCAACCCTGACCGACCGGTATGGCTGGGTCCGAGTGCAGTGTCGGACCGATGAGGCGACTTGCAGATGCCGGACCTCGTCGTCGATCGATTGGCCGGTCGTCGGCTGATCTTGGAGCGCTTACCGTCGCGACCGGGTCAGCCGGGTTCGGGTCGCGAGATCGGCGTCGTCCGGATAGACCACCTCGACCAGGGTGAGACCGTGCGCCGGGGCCACCGGGATCGCGCCGCAGCGCGCGGTAGCGCCCAGCAGCGAGACCGGCCAGTCGACCGGCCGCTGACCCTCGCCGACCGCGAGGAGGCAGCCGACAAGCCCGCGCACCATGTGGTGGCAGAACGCATCGGCCTGGACGGTCGCGACGACGACGCCGTGCGGCTCGCGCTTCCAATCTAGGCGTTGCAGCTGCCGCGTTGTCGAGGCGTTCGGGCGGTGCTTGCAAAAGGCCCCGAAGTCATGCAGGCCCAGCAGGCCGGCACTGGCCTGCCGGATGACGTCGAGATCCACCGGTCGCGGCCAGCCGACCGTGTCGTGCCGACGCAGCGGTGAGTTACCCCAGGGTGCGTCGCTCAGGCGGTAGACGTAGCGCCGCGCCAGCGCACCGAACCGGGCGTCGAAATCCGAGCGTACCGCCGCGATCGCGCGGATCCTGACGTCCGCCGGCAGGATGCCGGCCAACCGACGCAGCAGCTGCGGCTCGTGCTCGGCCCATGCCCGCACCGGAACGTCCGCGTGCGCCACCTGCCCCGTTGCATGGACGCCCGCGTCGGTGCGACCAGCCACGGTGAGCCGGACCGGATGACGCAGCACCACCGTCAGCGCCGCTTCTACGGTGCCCTGGACCGTGCGCTGCGCGGGCTGCACCGCCCAACCGGCGAACCCGGTCCCGTCGTAGGCGAGCTCAAGGCGCAAACGGACGAGCCCGCCGTCTCCTGGTCGGGAGTCGGCGGGCTCGTCCATGCGTCCAGGGCCGGTCAGCCCTTGGTGTCCTGGGCTGATTCTTCCGCCGAAGAGTCGTCGTCTTGCTGGCTCGGCGGAAGCTCGAACCCGGCCGTCTCGGCCGCGTCTGTGTCGGCGAACCACACCTCGGCGTCTGTCCGGTCGTAGAATGGGCTGTCCGGCACGTGGTACAGCTTCGAGTTCTCGTTGCCCTTGATCGGAAAGCCCTTGGGCATGCTGCCGTCTTCAAGCGCAGCGTGGCTGCCATCGCCGTATGGTGCCTGCTCGTCCGAGGCGCTTTCCTCGACGTCCATGTCGGGCTCGCCGTCGACCGGAGCGTCGACCTCGGCGTCCGCCGCGTCGTCGGAGTCGGCGGCCTGAGCCACCGTCGTGTCGTCCTCCGCTGCCGGCGCGGCAGCCACCGTACGACGGTCCCTGGCGAAGCGGCTGCCCCGTGCCCGCTCGGCCTCCCCCACCGCCTCTTGGGCGACGGTCAGTGCCTCGACCAGCTCGATGACCGCCATCGGCGCGTTGTCGCCCTTGCGCGGCCCGATCTTGACGATCCGGGTGTAGCCGCCCGGTCGCTCGGAAAAGCGCGGCCCGATCTCGGCGAACAGGTGGTGCACGACGTCCTTGTCCCGGATCGTCGTCATGACCTGCCGGCGGGCATGCAGGTCCCCGCGCTTGGCAAAGGTCACCAGCCGCTCGGCCAGCGGCCGAAGCCGCTTGGCCTTGGCCACCGTGGTGGTGATCCGGCCGTGCTCGAACAGCGACGTGGCCAGGTTGGCCAGTATCAGCCGCTGGTGATCCGGACTACCGCCGAGGCGCGGACCCCTGGTGGGCGTAGGCATGGTTGGTGCTCCTTCGGTGATGCCGGCCGGGCGTGGGCTAGAGCTGCTCGGTCTCGGCGTAGTCCATGTCGTTGCCGTCGTAGTCGTCCAGGCCGTAGGTGTCGACGATGGCGGACGGGTCGAACCCGGGCGGAGAGTCCTTCAACGCAAGGCCCATCTGGTTCAACTTGACCTTGACCTCGTCGATGGACTTCGCACCGAAGTTGCGGATGTCGAGCAGGTCCGCCTCGCTGCGGCTGACCAGCTCTCCGACGGTGTGGATGCCCTCCCGCTTGAGGCAGTTGTACGAGCGGACGGTGAGGTCCATCTCCTCGATCGGCATCGCGAAGTTCGCGATGTCCGCGGCCTCGGCGGGTGACGGGCCGACCTCGATGCCCTCAGCCTCGAGGTTCAGCTCGCGGAACAACCCGAACAGCTCGACCAGCGTTTTGCCGGAACTCGCGATCGCGTCCCTCGGGGTGATCGACGGCTTGGTCTCGACGTCGACGATCAGCCGGTCGAAGTCGGTGCGCTGCTCCACGCGGGTGGCCTCGACGTTGTAGGTCACCTTCAACACCGGCGAGTAGATCGAGTCGACCGGGATGCGGCCGATCTCCTGACCAGACTGCTTGTTCTGCGGCGCGGGGACGTAGCCGCGGCCGCGCTCGACGGTCAGCTCGACCTCGAGCCGGCCCTTCTTGTTGATCGTGGCCAGGTGCAGTTCGGGGTTGTGCACCTCGACACCGGCCGGCGGCGCGATGTCAGCAGCCGTGACGTCGCCCGGGCCCTGCTTGCGCAGGTACATGGTGACCGGCTCGTCGGAGGCCGAACTCACGACGAGGCCCTTGAGGTTGAGGATCAGCTCGGTGACGTCCTCGGTGACGCCGGGGACGGTGGTGAACTCGTGCAGCACGCCGTCGATCCGGATGCTTGTCACGGCTGCGCCGGGGATCGAGGACAGCAGGGTGCGCCGAAGCG
Source organism: Geodermatophilaceae bacterium (assembly GCA_013812145.1). Taxonomy (GTDB): domain Bacteria; phylum Actinomycetota; class Actinomycetes; order Mycobacteriales; family Geodermatophilaceae; genus JACCTY01. Next base: position 2,350 of record JACCTY010000088.1, on the reverse strand, counting down.
AGTTGCCGAGGGTGTAGCCGAAACCCGGCTCCAGCGGCTCGATGACGAACCGGGACCGCAGGTCGTTGACCGGCTCTTCGGTCAGGGTGGGGCGCTGAGTGATCAGCACAGTTGGATCCTCTCTGTTTCAGGCGACCGCTATATGACGCCTGGATACTGCTGCCGGGGGCATCTCTGTCCACGCGCTCCGGTTCGTGCTGTGGTGCTCTTCGCTACTCCAAAGAATTCGAGCGAAGCGAGAATTATTTCGAGTACAACTCCACAATCAACTGCTCCTGGACCGGCGTGTCGATGACCGCGCGAGCCGGCAGCGAGTGGACCAGGATCCGCATCTGCGAGGAGATGACCTCCATCCAGGCCGGGACCGGTCGTGACCCGGCCTCGGCCCTGGCCACGACGAACGGCGTCATCTCCAGGGACTTCTCCCGGACCGAGACGATGTCGTTCTCGGTGACCCGGTACGACGGGATGTCGACCTTCCGGCCGTTCACCAGCACGTGCCCGTGCCGGACGACCTGCCGCGCCATGTCCCTCGACTTGGCGAAACCGGCCCGGTAGATCACGTTGTCCAGCCGGGACTCGAGGATCTGCAGCAGCACCTCGCCGGTCTTGCCCTGCTGGCGGTTGGCCTCGGTGTAATACCCGCGGAACTGCTTTTCCAGTACGCCGTACACCCGCTTGGCCTTTTGCTTCTCCCGCAGCTGCAGGAGGTACTCCGAGTCCTTGCTGCGACCCCGGCCGTGCTCGCCCGGCGGGTACGGTCGTATTTCGATCGGGCACTTCGGACCCTCGCACTTGCTGCCCTTGAGGAACAGCTTCATCTTCTCCCGCCGGCAGCGGCGGCAGTCGGCACCGGTGTAACGGGCCATCTCGTCTCAGATCTCCTTCATGCGGTCGGGTTAGACCCGGCGACGCTTCTTGGGCCGGCAGCCGTTGTGTGCCTGGGGCGTGACGTCCTGGATGGAGCCGACCTCGAGGCCGGCGGCCTGCAGGGACCGGATCGCGGTTTCCCGACCGGACCCTGGACCCTTGACCATGACGTCTACCTTCCGCATGCCGTGTTCCTGAGCCTTGCGGGCGCAGGACTCCGCAGCCATCTGCGCCGCGTACGGCGTCGACTTGCGGGAGCCTTTGAAGCCGACGTGGCCAGCCGAAGCCCACGAGATCACGTTGCCCATAGGGTCGGTGATCGACACGATCGTGTTGTTGAAGGTGCTCTTGATGTGCGCAACGCCGTGGGCGATGTTCTTCTTTTCCTTGCGACGCACCTTCTTGACACCAGTACGTGCTCTGGGCGGCAAAGCTTTCTCCTAGCGTTTCCATTCGGGCAGTTATAAAACAGAACGGGGCAAGACCCGCGGCGAGGGCCGCGTCAGCGGCCCGGGGTCTTATTTCTTGCCGACCTTCTTGCGGCCGGCCATCGTCTTCTTCGGGCCCTTGCGGGTGCGGGCGTTGGTCTTGGTGCGTTGCCCGTTCACCGGGAGACCTCTGCGGTGTCGGATTCCCTGATAGCAACCGATCTCAACCTTGCGGCGGATGTCGGCCTGCACCTCGCGGCGCAGATCACCTTCGACCTGGTAGTTCTCCTCGATGTAATCGCGCAACCGGACGAGGTCGTCGTCGGTGAGGTCTCGGCTGCGCAGGTCCGGGCTGATGGCGGTTGCCTTGAGTGCCTGCTGGGAGCGGGTCAACCCGATCCCATAGATATAGGTGAGCGCCACCTCCATCCGCTTGTCGCGAGGGAGGTCCACGCCGGCTAGACGTGCCATGTGTCAGTACTCCTTGATGGTGCGCGGAGGTCTGTCGCGTCCCGTCCAGCTGGAAGCTGGCCCCAGCCTCCGACCAGGGGTGCGTGCGCTAGAACGCGGTATCTGTTGCTCGCGATGTGTGCTGCTAGCCCTGCCGCTGCTTGTGCCGCAGGTTGTCGCAGATCACCATGACCCGCCCGTGCCGGCGGATCACCTTGCATTTGTCGCAGATCTTCTTGACGCTGGGTTGGACCTTCACGACTGTCCAGCTCCCTACTTGTACCGGTAGACGATGCGACCGCGGGTCAGGTCGTACGGGGAGAGCTCCACTACGACCCGGTCCTCGGGCAGGATCCGGATGTAGTGCTGGCGCATCTTGCCGCTGATGTGAGCGAGCACCTTGTGCCCGTTCTGCAGCTCCACGCGGAACATCGCGTTCGGCAGCGGCTCCACGACTCGGCCCTCGACTTCGATGGCCCCGTCCTTCTTCGCCATATCCTCCACATTCCTGATCGCCGCACGCACGCGTGCGGTGAGTTTCCATGCACTTCCGGCGACGAGCAGAGGGCGCCTTTCCGGGTGCGGCCACAGCACAAAGAAAG
>JACCTY010000076.1 GCA_013812145.1 Geodermatophilaceae bacterium | reverse complement strand
GGCCACCGCCAGCGCACCCACCAGCGCCGCGGCGTCCCGGCCGGTCCGGCGGCGGAACACGAGTAGGACGCCGAGCAGGGCGAGCGCGGCAGCTACCGGCACGTACTTCACCGACAGCCACGGCAGCCGGTGACTGCCGTGATCGACCCGTACGCCGGCCACCTCGAACGAGGCGGCGAGACCTCCTAGTGTTGGCGAGCGCTCGAAGAGGCGCACCGACCTACCGGCCACTGCCGCTCGCCAGGCGGCCGTCAGGCCGGCCGCCCCGCCGCCGAGCACGACGACATCACAGTCGTGGGTGTCCACCTCGACACCGTATGCCTCAACCTCTTGTGCTGAGGCTTACCTAAGTTAGGCTCACCTAAGCTGATGCCGACCCGCGAGGAGCAGGTGCTTGTGTCCGTTACTCACCGATCATGGGTAGGTGGTCGCGTCGTTGCCGTCCTCGTCGCCTTCGGACTGTCCCTGGTCCTGGCCGGCTGCGGTGGCGACGACGCGGCTGCGGCCAGCTGCGCCACCGGCGACGGAGCTGTGGAAAGCGGCTCCGGCTCGGGCGGCGGCTCCGGCTCCGGGTCCGGCAGCGTCGCGGAGTCCGACGAAGTCGACGACTCCCAGCTGGTCGTCTACTCCGGCCGCAACGAGGAGCTCATCGGCCCGCTCTACGAGCAGTTCACCGAGGAGACCGGCATCGACGTCTCCGTCCGCTACGGCGACAGCGCGGCGCTGGCCGGTCAGCTGCTCGAAGAGGGCAGCCGAACGCCGGCCGACGTGTTCGTGTCCCAGGACGCCGGTGCGCTCGGCGCCCTGGCCAAGGGGGGCTGCCTGGCTGATCTGTCCGACGCCGTACTGGACGCCGTACCGGAGGCATTCCGCTCCGACGACGGCAACTGGGTGGGGTTGACCGGTCGGGCCCGCGTCATCGTCTACAACCCCGACCTCGTCGCGACCGACGAGCTGCCGGAGTCGGTCGAGGACGTCAACGACGTGCAGTGGCGCGGACAGGTTGGCATCGCTCCGAGCAACGCCTCCTTCCAGGCCTTTGTCACCGCGCTACGGGTTCTCGACGGAGACGACGCGGCCCGCTCCTTCCTCGAAGATCTGGTCGCCAACGACGTGGAGATCTACGAGAACAACACCGCCATCCTGGATGCGGTGGATGCGGGCGAGATCGCGATGGGCCTGATCAACCACTACTACTGGTTCGAGCTGGCTGCGGAGGTGGGTGCGGAGAACGTCAGCGCGCAGCTGCACTACCTGCAGGACGGCGGCGCTGGTTCCTTGGTCAACGTCTCGGGAGCGGCGCAGCTGACCGAAGCGGACAAGGCCGACGACGGACAGGCTCTCATCGAGTTCCTGCTCTCCGAACAGGCGCAGACGTACTTCGCCGAGGAGACCTTCGAGTACCCGCTGATCGACGGCGTCCCTGCCGCTGACGATCTGCCTGAGCTTTCCAGCCTCGACGCCCCGGACTTCGACCTGTCCGACCTCGATTCGCTGGCCGAGACAACCGAGCTGCTGGACGAGGTCGGGTTGTCCTGAGGTGACGCTTTCCGCCTCGGTCCAGTCCGCCCCGGCGCGAGCCCCGACCCCGGTGCCCGCGCGTCGGCGTGCCCGCGGCCGGCTGCCGCTGGGGTTGTCCGTCGCGGCGCTGATCGCAGCGGTGATCGCCGTCCTCCCGTTGGTCTACCTCGCCATCCGGGCCGGCCAGCTGAACGCCGCCCGGGTCATGGACGTGCTGAGCCGGGTCCGTAGCTTCGAGCAGCTGGGCCGCAGCGTCCTGCTCGCGGCCGTCGTGACGATGGGCTCGCTCGTGCTGGGTGTCGGATCCGCGTGGGTGGTGGCGCGCACCGACGTGCCGCTGCGCCGGCTGTGGGCGGTGCTGGCCGCCCTTCCGCTGGCGGTTCCCACGTACGTCGCGGCGTACGCCTGGGTCGCCGCCATACCGAACATCGCCGGCTTCGGCGGCGCGGCGCTGGTTCTCACTGTCTGCTGCTACCCCTACGTCTACCTGCCGGTCGTCGCGACGCTGCGCGGTGTCGACCCGGCGTGGGAGGAGGCCTCCCGCTCTGCCGGCGTCGGCCCCGTCGGGACGTTCCGCAGGGTGACACTGCGCCAGATCCGCCCAGCCGCCGCGGCCGGCTCGTTGCTCGTGGCGCTGTACGTCATCAGCGACTTCGGCTCGGTCTCGATCCTGCGCTACGAGACGTTGACGGTGGGCATCTACCGCTCCTTCACCAACAACCCGTTCGACCGCACCGCCCCGGTCGTGCTGTCCGGCCTGCTCGTCGTCGTCACCGCGATCATCGTGATCGCCGAGGCCCGCAGCCGCGGCCGCGGCCGGTACTCCCGCCTCGGCGGTGGGGCAGCCCGCCCGGCGGCCGTCGTACCCCTGGGCGGTCGGCGTACTCCCGTCCTGGCCGGGATGACTGCCCTGTCGGGGCTGGCCCTCGGCGTCCCCGCCGCCAGCCTGGCGTTCTGGCTGGTGATCGGCCGGTCCGGGGAGATGGACGTGCCTGAGATCTTCACCGCCGCCGCCACGTCGGCCGGGCTGGCCGTCGGCGGCGCCGTCGTCACGACCGTCCTCGCGCTGCCGGTCGGCCTGCTTGCCGCGCGGCACGCCGGCTGGTTTCCGCGGCTGATGGAACGGGCGGCGTACGTCGGGCACGCGGTTCCCGGCGTGGTAGTTGCGCTGTCGCTGGTTTTCTTCGCCGTGAACTACGCCTTCGGTCTGTACCAGAGCGTGCCGCTCGTCCTCTTCGCGTACGCCGTGCTGTTCCTGCCGCTGGCGGTCGCCGGGGTGCACGCCTCGGCGGCTCAGTCCCCGCCGGCGCTCGAGGAGGTGGCCCGGTCGCTGGGCAGCCCGCCCCGGCAGGTGCTGCGCCGGGTGACCCTGCCGTTGGCCGCGCCCGGGATCGCGGCCGCGGCGGTGCTGGTCTTCATCACATGCATCAAGGAGCTGACCGCCACGCTGATGCTCCAGCCCACCGGCACGAGCACGCTGGCCACCGAACTCTGGACGCAGACCTCCGTTCGGGCGTACGCAGCGGCGGCACCGTACGCTGCCCTGCTGGTGCTGCTCTCGGCGGTACCGGCGTACCTGCTCGGCCGGCGCAGTCACCGATGGGGGGTCAGGCATGAGTGAGCTCGTCGTCCAGGCACTCCGGAAGTCCTTCGGCCCTACTGAGGTCCTGGCCGGCATTGATCTGACAGTTCCGTCCGGGTCGCTGGCCGCCGTCCTGGGGCCTTCCGGCTGCGGCAAGACGACGCTGCTGCGGATCGTTGCCGGCTTCGAGCGCCCGGACGACGGCGCGGTCGAGCTCGCTGGACGCACCGTGGCCAGCCGGTCGGTCGACCTGCCGCCGGAGAAGCGCCGGATCGGCATCGTGCCGCAGGAGGGCGCGCTGTTCCCGCACCTGTCGGTCGATCGCAATGTCGGCTACGGGTTGCGCCGCGGTGCCGACCGCGGCCGGGTCGCGGAGGTGCTGGAACTCGTCGGTCTGGCCGGCTACGGCGACCGGATGCCGCACGAGCTGTCCGGCGGGCAGCAGCAGCGGGTCGCCGTCGCCCGAGCCCTCGCACCGCGGCCGTCGCTGATCCTGCTCGACGAGCCGTTCAGTTCGCTCGACACGGGCCTGCGCGCCGAGGTCCGCGCGGACGTCCGCGCCGCGCTGAGCGCCGACGGGGCCACCGCCGTCCTTGTCACGCATGACCAGGAGGAGGCGCTGTCCACCGCCGACCTCGTCGCGGTCATGCGAGCCGGCCGGATGGTGCAGGCCGCCTCGCCCCGCGGGCTCTACCTGGCGCCGGCCGACCTCGGTGTCGCGAACTTCGTGGGGGACACCGTGCTGCTGGACGGCACGCTGTCCGGCCGGTGCGCCGTCACCGCCCTGGGCGCGCTCGCGGTGCGGGCGCCGATGCCGGCGGGTAGCGCGGTGCGCGTCGTCGTGCGCCCCGAGCAGCTCGTGCTGACCGCGGACGGCGACGGCGTATCGGCGCGGGTGCGCGACCAGGTCTTCTTCGGCCACGACGCGCTGGTCCACCTCGAACTCAGCGATGGTGCGGTGGTCACCGCACGCAGCCTGGACGCGGCGTGGGCGCAGCCCGGGCTCGACGTCCGCCTCGCCGTACGGGGGGAAGTGACCTGCTTCTCGTCTCAATAGTCTGGGCGCGACAGCGGTCGGCGAGGCGGAGGGCAGCGTGGACGAGATCATGGTTCGCGGGCCGCTGATGGCTGAGGACATCGACGCTGCCTGGGGCGATCCCAAGCTGGCCAACATCCTGTACCACGACTGGGAAGCGGCCGGCTACGACGAGAAGTGGTCCATCTCCTACGACGAGCGCTGCATCGGCTACGCCCGCGACCGCTTCGTCGCGATCGCCGGCGACGAGGGATGGCCGTACGCCGACGCGGTGGAAATTGGTTCAGGGACCGGATTCTTCCTACTCAATCTGATGCAGGCTGGGGTTGTCACCCGGGGGCGGCTGACCGACATCAGTCCCGGAATGGTCGAGGCCGCTGTCCGCAACGCCGCGCGGCTCGGACTGGACGTGGACGGTCGGGTGGCCGATGCGGAGTCCCTGCCGTACGCCGACGACTCAATGGACCTCGTGGTGGGGCACGCCGTGCTCCACCATGTTCCCGACGTCGAGCCTGCCCTGCGCGAGGTGCTGCGGGTGCTCAAGCCGGGTGGGCGCTTCGTCCTTGCGGGCGAGCCGACACGCTATGGCGACGTCGTCGCGCGACGGCTGTCGCGGCTGACCTGGTGGTCGGTGACTCGGGTGACCCGGCTGCCGGTGTTGTCGTCGTGGCAGCGGCCGCAGCGCGAACTGGACGAGTCCTCGGCCGCGGCTGCTCTGGAGACGGTTGTCGACCTTCACACGTTCGCACCCGCGCGCCTTCGCCGGCTGGCACACGCCGCCGGTGCGGTGGACGTGGTGGTGCGGACGGAGGAGTTGACGGCGGGATGGTTCGGCTGGCCGGTCCGCACGTTCGAATGCGCCGTACCGGCCGGAAAACTCGGTTTGGGCTGGGCGATGTTCGCTTACCGGACCTGGCAGCGACTGTCCACAGTGGACTCCAAGGTCTTCTCGCGGTTCGTCCCGGAGGGGCTGTTCTACAACGCGTTGCTCACCGGCGTGAAGCCGGCACCCGCCGCCCCGCTCCAATAGTGACTTTGCCCATACATGGTCGGGCAGGAGAACGACATGTCCAGGTTCAGCGGGGCAGCGCCACGAGCCCAGTCAGCAGGGCCAGTCGCTCGTCGCCGGTGAGGGCGTCGTACGGCGGGGCGGCGAGCCGGTTCGTCTCCGCTTCTATCTCCTCGCGCCGGGCTCCGGCCGGCAGCGCCTGCATGGTGGCGGCGGTCAGCCCTGCCGCGGACCAGGCTGCGGCGTGGGCGTCCGCACGGTGGTAGCGCAGCGCCGCCAGCCGGTTGAACAGCAGCAGCGCGGGACCGGCGCCCGGTGGCTCGTACGGCGGGGTGGTCGCGGCGACGGCGTCGCCACCGGTGTCGGCGCCGGCCAGCAGAACCTGGTTCGTCAGCTCGGCGAGTGTTGGCAGGCTGCCCGCACGGGATGACCAGGCCTCCGTGGCGACCCGGTTGTGCAACGGGAACAGCTCAGCGTAGAACTCCCGGCTGCGGTCGGTGAGGTGCAGCCAGTCCGGGGAGATCCTGAGTGTCCCGACTGCTGACTGCAAAGCCAGCCAGGCGTCGAGCTCGGCGGGATCGACGTACCGACTCATCGCGCGTAGTCCGTCGTGACTCACCGAGCGCACCGGAAGCGCCAGCCGCAGCTCGATCAGGAAACCGACCCGAGCCAGGCCCAAGCGCTGGATCAGCGCCTGGCCCGGCTCCCGGCTGGCGATGTGGACCGCGATGACGAGCCGGTCGATCACCGGGGCGATCTCGGCAGCGAGCCGGGTCGCCCCTGTGCCAGCTCCCATCCAGCCCTGGTGACCGCTAGTCGTCCGGGCTCTCGACGTCAGCGGAACTGCTGACGACGTTGAAGGATTCGTCGAGTTGCACATCGACGGAGTTGCCGTTGTCCAGGGTGACTTCGACTTCGTAGTAGCTCTCCTCGTCGCCGACTTCCGTGCCTGTCACGCGCCCGCCACCGGTGCTTTCCAGGGCGGCGGTCGAGGCACGCTCCAGGTCCGTGCCGGTGATCGCCACATCCGGGCCGCCGTCCTCCGATCCGCCGGCGGCGACCGCGACTCCGGTCCCGGTGGCGGCGGTAGCGGCGAGAGCGCCGGCCACGATGCCGGCCTTGGTTCGTGTTCGCATGATCGGACTCCTTACGCTCGGGTCAGGGTAACGCCGCAAGCGTCGTTGACGGACGCTGAAACGACCCTGAACGCCGATGAGGTCGGAGCGAAGGAGGCGCTGCTGATGTCAGCGTGGTACTGCTGATCGGGACCCGCACGGGTCTGCGGCTGGATCCAGGCGTCGATCCTCCCGGATCGCTTCCCTGCGTCTTTCCGCTGCTCGCCGACGAGGACCGGTAGGCACCCGAGGGCCGGTGCACGGCGCCGAACTGCGGGTGATCCCGGCTGTCTCCGGCGGCTGATCAATGTCCGATGTGACTGCCGAGTGGCCGGGGTGGGGGGTTGGCCGCGCGGCGCTGCTTGCGGATGGCGTGTCGGGTGCCGAGCACGCCGGCGCCGTACCAGCCGAAGAGACCGACCGCCGCAACGGCCGGCAAGAGGGCCAGCGACGTGAACAGCCAGTCGAGGGCGTCGGCGGAATCCGCGCGCGTCCTCGGAGTCGCGACCCGTCGCAGGATGGCGAGGGCCGACAGGCTGAGGACGAGGCCGGCCAGCGCGCCGAACAGCGGCCCGGATCGGGAGCCGAGGACGTAGGCAGGTTCGGGAAAACGCCCACCCAACAAGACCGTGGCCAGCAGCGCGACCATGCCCACCATCAAGACGGCGGCGAGCACCACCGGCCCGGGTCGGCCGCCGGCGGCAGCGCCGAGCGCGGTCAGCGACACCCCCAGCGAGGCGACCGCAACCATCCGGCGGGCCACCCGGCCGCTGTCCTCGATCGGCGGGGCGTAGCGCGTGATCGCGTTCTGCCGCGCCGCCACTCGGCAGGTCTCGTACGGCGCCCGCAGACCCAGCGTCCGAGCCAGGACGCTCTTGCGCAGCCGCAGTTCGGGGGGCGGCTCGAGTCCGGCCAGCCGGTTGGCGAGCATGGTGCGCAGCACCCCGCGGGAGCGGCTGGTGGTGGCTGCGCGGGCGGAGTCCCACGGCCCGAGGTCCCGCCACAGCTCGACGGTCTGCGCGGACACCCGCTCGCACTGTCCGCGGTAACGCAGCAGGGTGTCGGAGTCGGCGACGGAGTCGATCCGGATCCGCTTGGTCGGCAGCTGGTCGGTCGCAGCGATCCGGCGCAGCGCCTCGCCGGCCTGCGCGGCGCTGATCCGGCGTTCGTAGGACAGCGCCCCCCGATGCAGGTCGTCGACTAGCAGTTGGTCGGTGAGCAGCTGGCGCAGTTCGGGCTGTCTGATCTCCGGCGAGATCTGGATGACCCCCTGCCTGACGGCTGCCAGCCGCTCGTCCGGCGTGATACCGGGCATCGGGAAGCGGCCGCCGGTGACCGCGAAGTGCAGCGTGACGCCGAGCGCCCAGACGTCCCCTGCCGGGCGGCGCTTGATCTCCGTGGCCGGGTCGGCGTGCTGCGCCCTGGCCTCCTCCGGAGCGGTGTAGCTCAACGTCCCCGGCGCGGACAGCACGTACGAGCCCTCCATCGGCCGGGTCAGCCCGAAGTCGCCGAGCTTCCACACGCCGTCGACGAGCATGATGTTGTCCGGCTTGACGTCCCCGTGCGCCGTCTGCAGGTCGTGCAGCTGGGCCAGCCCGTCCGCGATCCCGGCCAGCGCCTCGCACATCGCGGTGGGAACTGCCCACCGGCCGTCGTCGGGCAGCGGGTCGCCCCGGCGCACGGCGAGGACGTACTCGCGGAGGTTGAGCGAGGCCCACGGCATGACGATGAGTACGCCGCCGACGTACGGCCCGGTGTTGATCTGGCGGGCGATCGTCGACGACATCAGATGCGGGTGGCCGAGGGTCAGCGAACTCATCGCGGCGACCTCGTGCACCACCTGGTCCTGCCGTCCGTGCGCGGACTGGGGCAGCAGCACCTTGAGCGCCACGTCCCGCCCCGACAGCGCGTCCGGGTCGCTGGCACGGTAGACGTGGGCGTTGATCCCGGCGTTCACCCGGGCGGTGATGGTCCAGATCTGCAGGCTGTCACCGGCCTCGAGCGCGAACCCGCTCGGCGCGTGCTCCGGGAGGGTGTAGGACCCGAACACCTCGGTTGCCGCCGGCGCGTGGGCATACCCGCGTTCGGTGCTCACCGTCCCCTCCCTTCACCACCGTCGCCGCTGGTCTCGGCCGGGCCTTCTCCGGTCAACCTGGCCTTCCAACGGTAACGCCACTCGCGGGCCTGCTCGGGGATCCGCTGCAGATGCGCCGGGGTGACCAGGCCGTGTCCGATGAGGGCAGCGGCCAGCATGCCGAGGCTCACCGGCCGCTCGGTGAACACCCGCGCGTCGAGCATCTTCTGCTTCAAGGCCTTGAGGTCGGTGACGACGTACCGTTCGAGTTCCGTGAACGTCGCGGCGCTGGCCGCCATGCCGGTGAGGGTGGCGACCTCGGCCCCGATCTCGGCGGCAGCGGGCAACCGGCGCAACCGCAGCGGATCGCGCAGCCATGGACCGCACAGCAGCACGGCGGTGAGGAAGTACTGCGCGTCCTCCGCCAGCACGACGCCGGCGACGGGCCGGGTGGGTTCACCGGTCAGCGGCGGCAGGTCCCGGCGTACCGCGGGGTCCGGGGCGGGTACGGCGGTGCAACTGACCACGAGTGGACGTTCCTGGTGCACCATCGTGGCCGTCCCGACGGTGACGGTCGTGCGGTCGGCGATCCATCTGCCACCCGGCCGCAGCGGGATCAGCGAACCCTCCAGCGTGTCCACGAACAACGGGTTCACCGCGGAGACGTTCGTCAGGTGCCAGCCTGCCTCCTGCGCCTCGATCAGACCGTGGTGGCGGGACAGGTGAACGTCGCCGCCGAGCAGCAGGTCGGCCCCGCCACCGGGTCGCCCGAAGATCAACGACTGCCCGGCGGTCAGCGTCTGCTGCTGACCGTCCGATGACCGCACGACGACGCGGTTCATCCAGAGGGCCGTACGACGAGCGCCGTCGCGTCGTCGGTTCCTCCCGCTGTGACCGCGGCCTGCACGAGCCGGCGCGCGGTCACGTCGGGGTCCGGATCGGCCAGCAGGATGTCGGTCATCTGCGCATCGGTGAGCACGCCGTGCACGCCGTCGGTGCTCAGCAGCACCGCATCGTTCGCGACCAGCCGGTGTCGCGTGACGTCCGCAGTGGCACCGGCCGGGTTGCCGAGATAGCGGCGCAGGTGATTGGCGGTACGCCGGGCCAGCGGCGAGTCCGGCTCGGCCGCGCCGACCGCGACCAGGTGCGCGGCGACGGTGTGGTCGGTGGTGAGCCCGAGCAGGACGCCGTCGCGCAGCAGGTGGCAGCGGGAGTCACCGAGGTTGACGATGAGCAGGTCCTCGGCGTCGGCCACCACGGCGCACAGCGTCGTCGCGCCGGTCACGGCGCCATCGGCGGCGAACTCGGCCACCAGCCGCTCCTGCACCGCCGCGACCACGGTGGCCACTGCCGGCTCGTCGCGCACCGCCGTACCGGCGAGCAGGCCGGCGAACTGATCGACCGCCAGCCAGGCGGCCTCGCCACCCCGGCGGGTGGACCCCATCCCGTCGGCGAGCACGACGATGCCGTCGGCCGGCAACGCGACAAAGGCATCCATGTTCGTGTCGCGCCGCGCGCCGAGGAGGGTGTGGGTGCCGACGAGCCAGCGCACGGCAGGGGACGGTGGAGTCATTGCACCTCACGCAGTGGTGGCCGGGTCTCGGCTTCACGGTACGACGGCTGGTAGGTCCAGGACGGGCCCATCGTGCCGATCTGCACCGTGTCGTGCGGGCGCAGCAGGACCGGTTGGCGCACCGCGGTGCCGTTGACTCGGGTTCCGTGCCGGCTCCCGAGGTCCTCCAGCCGGCAGCCGGCCGGTGTGGGGATGATTCGCAGGTGCCGCCGCGACGCCGAGGGGTACTCGACCGTGACGTGGCAGTCGGTCGAGCGGCCAACGACGACGGCATGTCCGGCCACGATGATGTCGGGCTCGCCGTCCGCCGTACTCAGCCGGTGTTCCCGGACCGGTGCGGGGGTCTCGGCCGCTGTGGGTTCCGGCCGGAGGTCTACCCGCCCGCCGACAGCCATCAGGGCAGGTGGCGAGGTCCGGGTGGCCTCTGGAGTCACTTGTGTCGGTTCGGGTGGCGTCTGCGGTCGCGCTGTGTCAGCCGGGTCGACGGTGAGCGTGGGCTCCCGGGAGCCGGTGGATCCCTCCAGGGTCTTGTCCGGGTGGGTCGACCCCGGCGGAGGCAGCGTCGTGGAGATGACTTCCGGGCGGCCCTCGGCGACCGTCTCACTGGACTGGACGAGGACCCGTGGCGCGCCGGCGTGCAGCCACTGCTTCTCGCGGGCAGTGCGCAGCAGGCTGGCGCCGACGGCCTCCTGCACGGTGTCGAGCAGCGGCTCAACGACGGCGTACTCGTCCGCGCTGACGCCGACCAAAAGGGCCCGGGGAAGGACGGCCTTGTGACCGAATGGCAGCAGGACGCGCTGCCGGCGACAGACCCGCGCGATCCGCTTCGTCACCACCCGGACGGTCGGCCGGGGTGCGGGCACGAGTGCTCGGTAGCAGTCGTACGCCGTGTCCGCGAGGCTTGACCGGTCGGGCAGCCAGCGACGGGCGACGAGAAGTCCGGTCGCGACGATCACCAGAACGAAGACCCAGGGGCTCATAGCCCTCAAGACAGCACGCCGGCTCGTTCTGGGGCACCTCCCGTGGAGGGGGTGCCTTGCTCTGCGAGGTCGGCAGGGCCGGTCGTCCACGGGCATGCATCACTAGGGTCGCGGGGTGACCGCCCGCGATCCGCGTCAGGCTCGGTTTCTCACCGGGGCCTCGCTGCGTTGGGTGATCCGGCATCGCGCCTGGACGCCGTTCTATCTCATCCGGTACTGGCGTCTTCTCGTCTTCCGGCTGCGCAACCCGCACATCGTCACCGAGGGCTTGGTGTTCTTCGGGCGTCGGGTCGAGGTGTACGCCCGCCCGGGCCATGGCCGGCTGATCCTGGGTCGGTGGGTCCACATCGGGGACGGCAGCTCGATCCGCTGCCACGAGGGCACCATGCGGATCGGGGACAAGTGCGTTTTCGGACGGCACAACACCGTCAACTGTTACCTGGACATCGAGATCGGCGCGGCCACCCTCGTCGCGGACTGGGTCTACATCTGCGACTTCGACCACATCACGGAGGACATCACCAGGCCGATCAAGG
>JACCTY010000045.1 GCA_013812145.1 Geodermatophilaceae bacterium | reverse complement strand
TCTCGGGCGACCAGGATCTGCTGGTCGACCAGGAGCTGCAGCGACTCCGCCAGCGCCTCAGGGGGCGCGAGGCTCACTTCGGCGAGCAGCCGCTGATCCACCCGCTCGCCGAGTACCGCCGCCGCCTTACGCATGAGCACGTTGGCCCGCTGGCCGCGGATCGTCGGATACAGCGCCGCCAACGCGCTGGCTGACTTCCGCGCCACCTACAGCGTCAAGACGTGGACCTTCGGCTGGCTGGGTCGGGTGGTCAGCCAGGTCATCTTCTTCGCGCTGATCGGAAGATTGCTCGACTCGCCCGAGGCGGCGGCGTACCTGCTGGTCGGCAACGCGGTGATGATCGCCGCCTTGGAGGCGATGATGGTGGTGGCATCCACCACCTGGGAACGCCGGGCAGGCACCCTGCCACTGCTCATCGCGGCGCCGTCCCCGCTGGCCCCTGTCTTCGTCGGGCGCAGCCTGCAGTGGCTGCCCAGCGGCGTAGCCACGGCACTGATCGCGCTGTTCGTCGCCGGGCCGTTGTTCGGAGTGACGTGGTCGCTAGGTGAAGGGCTGGTAGTCGCCCTTCTCGTGGTTGTCGTCGCGGTCACGACCTACTGCTTCGGGCTCTTCCTCGCCGCACTGGTCCTGCGGGCGATGGAGTGGCGCAACATCATCAGCAACGTGGCGTACCTGACCATGATGGCGATCTGCGGCGTCATGGTTCCGGTCTCGTTCTGGCCGAGCTGGGTCCAGGGAGTCGCGCAGGCGCTACCGCTGACCCATGGGCTGCGAGCTGTGCGCCGGGTCGCCGCCGACGGCGTCGGCAGCCCGATCGTTCTGGACTGCCTGCTGGCCATCGGAATCGCTGCCCTGTGGCTCGCGCTGGCTGCCGGGGCGTTGCGCTGGCTGGCCGAACAGGGCAGGCGCGACGGCAGCATCGAGTTCGCCTCCTGAGCCGGCCAAGCCACAGTGCGGGTCAGATCAGGCGCGTCTGGACCCCGACCATGTCGCTGAACTGGGTGTCTTGGGTGTAGAGCGGGAGACCATGCACAACAGCGGTCGCCGCGATCAACGAGTCGAAGGGGCCGAATCGAAGGTTGCGGGCACGTCCGCCAGCACGGATGGCAGCGCACACGGAAGCGATCTGCCGGTCGACTGCAAGAACGTCGAACGTCACGGCCACAGCATCGAGAGTCGCCTGCCGCAGCCCGGCCAGATCGCTGTCACCGCGCTGCTCGGCCATCCGGACACCGAGGGTCAACTCCGCCAGAGTGATCACCGACAACGCCGCCTCGTCTGGCAGTTCGTCAACTGCGCGGCCGGCTTCCCGTCCGACGAACACGCTGGTGTCCAGAAGTCCCCTCAACGTTCGACCCGGTCCGGAACATCGCCATCATCGACATCCATCTCCCGAAGCTCCTCCAACAAGCCGGGGTCGGCCACCGCCACCCGCAGGATCTCGCCCACCCGTTCACGGGGCACGAAGCGGCGCGGTGCGCGGACGGGCACCAGCTCTGCCACCGGCTGGCCGCGAACAGTCACCGTGAAGCTCTCGCCCTGCGACACCCGCCGCAGAATCGCCGACACGTCGTTACGCAGGTCGCGTTGAGCGATTCGAGCACTCATATCCTCACTGTAGCAATGCGCTGCTACAGTCAGCACCCGTCAGGAGACAATGTCCTTGTGGCCGAAGTGCCAGAACGCGACAGCCAGGAACACCGCCGAGTACGCGAGCGTCTGGATGGCGCCGGTCAGCATCTCGTCGGTCTGCATCGGCTCGGACAGCGTGCCCACCCACGCGAACTGATTCTCCGTCGGCAGGTAGTTCCTGATCTCGCCGAGCGCCTCGATGGCGTCCAGGATGGCGGCGATGATCATCGCGAACACCGCGCCACCCACCGCGGCCAGCGGCGCGTCGGTGATGACCGAGAGCATGAACGCCAACGAGCCCACCGTCAGCAGCGTGAAGGCCAGGTAGCCGACGATCGCCAGCAGCCGGACCACGGCCTCACCCTGACCCAGCGTGATACCGACCGGCGTACGCACCGGGTCCCACCCGTACACGATCGCCCCGGCGACGAGCGAGACGACCGTGAGCGTCACCAGCGCGGCGAGCGACAGGATGAGTGCGACGAGAAACTTCTGCCGCAACAGCCGCCCGCGCGGCACCGGGGAAGCAAGCAGGTAGCGCAGGCTCCCCCAACTCGCCTCGCTCGCGATGGTGTCGCCGAAGAACAGCGCGTAGACCACCACGAGGAAGAACCCGGTAGTCGCGAACAGGACGAACAGCACGAAGTTCAGCGACCCGGCCGTCGCCACGTCGACGAGGTTGATCCGGCCGTCGCCCTCCTCGAACTCCTCGGAACCAACCGAGAACGCGAGGATCAGGATGAGCGGCAGCACGGCGAGGAACACGAACGTCGCCTTGGTACGCCGCCGCTTGAGCTGCCGGATCAACTCCACCCAGATGCCGAGGGTCGCACCTGGCCGGTAGCCGGCCGCCGCTCCGGTCAGGTCAGTCGACGTCATGCCGGCCCTCCCCCACGAGCGCGATGAACACGTCCTCGAGCCGGCGGCGCGGGGTGAACCGCTCGACCCCGACCCCCGCCCCGACGAGTTCACGGACCAGACTGCTGCGTTCGGTCCCGTTGATCTCCACCACCACGCCGTCGGGCGTGCTCTGCACGCTGTGTACGCCGGACAGCCCCGACAGCACCCGCACGGCCGCTAGCCGGTCATCCACGCCGATCAGCACCGAGGAGGACTCCCCGACGACCTCGCCGACGGTTCCCTGCGCGACGAGGCGGCCCTTGTGCATGACCACAACGTGCGTGCAGGTCTGCTCCACCTCTGCCAACAGGTGGCTCGACACGAGCACAGTTCGACCCGTGCCGTCGGCGTACCGGCGCAGAACCTGTCGCATTTCCCGGATCTGCGGGGGGTCCAGGCCGTTCGTGGGTTCGTCGAGGACGAGCAGGTCGGGCAGGCCGAGCATCGACTGCGCGATGGCTAGCCGCTGCCGCATCCCCTGGCTGTACGTACGCACCTTCTTGCTCATCGCAGCACCCAGCCCCGAGATCTCCAGCGCTTCGGCCAGATGCGCATCCGCAGCCGGCCGGCCAGTGGCCCGCCAGTACAGCGACAGGTTGTCCGCCCCGGACAGGTGAGGCAGGAATCCGGTGCCCTCCACGAACGCGCCGAGGCGGGACAGCACGGGTGCGCCGGCGTGCACCCGATGCCCGAAAACCCGCAGTTCGCCGGCCGTCGGGCTGATCAGGCCCATGAGCATCCGCAGGGTGGTGGTCTTGCCGGCCCCGTTGGGACCCAGCAACCCGACCACCTGACCTGGCTCGACCCGGAAGGACAGGTCCTGAACAGCGACGAAGCCATCGCCGTACGCCTTGGTCAGCCTGGCGGTGACAAGCGGTACGCCCAGCAGGTCACTGTCCACATCGGACACCTCGGATCCTCGCCGCCGCCGCATGACCAGCCAGCCAACAGCTCCGGACAGCGCAGCCAACCCCAGCACGGCGAGCAGGAACGGGATCCAGGGCGTCGAGGCGCCGTCGAGCGGTTCACCGTCCACCGTGGGCACGCTGAGCGTTCCGTTCAACGCGACCTCGTAGACGGCGGGCTGGACCGGCGTGAGGTAAGCCTGATCCGTGGTCGCCAGCACCAGACGCATCGCATGGCCCACCTCGAACCGGTAGGCAATCGCCGGGAGTGTGATCTCAACCGGCGGGGCTCCGTCCACAGTGGACGGCAAGCCGCTGAGCCGGACCGGCGCCACGAGGCCCTGCGGCAGCGACGCCTGCCCGTCGGGATCGACGTCGTACAGCTTGGCGAACAGCACCGCCTCTCCGGCCGGTGCGGCGATCCGCACCGACACCGTCGGCGTCCCGACGACCTGGACCGGTTCGTCGAACACCGCGCTCTGGAAGGCCGCCGACTGACCCGGCAGGTCCAGCACGACGCCACCCACAAGACCGGTGATCTGAGTCAGCCCGGGCAGGCTAGAGATGGCCGCCGGGTTGGCGCCCGGCGGGGCCACCGCTTGCTGGGTGGGTCCGGCCAGCGCCAGCTCGACGCGCGCGGTGGCGCCGTCAGTGAGCCCGGGATAGCGCTCGGTCAACGTCGTCTGCGAGGTGGGCCGCCCGTTGTTCGTGGACAGCCCGGTCACCTGGGCGTACTCGAAGCCGGTTCCCGGATCGACGCCGTCGCCGCGCAGGTGGAAGTCGAACCACTCGGTCGTCAGTTCGAGCAGCCGCTCGCTGTCGGTCTCCGATCCCGAGGAGTCGTGACCGCCGGTGTACCAGACCACCTTGACCGGCGTGCCGCTGGCGGCGATCCCGCGGGCGTTCGCATCTGCCTCCGACAGCGTGAACAGCGTGTCCGCCTCGCCCTGGATGAGCAGCGTGGGTGCGGTGATCCGGTCCAGCACTGATGCCGGGCTGGAGCGCTCCAGCACGGCAGCAGTCTCCGGGGACAGCCGGCCGGTGGTGGCCGCGTCGGCGTAGGCGGCACAGACCTCCGGCCGGAAACGCCCGCAGACGGGGTTCGTGACGCCGTCGGGCAACCCACCGCCACCGTTCTGCGCGGCCAGGATCGCGGCCGGATCGAGCGCGCTGCCGGAGCTGAAGAAGAGTCCGGCCCAGAGCTGCTTGAACACGCCGTCGTCCGAGGCTGGGCTTCCGGCGGCAGGCGTCGCCGCGACCGGCGACCCCACGGAGTTGGGGAAGAACGCGCTGACCATGCTGTTCCACGTGATCTGCGGAACGATCGCGTCGACGCGGTCGTCGTACCCGGCGGCCAGCAGTGCCAGCGCGCCGCCGTACGACGGGCCGCTGATGCCGACCCGGGGATCACCGGCTGCGTCCTGGATCACCTCAGGCCGCTGGGCCAGCAAGTCGAGCAGGACACTCGCATCGGCGACCTCGAAATCGGGACTGTTCAGCCCGATCTGACCCGAACTCCGGCCGAATCCGCGGGCGCTGTATGTCAGTACGACGTAGCCCTGCCCCGCCAGCGCCCGTGCATCCTCGAGCATGCTGGCCTGGGAGCCGCCGAAGCCGTGGGCGAGCACGACGGCGGCGGCCGGAGCGCTCTCGTCGACGCCGTCCGGAATGAAGACCGTCGTGTCCAGCTGCACCTCGTCGGCACCGGATCCTGATCCGACGGTCAGCTGCTCGGCCCGGAAGCCGCTGCGACCCGACGGTGCCAGCACCGACCAGGTCACGAGCCCGACCATCAGGACGAGAACGCCGACGACGGCGATCTGGGTGCGACCGGACCACCGCCGGACGGCCGGCAGTGGGTTGCGCAGACCACTCACCCGCGTCTCCTGGGGTCGGATCACCTGAGCGTACGTCGCCACCGACTACCCTCGGCGACATGCTGAGACGAGGTCATCGTGGCTGATCCGGATCGACAGCTGCTGCTGTCCCGCGTCCAGCAGTCCGAGCAAGCGCTGCTGGCCCGAATCTCCGGACTCGGAGACGACGATGCCGCCGCGGGCAGTGCGCTGCCCGGCTGGACGCGCGGGCACCTGCTGACCCACGTCGCGCGCAACGCCGAGACCTTCGCCGACGCACTCGACGGTGCTCGCCGCGACGAGATTCTGTCGATGTACGGCGGTAGCGTCGAGACCCGCAACGCCGACATCGACGCCGGAGCGCACCGCCCAGCACAGGAACTGCGCGACGACGTCCAGCGCACGAGCAGCCGCCTGCACGAGGCGCTGCGGGCGCTTGCCGAGCCAGACTGGAAGCGTCAGGTCCGACATATCCGAGGCGGCTTGCTCGACATCGAGGACGTCGTGTGGATGCGCTGGCAGGAGGTGGAGATCCACCACGTCGACCTGGACCTGGGCTACCGCACGGAGGACTGGCCGGCCGAGTTCGTCGATCTCAACCTGCCGCGGCAACTGCAGCGGCTGCCCGAGCGCGCACCGGATGTGAGCCCGCCCGAACTTCCGGCGTACGACCTGCTCGGCTGGCTCTACGGACGGGGCCGACCGGGCCTTCCCGACTTGCCGCCGTGGCCGTGACAGCCGGCCCACGGACGCTCTGGTAGGGAGAACGGATGCGATTGTCAGGTCTCGGCGCCGTCTCGGTCGGCGTCGTCATCGCGGTCACGGCTGCCGGCTGCGCGTCCACCGTCGCCGGCGAGGGTCGCCTGGCCGCCGGCGAGCCGATCGAGACCACGGCACCCACTGACACCGGCGAGGACGAGCTGGACTGCGCCGAGCAGAGCGTGTCACCGGCTGGAGCGCCGTACTGCTACACCGAGCCGGCCGGGCTGGACGAGGTGGACCTCGGTGCGCCCACGGCCGGTGAGGAGGGGTCGTTTCGGACCAGCTACGGCTTCGGTCCCACCGATCACATCGACGTACAGGCGTACGCGGTCGGAATCGACACCGACGACCTGTCCGACGAGGAGATCATCGCCGAGCTCGACACCGTGGTCTTGGATCTGGAAAGCGGTGGGTTCGACTTCGAGGCGGAGCCGACGTCGCTCGAGGTTGACGGCGCCCGCGGGTTCGCCTACCAGGGCACAGCCACCGAAGGACCCCAGGCGATCATCGCGCACTTCGTCTTCCGTGGCTCCAACGAGGTGCAGATCAACTGCGCGAGTACCGAGCAGACCGTCGACACGATCGACGCCGCCTGCTCCGGCGTCCTCGACAGCCTGCAGATCGTCGGCTGAGGACGCTCAGAGTTCGATGCCGAGGCGGCGGGCGGAGCGCGCCCGCTGTCGGCTGGCCCGCAGCCGGCGCAGCCGTTTGACGAGCATCGGGTCGGCGGCCACCGCCTCCGGCCGGTCGATCAGTGCGTTGAGCACCTGGTAGTAGCGCGTCGTGGACATGCCGAACAGGTCCCGGATGGCCTGCTCCTTGGCGCCGGCGTACTGCCACCACTGCCGCTCGAAGTTGAGGATCTCCCGTTCCCGCCGGCCGAGCCCGTCGGCGGGCTCGGCGGCGGGCGCGGGTCTCGCCTCACGCGCCCCCAGTGAGTCCATCCAACTCCGATCGCGAATCACACGCATGTCATTCCCCGGCTGACACCCTAGGGCACCCGAACGGACGAGGGATTCAGCCACGCCCGGACGGTGTCTCAGATGGCCGGCGCCAGCAGCTCTTGGCGGTTGCGCCGCAGCAGATCCACGGTGAAGACCGCGATCGCCACCCACACCAGTCCGAAGCCCGCCAGCCGGCCGGGCGGCATCGGCTCGCGGAAGACCAGCAGGCCGATGGCGAACTGCGCGACCGGCGCCACGTATTGCACCAGGCCGAGCGTCGTCAGCGGCACCCGACGGGCAGCGGCAGCGAAGAACATCAGCGGTACCGCCGTCACGGCGCCGGCGGCCACCAGCAGAGCGGTATGGGACGCCGAGACGCTCCCGAACGCCGCCTGCCCGTTCGCGTGCAGCACCAGCAGCAACCCGAGGGCGGGGCCGGCGAGGACAGCGCTCTCGATCACCAAACCCTGCGTCGCGCCGACCGGCGCGAGCTTCTTGAGCAGGCCGTAGAACCCGAAGCTGAACGCCAGGACCAGCGCGATGAACGGCGGCCGGCCGTAGTCGATCGTGAGTACGGCGACGGCGACTGCCGCGATGCCGACCGCGATCCACTGGACGGTGCGCAGCCGTTCGCCGAGGACGACGACGCCGAGGGCCACGCTGACCGGCGGGTTGATGAAGTAGCCGAGTGAGGTCTCGACGACCTGGCCGCTGTTGACCCCGTAGATGTAGGTCCCCCAGTTGACTGAGATCAGCAGCGCGGCAGGACCAGGATCAGCGCCGTACGCCCCGTCCTGACCGCCGAACGCACTGCCTGCCATTGCCGTCGTACGGCGATGATGATCGCGGTGAACACGAGCGACCAGACGATCCGGTGGCCGAGGATCTCCAGAGCGCCGGCCGGCTCCAGCAGGGTCCAGTACAACGGAAAGAGACCCCACAGCAGGTACGCCGCGACGCCGTACCAGATGCCGCGTCGAGGTTCACCCACGCCGGCGACGGTAGCTGTTGCCGCGCCGGGGTCGAGGTTCAGTCGCGGGAGCGGTCCTGAAGTCGGCGGCGGGCGTCGGCGACCGCCCCGGACAGTGCCCCGGAGGTCGCGTCGGCGAGCTGACGCCACGGAATCTGGCCGAGCAGCTGCTGGGCCCGCGCAACCGCCGCCCGGGTGTCCTCGCCGAGGGCACTCAGCGCCCGTCGCGACGAGTGGAGCACCAGGAAGTGGTCCACCCCGCGGGCGGCGACGAGCCCGCCGAAGACCCCGCCCGCGCAGGCGACTCCGAGCAGTCGCCAGGCGACGCCGTCGGTCTGCACCGTCGCGACGCTGAACGCGGTCAGGGCGACTGACACGGCCAAGCTGAGGCTGATCACGGCCAACGCCCCCGATGGGCCGCGGTGGCGCTCCGGTCCGTACCGCTCGTAGCGGGTTGCCGCGCCGCCGACCGTCCCCATGACCGCCACCAGGAGGATGAGCACGGTGAGGCTCCACGCACCCATGACCAGATCTCCTCAACTGTCACTCTGACCTCATCAGCAACATCGGCACCATACAAGGTGCGGCGGTCAGAAGCGGCGTGTCCTGCCGCCGTGACACAACCGTGTCCTTCTCCCCTGTCACATGAGGGCTGCCGCGACCGGCACACTCGGGCCGTGCAGGTGGACCAGCCCGATCCGCAACGCTGGCGGGCCCTGGCGGTCTGCCTAGCCGCGGGCTTCTTGACCCTCCTCGACGTCAGCATCGTCAACGTCGCCCTGCCGTCGATCGAGTCCGACCTCGGAGCCGGCCCCTCGGAGCTGCAATGGATCCTCTCCGGGTACGCCGTGGCGTTCGGGCTGGTGCTCGTCTCGGCCGGCCGGCTCGGCGATGCGCGCGGGCGCCGACGGCTCTTCCTGATCGGCCTGCTCGTGTTCACCGCCGGTTCGGCGTTGGCCGGGTTCGCGCCCGGTCCGGGCTGGCTGTCCGGCGCCCGGGTCGTGCAGGGCGTCGGCGCCGGAATTCTCAACCCCCAGGTGGCCGGCTTCATCCAGGCGCTGTTCCAGGGTCCCGAGCGCGGGCGGGCCTTTGGGTTTCTGGGCGCATCGATCGGGTTGTCCACCGCCGCCGGGCCGGTCGCCGGCGGCCTGATCCTCGGCCTCGTCGGCGGCGAGGACGCCTGGCGATGGGTCTTCCTGGTCAACCTGCCGGTCGGTGCCGTCGTGCTGGTGCTCGCACTGCGGCTGCTGCCGGAGACCACGGTCGACTCAAGCGACAGCCGGCTGGACCCGGTCGGCGTCGTACTGCTCGGCGCTGGCACTGTGCTGATCCTGCTGCCGTTGATCGGGGCTGACGCGGACCTGGCAGACCGGTCATGGTGGCTGCTCGGCGTGGGTGTGCTCGCGCTGGCCGTCTTCGTGGCATGGGAGCGTCGCCACACTCGACGGGGCGGCGCACCCGTCGTCGACCTGCAGCTGTTCCGCCGCCGGTCTTATGCCCTCGGAGCCGCGCTGGCGCTTGCGTACTTCGCGGGCTTCACCTCGATTTTCTTCGTGCTCACCGTCACTCTGCAATCGGGCCTCGGCTACAGCCCACTGCTCGCCGGGCTCGCCGCCACACCGGCCGCGATCGGAGGGGCCATCGCCGCGCTGAACGGCGGGCGGCTCGTGCACCGCTTCGGTCGGGCACTTGTCGCCGTCGGCCTGGTACTGAGCATCGCGGGTGTGCTGGGAATGGCAGCCGTCGTCGGGGTGGTTCCTGCCGCAGCGGTCGGCTGGGCGATCGCCGGCCCGCAGTTGGTCGCCGGGATCGGCAGCGGCCTGGTGATCGCTCCCAACCAGGCGCTCACACTGAGCGGGGTGCCGATCGCCGGCGGCGGCAGCGCAGCCGGGGTCGTGCAGACCGGTCAGCGGATCGGCACTGCGTTTGGTATTGCCGCCGTCGGCGCGGCGTTCTTCGCAAGCCTCGCCTCCGGTGGCGACCACCTCACCGCGTTCACTGTGGCCCTCTTCGTGGCGGTGGGCTTCATGGCGGTGGCGCTTGCCGTGGCCCTGGCCGACCTCGCGCTCAACCGACGTACCGGCGTCCGCGCCAGGCTCTGACAGAGGTTCCTCTGCAAAGACTTCTTTGCTATGGTTCGTGGTGTGCAAGGCAAGCCTCAGCGGCACCTCGACGCGACCGCGCTCAAGGCATTGGCGCATCCGCTGCGGGTCCAGATCCTGGGTGTGCTCCGCGACGACGAACAGGCCACCGCGACGACCCTTGCGGCACGACTTTCCGAGACCACCGGTGCGACCAGCTATCACCTGCGCCAGCTGGCCAGGCACGGCTTCATCGAGGAGGTTCCCGCCGCCGGGCGGGAGCGCTGGTGGCGGTTGGCAATGTCCAGCATCCACATGACCGGCTTCGAGTTTCTCGCCGATCCCGACACCCGGGAAGCCGCCGCGTTCTTGATCCGCGAGATCGTCGCCGAGCGCAGCCGCCGGATGGCGCACTGGTTCGCCACCGCGACCGGGTGGCCGCCCGAGTGGCAGGCCGCGTCCTCAGATGCCGACGCGAGGTTGCGATTGACCCCTGAGCAAGCGCGCGGGCTGGCCGACGAGATCGCCGAACTCGTGGACCGCTACCGCCTGCTGTCTCACAGCGACGCCGGTCAGCCGGTGGAGATCCAGTACGCCGTCTTTCCGCTCGAGCCCGTCGTGCCCGATGAGTAGGGGCGGGTTGGGGCCGTCGTTCTGGCGGCTGTTCGTGTCCAGCGCGACATCGAACCTTGCGGACGGGATCGGCCGCACCGCGCTGCCCCTGCTTGCCGCCTCGCTGACCCGCGACCCGCTGCTCATCTCCGGGCTCGTGACGCTGGCGTTCCTTCCCTGGCTGCTGTTCGCCCTGCTCAGCGGCGTACTGGTCGATCGGGTGGATCGGCGCAAGGCGATGGCCGCGGCGAACATCTTCCGGGCGCTCGTCGTCGCGGCGCTCGGGGTCGCAGTCCTTGTCGACGCCGCGGGCATCGTCGCCCTGTACGTCGCCGCGTTCCTTCTCGGCGCGGCCGAAACCGTATACGACAGCGCCGCTCGAGCCATGCTTCCGGCCGTCGTCAACCGGGCACAGCTGGACCGGGGGAACAGTCTGCTGGTCACCGAGGAGATGGTCGGGCAGACCTTCCTGGGTGCGCCCATCGGCGCGCTCCTGTTCGCCATGCTCGCCGCAGCCCCGCTGCTGGGCAACGCGGTGATCTTCGTCGTCGCTGCGGTCCTCATCCTCACCGTGCGCGCCAGGTTGCCGCAGCCGCGTACCCAGCGGTCAACGATCCGAGCCGATGTCCGCACCGGACTGCAATGGCTGCAGGCGCACCGCCTGCTCCGCGGCCTCATGCTGGTGACGACTGCCATCTGTGGCATCGGTGCGATGGCCGAAGCCGTCCTGGTGTTGTACGTCCTGGAGGATCTCGACGTTCCTTCGGCCGGCTTCGGTCTGTTCCTCGTCGCGTTCGGGATCGGTGGACTGCTCGGCGGCGCTGTCGCCGGGTGGCTCGGCCGACGGCTGGGCCGGATCGCCAGCATGGTCGTATCCAACGGCCTCGGTGGCGCTGCCTACCTGGTGCTGGGTGTCTTCGCCCAGCCTGTGCTCGCCGCCGTGCTGTTCGGGGTCTACGGCCTGACCGTCATCGTCTGGAACGTGCTGTCCATGTCGCTGCGACAGGCTCTGATACCCCCGGAATTGTTCGGCCGCGTCCAGGGCGCCTGGCGAACACTCGTGTGGGGCGTGATCCCTGTCGGCTCGCTGCTCGGCGGTCTACTGGCCAGCCTTACTTCCGTCCGCACCGTGTTCGCGGTATCCGGCATACTGCAACTGCTGAGCGCCGCTGCGGTTTTGGTAGTCCTGCGACCACACCGTGACGAGTTGGCTGCTGCGTTCGCCGCTGACGCCGGAGCCGCCGCTGAGTTGTCAGAGGTTTCGCGTCAGCCGTGACGCGCAATCACTGACAGCCGCGCTAGGTGCGGCCGCAGCCGACGACCCTTGCCCGCTGCTCTGGCCCAGGCCAACTGGACATCGCTCGAGCCCCCGGTCCGGATCGAACGGACGACCTGCCGCTTACAAGGCGGCTGCGCTACCACTGCGCCACGGAGGCGGGTGTGTCCCCGCGGCAGCGTAACCGCACCCGCACGCCAAGGCTGTTTACAGTGGCGCGGTGACCCACCGCGTGGTTGACGTGCCGACAACGCCAGCGGCGGTGCCGCTGACGGCGGACGAGGAGGTCCGCCGAACCGGCTTGGTCCGGATGAAGCTGATCGCCACCGGCCTGTTCCTCGTGGCTGCCGCGGTGTTCCTCGGGTGCGTGCTGCTCGGCAACGACGCCGGCCCGTGGGTGGGCTACGTCCGCGCCACCGCAGAGGCCTCGATGGTCGGCGCGCTCGCGGACTGGTTCGCCGTCACCGCGCTCTTCCGCCACCCACTCGGCATACCGATCCCGCACACCGCGATCATTCCCCGCCGTAAGGACCAGATCGGCGAGGCGCTGGGCGTCTTCGTGCAGCGCAACTTCCTCACTCGTTCCGTGCTCGCAGAGAAGCTGCGCAGCATCGGCGTTGCCCGGCGTACCGGCGAGTGGCTGGCCGACCCGGAGCACGCGCGGCGGCTCGGTGACAACCTCGGGGCTGCGCTGACCGGTTTCTCCCAAGTACTGCGGGACGACGACGTACAGGCCTTCGTCGACCAGCTCGTCTCGTCGCGGATCCGGTCGACGCCGGCTGCGCCACTCCTCGCGAAGGTGTTGGAGATCGCGGTCGAGGGCGGCCACCATCAGGACGTGCTCAGCTCCGGCCTGCGGGGATTGAGCCGGTTCCTGGACGACAACAAGGCAGTGCTACGGGCGAAGCTCGGCCAGGAGTCGCCGGAGTGGGTACCCGAGTGGGTCGACGACCGGGTCTTCGCCAAGGCGTTCAGCGCGCTGCAGAAGTTTGTCGGCGAGGTCGCCGCCACGCCCGACCACGAGCTGCGGCGTGCCCTTGACCTTCGGCTCCAGGACTACATCGTCGCCCTTCGCACCGACCCAGCCGCCGCGGAACGGCTGGAGGTGGTCAAAGCGGAGATCCTCGAGCATCCCAGTGTCAGGGAGTGGTCGGCCTCGCTCTGGGGAGGTCTCAAGAAGAGCCTGCTGGAGCTGGCCAACGACCCGTCGTCCGAGCTGCGGCAACGGTTCCAGTCCTCGATTGTCCACTTCGGACAGACGCTGCGTGACGACCCGGAGCTGCAAGCCAAGCTCGACCGCTGGGTCGAGGGTGCGGCGTCGTACGTCGTCGAGCAGTACAGCGACGACATCGCCGACCTGGTGTCCGGCACGGTCGCGAAGTGGGATGCGGTGGAGACCAGCAACCGGATCGAACTGCAGGTCGGTCGGGACCTGCAGTTCATCCGGATCAACGGCACAGTCGTCGGCGGCTTGGCGGGCCTGGTCATCTACACCGTCGCCCAGCTGATCGGCTAACCCTCCGCGCAACGTCGGTAGGAGTGAGCGGTATGGCGCTCGGATCTACGGACGCAACGGGAAGGTCAGCGGCCGCTGCGGCGGCGGGCGATCTCGCCCAGCGCCACGGCCACCGCGACGCTGGCGTTCAGTGACTCCGCCCCCGACGTGATCGGGATGGCGACCGTGAGGTCGCAAGCCTCGGACACCAGCCGCGACATCCCCTTGCCCTCCGAGCCAGCCACCAGGATCAGCGGTTCGGTCGCGGCAGGCAGGTCGTACAGGCCCGTGGCCCCGTGGCCGTCCAGCCCCACCACGAGCAGCCCGGCCTTGCGATACGCGACCAGCGTGCGGGTGAGGTTCGTGGCCCGCCCGATCGGGAGGCGGGCCGCGGCGCCGGCGCTGGTCCGCCAGGCACTTGCCGTCATGCCGGCAGCACGCCGTTCCGGGATGAGGACGCCGTGCGCACCGAACGCCGCTGCACTACGCACGACGGCGCCAAGATTGCGTGGGTCCAACACGCCGTCGAGCGCGACGATCAGTGGCGCCAGTCCGCTGTCGATCGCGCCGGCCAGGACGTCATCGGGATGGGCGTAGGTGTACGGCGGGACCTGCAGCCCGACGCCCTGATGCAGCAGCCCTCCGGTCATCCGGTCCAGCTCGGCCTTGGTGACCTCCAAGATCGAAATGCCACGGTCACCGGCCCGCTGCACCGCCTCGGAGACCCGCTCGTCCAGGTCGAGGTTCGTCGCGACGTACAGGCCGGTGGCCGGAATCTTCGCCCGCAGCGCCTCGACAACCGGATTTCGGCCGACCAGCAGCTCGGGCGCGTTGTCCGGCTTACGCTGCTGGCGCGGGCGCTGGTCCGGACGTTTGGTCGCGGCTTTCGCCGCCCGTCGGGCAGCCGGGTGCTTCGTCCGGTCCTCCGCGCGGGGTGTCGGCCCTCGGCCCTCGAGCTTCTTACGCCGCTGCCCACCTGACCCGACAGTCGGACCTTTCTTGCTGGGCCGCTTGCGGCCACCCGAGGCACCACCACCGGTCATCGCTGACCCCCGTCAAGAGTCCATCGCGGACCGGCGGAGGTGTCTTCCACGACTACCCCGGCCGCGGCCAGCTGGTCGCGGATCGCGTCGGACGCCGCGTAGTCCTTGCGGACCCGGGCGGCCGTGCGCTGCTCCAGCGCCACCCGCACCAGAGCGTCGACCACCGTCCGCAGACCGGTGTCCGAGGAGCCGGCCCACGGCGCGACCAGCGGGTCCAGGCCGAGCACGCCGAGCATCGCCCGGACCGATGCCAAGGTGCCGGCAACCACGGCGTCCGCACCGCTGGTCAGCGCCGTGTTGCCGGCCCGGATCACCTCCTGCACGCACGCCAGCGCCGCCGGTACGCCGAGGTCGTCGTCCATGGCCGCCGCGAAGTCGGCACACAACACCGGCATACCGGCGTCCGGCCCCACCCGCTCAGCGGCCCTCGTCACGAAGCCCTCGATCCGTCGGAACGCGACGGCGGCCTCGGCGAGTGAATCCGCCGTGTACTCGATCATGCTGCGGTAGTGCGGCGCGGCCAGGTAGTAACGCAGCTCGACCGGCCGGACCGTTCCGACGATGTCGGTGACGAGGGTGGAGTTGCCGAGCGACTTGCTCATCTTCTCCCCTCCCAACGTCACCCAGGCGTTGTGCATCCAGTACGACGCGAACCCGTCCCCGGCCGCGCGCGACTGCGCCTGCTCGTTCTCGTGGTGCGGAAATATCAGGTCCAACCCGCCGCCGTGGATGTCGAAGCTCGGGCCGAGATAGCGCTCGGCCATCGCCGAGCACTCCAGGTGCCAGCCCGGGCGGCCCGGCCCCCACGGGGTGTCCCAGGACGGCTCACCGGGCCGGGCGCGCTTCCAGAGCGCGAAGTCCCTGGGGTCTCGTTTGGCGGAGTCGGTTTCGGTGTCCGCCGCCGGCAGCATCTTGTCCAGCCGCTGCCCGGACAGTTCGCCGTACGGCGGATAGGAGGCGACGCCGAAGTACACGTCGCCCGCGGCGGCGTACGCATGGCCGCTGTCGATGAGCCGGTGCATCAGCCGGATCATCTCCGGCACGTGCCCGGTGGCCCGCGGCTCGTACGTCGGGGGCAGGCAGCCCACCACGTCGTACGCCTTGAGCAGTCCCCGCTCCTGCTCAGCCGCCCACGCCCACCACGGCAGGCCGGCAGTGGCGGACTTGGCCAGAATCTTGTCGTCGATGTCGGTGATGTTGCGCACGAAGCGGACCAGGTGGCCGCTGTGCTCCAGCCAGCGGCGCAGGATGTCGAAGTTCACCCCGCTGCGAGCGTGACCGATGTGTGGCGGACCCTGGACGGTGACGCCGCACAGGTAGATGGAGGCCTGACCGTCGACCAGCGGGACGAAGTCCCGCATCCCCCGGGCGGCGGTGTCGTACAGGCGCAAACTCACCAGTCCAACAGTAACTGCCGCACTTTGCCTGTGGTGCGGCCGCGCAAACCGGGCAAATCGACTCGTGGAGCGGCCGCCCGACAGGCAAAGTCAAGAGGGGAGGACGAGGGCAGTGGCCACAGCGGCCCGTCCCTCGCCGCGGCCGGTCAGACCGAGCCCGTCGGTAGTTGTCGCGCTGACGCTGACCGGCGCATCCAGCACCGACGACAACACGTCCTGGGCCTCCTCCCGGCGTGGCCCGATCGCCGGCACGTTGGCGAGCACCTGTACGGCGGCGTTTCCGACCTTCCAGCCCACGGCGTGCAGCAGCCGAGCGGTCTCGGCCAGCAGCTCCTGCCCGCTCGCCCCGGCCCATCGTGGATCGGCTGTCCCGAACACCGACCCCAGATCCCCCAGCCCGGCGGCGGACAGCAGCGCGTCACACAGAGCGTGCGCGGCCACGTCACCGTCGGAGTGCCCGGAGCAGCCGTTCACATCGGGCCAGAGCAGCCCCAGCAGCCAGCACTCCCGCCCGGCCTCGACCGGATGGACATCGGTTCCGATTCCCACCCTCACGTGCGACTCCCGAGCAGGGCCTCGGCCAGTACGACGTCGTACGGCGTGGTGATCTTGAAACCGGCCGGATGGCCGGGGACGGTGACCACGGGGATGCCCAGTGCTTCCACCAGCGCGGCATCGTCGGTCGCGACCGCTGACGCCACGCCGTGCGCCCGCTCCAGGACATCACGGCGAAAACCCTGCGGCGTCTGAATCGCGACCAGCGCGGTCCGGTCGACAGTCGCGATCACCCGGCCGGCGGCATCGACGGACTTCACCGTGTCAGGGACAGGCACCGCCGGTACGACGGCGGCCGCACCCGCGTGGACGGCGGCGACGACAGCGGCGACAACCGCCGGTGGCATCAACGGACGCGCGGCGTCGTGCACCAGGACGACGTCGACGCTCGGTGCCAAAGCCGTGAGTGCGACGAAGACGGATTCTTGCCTCGTGGCACCGCCGACCACGACCGCTGTGGGGCACGCCGCGCCGGCCAGGGCAGCTTGCGCCGCGACGCACCAGTGCGGCGGGACGGCGACGACAACGCTGTCGACCGATGTCGCGACGGCATCGACGCTGCGGCGAAGCAGCGTCGTACCGGCGATCAGGCGAAAAGCCTTGGGGGTGTCGCCGCCGAGCCGTTTACCGCTACCGGCGGCCGGGATGATCGCGGCGACGGTCACCGGTCTGGCCGATGTCGGCGTTAGGAGGCCAGTACCTCGTCGAGCAGGATCTCGGCCTTGTCCTCGTTCGTGCCCTCGGCCAGCGCGACCTCGCTGACCAGGATCTGCCGGGCCTTGGACAGCATCCGCTTCTCACCGGCGGACAGCCCGCGCTCACGGTCTCGCCGCCACAGGTCACGAACCACCTCGGCGACCTTGTTGACGTCACCGGAGGCGAGCTTCTCCAGGTTGGCCTTGTAACGGCGCGACCAGTTGGTCGGCTCCTCGGTGTGCGGTGCCCGAAGCACCTCGAACACCTTGTTCAGGCCTTCTTGGCCGACGACGTCACGAACGCCTACCTCTTCGGCGTTGTCGGCGGGGACCTCAATGGTCAGATCACCCTGCGCGACCTTGAGAACGAGGTACGTGCGCTCCTCGCCCTTGATCACCCGGGTCTTGATCGATTCGATGAGAGCGGCGCCGTGATGCGGGTAGACAACGGTCTCGCCGACTGTGAAAACCATGTGGATATGTCCCCTTTCGCTGAGCCTCAGGATACCACGCGCGACAGTCACGAGCGCCGCCGAGACGAGCGCATTCCTGCAGGTCAGAGCCCTAATTCTGGTTCGGCTGGGGGTTGACAGACAGGCCCTCGGCGTGCATGGCCGGCTTGCTGGGAGGCCTGCGCGGGACGGGATTGACCGCCGGTGGGGGCACCGGCACCCTGGCTCGCTGAGGCGGCTTCCGCCGGGAGCGCACGACCGGAGCGAACCACGGAGGGCGGACGGGTGATTGACCGTTGAACGTGCGGCGCGCTGCGGCAGCCCTCGCGCTGGCCTGCCATCTCGGCCCAACGGTTGCGGTCACAGCGGTGACGGCGGTGCTGGCTGCCGCCGTGGGGCATCGCCTCGGCGGAGCAGTACTGGTGACCGCCGCCGTACTGACCGGGCAGCTGTCGATCGGCTGGAGCAACGACTGGCTCGACCGGGAGCGTGACCGGCGGGCGGGACGCCGTGACAAGCCGGTGGTGTCCGGGGCGGTACACCCGGCGACGGTGTTGACCGCCGCCCTGGTAGCAGTCGCGGGATGCGTCGTGCTTTCGCTGCTCACGGGCGCTGTCCCCGGGGCGCTGCATCTGGCCGCGGTAACGTCGGCGTGGGTATACAACCTCGGCCTCAAGGCAACCCTGGCGTCGCCGGTGCCGTTCGCGGTGTCCTTCGGTCTGTTGCCCGCGTTCGTCGTTGCCGCGACCCCAGGTGCGGATAACGCGCCGGTCTGGATGGTCGCGGCCGGAGCGCTACTCGGCACAGGGGCACACTTCGCCAATGTGCTGCCCGACCTCGCCGACGACCTCGCAACCGGCGTACGCGGTCTGGGTCATCGGCTCGGTCGCCGCGCCTGTGCAGCTGCGGCGGCAGGACTGCTCCTGGCCGCCGTCGGCGTACTGGCCCTTGGCCCGCCCGGTCCGCCCACCACCGGCGGTTGGGCCGCTCTGCTGATCACCCTGCCCGTCGGATCCCTTGGAATGGCCCGTGCCCGGAATCCCGGCTCGCGGGCGGCCTTCACTTCAGTCCTGGTGATTGCCGTCGTGGCCGTCGTCCTCCTGGTCACGTCGGGAACCAGGTTGAGGTGACCCGCTACCGGCTGGTCGACTGCCGACGCACTACTGTGAGGAACCCGCTCCTGAGGAGGACCTTCCCCGTGCACCGCCCGTTCTCCCGGCTCGTCCTGGCCACCGCGGTGGCCGTCGCCACCGGCTGCAGTGCCGGCCAGATCGCCCAGACCGCCAACCAGGTGTCCACGGTGGACGGTTCCGGGGCAGACGTCGGCGACATCGCGTTGCGCGACATCACCCTGGAGTACCCCGAGGCCGGTACCTACGAGCAAGGCGATGACGTCCGTGTCGAGTTCGTCGCTGTCAATACCGCTGAGCTGGAATCCGACACCCTGGTGTCCGTGAGCAGCTCGGCATTCGGCGGCGAGGCGGACAGCGACTCCGGCCTCCCGATCGAACTTCCTCCGGCTTCCGACGTCAGCTTCACCGACGAGGGCGCCGTCATCGAACTGACCGACCTGGCCGAGCAGCTGCGCCCATCCGTGCGGGTCCCGGTCACGTTCACGTTCGAGGTGGCCGGCGAGGTCACCGTGATGGTTCCGGTGGCCGTGCCGTTGGAGTTCGTCGAGAACGAGGCCGAGCCGTTCGACTTCCACGGCGAGGAATAGCCGCGCCGCTGTGGGCTGCATAGCCGGCGGTGTCGGTGGGCTCCCCTAGGGTCCGCACCATGGCACCGTCGGTCAAGGTCAAGCCCGGGTACCACTGCTCCGAGTGTGGCTGTACCGCGCCCCGGTGGCTCGGCCGCTGCCCGGAGTGCCAGGCGTGGGGGACCGTGGTGCAGGCCGGTCACTCCGCCGGCAGCCTCCGCCGGGTGGCGGCCGGTCCGGTGAGCGCACCGGCCCGTCCCATCCGTGAGATCGACGTACAGGCGGCGCGGGCGCGCCCCACGGGCGTCGCCGAGCTGGATCGGGTCCTCGGCGGAGGGCTGGTGCCCGGCGCGGTCGTCCTGCTGGCCGGCGAACCAGGCGTCGGGAAGTCGACGCTGCTGTTGGAGGTCGCCGCGCGGTACGCCGAAAGCGGCCCCCAACGCGCCCTGATCGTCACCGGTGAGGAGTCCGCCGCACAGGTCAGGCTGCGCGCCGAGCGCACCGGCTCGATCCATGACCGGCTGTACCTGGCGGCCGAGACCGATCTGTCGGCCCTGCTCTCACATCTCGACGAGGTGTCTCCGGGTCTGCTGGTCGTGGACTCGGTCCAGACGATCTCCGCCGCGACGGTGGACGGTTCGGCCGGAGGTGTGACACAGGTCCGCGCGGTTGCGGCCGCGCTGATCGCGGTGGCCAAGGAGCGCGGCATCGCCACCGTGCTAGTCGGGCACGTCACCAAGGACGGCTCGATCGCCGGTCCTCGCCTGCTGGAGCATGTCGTCGACGTCGTCCTGCACTTCGAAGGCGACAAGCACTCCTCGTTGCGGCTCGTGCGGGCGGTGAAGAACCGATACGGGCCAGCTGACGAGGTCGGCTGCTTCGAACTAGGTGACAGCGGCATCGTCGGACTTCCCGACCCGTCCGGGCTGTTCCTGTCCCAGCGGAGCCAGCCGGTTCCTGGCACCTGCGTGACCGTGACCATCGAAGGTCGCCGGCCGCTGCTGGCCGAGGTGCAGGCGCTGGCAGCCCAATCCACGCTGCCGAGTCCGCGGCGGGCCGTCAGCGGACTGGACTCCGCCCGCGCCTCGATGATCCTCGCGGTGCTGGAGAAGCGTGCCGGCATCACCCTCGCCGGCCTCGACGTGTTCACCGCCACGGTGGGCGGGGTACGGGTGGTCGAGCCAGCCGCGGACCTGGCGCTGGCGCTGGCCGTGGCGTCCTCGCAGCGCAACAAGGCGCTGCCCACAGACCTTGTCGCGATCGGCGAGGTCGGCTTGGCCGGTGAGATCCGCCGGGTGAACGGCGTGGGCCGCCGGCTGGCCGAGGCGGCTCGGTTGGGCTTCGGCCACGCGCTGGTGCCTGTGGACTCAGGCCGGGTCGACTGCGGCCTGCGGGTCAGCGTCGTCGACGATGTCGCCACGGCGATCCGGAGACTGCTGGGCTGATCGTCGGAGCAGTTGGTCACGGTCCGATTGCGACCGGGTTGCAACCCGGCCCGCGGAAGCCACGCCGCCGTACACTCCGCCTGCTCCATCGCCCAAGAGCCAGCGTCTGTTGCCGAGGAGGGTCGGTTGACCAGCCTGCCCGAGCCTGACGACGCGCTACGCACGTTTCTGGCCCTGCTCGCGCCGGGCACCCAGCTGCGCGACGGGCTGGAGCGAATCCTGCGCGGCAACACCGGCGCGCTCGTCGTACTCGGAATGGACAGGACCGTCGAGTCGCTGTGTACGGGCGGCTTTCCGCTGGACGTGGAATTCTCGGCGACCCGGCTTCGGGAGCTGGCGAAGATGGACGGCGCGGTCGTGCTGTCCCCGGACGGCTCCCGAATTGTGATGGCCGCTGCGCACCTGATGCCTGACGCGAGCATCCCCACCGGCGAGTCGGGGACAAGGCACCGGACCGCCGAGCGGGTCGCCATCCAGGCCGGCTTCCCGGTCATCTCGGTGAGCCAGTCGATGCGGATCATCACGCTGTACCTGCGCGACCAGCGCTACGTGCTGGAGCATCCCAACGTCATCCTGTCTCGCGCGAATCAGGCCCTGGCCACCCTGGAGCGCTACAAGCTGCGCCTCGACGAGGTGGCGGGCACGCTGTCTGCACTGGAGATCGAGGACCTCGTCACGGTCCGAGACGCGATGAACGTGAGCCAGCGCCTGGAGATGGTGCGCAGGATCGCCGGCGAAATCCAGGGTCACATCGTCGAGCTGGGCACCGACGGGAGGCTGCTGGCGCTGCAGCTCGACGAACTGATGGCGGGAGTGGAGGGGGACCGGTGGATGATCGCGCGCGACTACGTGCCCGGCGCCGGCCGCCGAATCCGCACCGTGGAGGCCATCCTCGATGAGCTGGCCCTGCTCTCGGCCACCGAACTGCTCGACCTGTCGCTCGTCGGCAGGGGCTTCGGGTACACCGCCATACCCGAAGCGCTCGAGGGTGCGGTGAGCCCCCGCGGCTACCGGCTGCTGGCCAAGATCCCCCGTATCCCACCGGCCATCGTCGACCGGCTGGTCGAGCACTTCGGCGGACTGCAGAAGCTGCTGGCGGCCACGATCGACGACCTGCAGGCAGTCGACGGTGTGGGTGAGACCCGCGCCCGGAGTGTGCGCGAGGGGCTGTCGCGGATGGCGGAGAGCAGCATCCTCGAGCGGTATGTCTGACCGGGCTGCACCTGAACAGCTGGCATCAGCGCAGGATCAGCGCGGCGTTCGGGCTCTGCGCCGTACCGATCCTGGCCCGAATCTGGTACTCACCCGGCGCCAGCCGGCGACGAGGTTCGGCGCACTCGCGGTCGGAGGTCAACCCTGACCACTCGACCCGCAGCGTGATCTGCTGCCCCGGCTGCACTGTCTGCATCTTGGACGCCGGCTCGTAGAGACAATCGTTGCTGCCCCACAGCCGCACGTCGCCGTCGAAGACGCCCCACTCCTGCTGGGCGGTGCCCAGGTCGCGAACGCACGGCGCGGCGCTCACGTTCTGCACCGTCATGAGCAGCGTCGGCTTGTCCGCCGGCGAGTACTCCGGGCGCTGCGTGCCGGCCGTGATCGCCAACATGTCGTCGGTGCACAGCACCGGGGTGGCCGGCGGCGGTGCCGACACCGGCGGCTGACTGGGCGCCGGTGCCGTGGTTGTCGGCGCTGCCGTCGTCGGTGCCGCCGTCGAGGTCTGGAGCGGCTGGGCGGGGATCAGCTCGAGCTGCGGAGTCGTCGCCGGCTGCGTCGGCGACGGGGAGTTGGCACCGGAGGCCTCGGACTGATCGCCACCGCTGCTGAGGAACAGGAACGGTACGACGGCGAGGAGCACCGCCACCGCAATGCCGACGATGCGCCGCGTCCAGTACACGCGCGAGGGCAAGGACCCGACCGGATGCAGCACGGCCCCGACCGTAATGCGGAGTCGGCGTCTGATCCGGCTGCCGCGCCGTGGCAGCATCAACCGCCATGACCGTCGACCCGCGGCCCGCCGACGCCGTCATCGCCTGGTACGACGTACATGCCCGCGACCTGCCCTGGCGCGATCCCGGGGCGAGCCCCTGGGCGGTTCTGGTCAGCGAGGTGATGCTGCAACAGACTCCGGTGGCCCGCGTTCGCCCGGTCTGGGAGTCGTGGGTACGCCGCTGGCCAGCCGCAGCGGACCTCGCGGCCGACAGCCGGGGCGAGGCGGTACGCGCGTGGGGCAGGTTGGGCTATCCCCGCCGGGCACTGCGGCTGCACGAGGCGGCCACCGCGATCACCGGGCGGTACGCCGGACAGGTGCCCGCGGACCTTCCGTCGTTGCTGGCCCTGCCGGGTGTCGGTGACTACACCGCCCGGGCCGTGGCCTGCTTCGCCTACGGGCAGCGGCACGCGGTGGTCGACACGAACGTCCGGCGGCTCGTGGCCAGGGCTGTGCTCGGGCGGGCCGAGCCGGCGCTGCAGTCCGCTGCCCGCGAGATGGCCCTCGTCGAGGCCCTGCTCCCGGCCGAGCCGGCTCAGGCCAAGCGCTTCTCGGTCGCCGCGATGGAACTCGGCGCGCTCGTCTGCACCGCGCGCGCTCCGGCCTGTCCCGCGTGTCCGATCCGCAGCCGCTGCGCCTGGCAGTCGGCCGGCCGGCCGGCTCACGACGGCCCGGTGCGCCCGGCGCAGCGCTTCACCGGGACCGACCGGCAGGTTCGAGGGCTGCTGCTCGACGTCCTGCGCCGTTCGCCCGACGCCGTACCGACCGAAGCATTGGTCGCGGTCTGGGACGACTGGCAACAGCGGCACCGCGCCTTGGCCAGCCTGGTCGACGACGGGCTGATCGCTGCGCGACCCGACGGCAGGTACGCCCTCCCGGACTGCTGACCCGCCGACGCACGAGTGAGGGCCCGGACATCACGTGGATGTCCGGGCCCCAACTACTGGCTGGGCCTCAGTCGACGGGCGGTAGTGCGTCAGTCGACTTCGCCAGGTCGACAGTCGCCAACTCGGGAACCATGAGGACCTTGGCCTCGCCGCGGAAGGTGAACCCGGTCGGCTCACCGGCCTCGTCCTTGGCGGTGTCCACGACCACGATCTGGCCGGGGGTCAGCTCGCCGTACAGGATCCGCTCGGACAGGGCGTCCTCGATCTCGCGCTGAATCGTCCGGCGCAACGGCCGGGCGCCGAGGACCGGGTCGAAGCCACGCTTGGCCAGCAGTTTGCGGGCGTCGGCGGTGACCTCCAGTCCCATGTCCTTGTTCTTCAGCTGCCCGTCCACGCGCTCGAGCATGAGGTCGACGATCTGCACGATCTCGTCCTCGCTGAGCTGATGGAACACGACCGTGTCGTCGATCCGGTTCAGGAACTCCGGCCGGAAGTGTTGCTTGAGTTCGTCGTTGACGCGGGTCTTCATCCGCTCGTAGTTGGACTGCGAGTCGTTGCCGGCCTGGAACCCGAGGCTCACGGCCTTGCTGATGTCGCGGGTGCCGAGGTTCGTGGTCAGGATCAGGACGGTGTTCTTGAAGTCCACGATCCGGCCCTGGCCGTCGGTCAGCCGGCCATCCTCGAGCACCTGCAGGAGCGTGTTGAACACGTCCTGGTGCGCCTTTTCGATCTCGTCAAAGAGCACCACCGAGAAGGGCTTGCGCCGCACCTTCTCGGTCAGCTGCCCGCCCTCGTCGTAGCCCACGTACCCCGGCGGGGCGCCGACCAGACGGGAGACGGTGAACCGGTCGTGGAACTCGCTCATGTCGATCTGGATGAGCGCGTCCTGGTCCCCGAACAGGAACTCGGCCAGCGCCTTGGCCAGTTCGGTCTTACCGACACCGGACGGGCCGGCGAAGATGAACGAACCACCCGGGCGGCGCGGGTCCTTCAACCCGGCGCGGGTACGCCGGATCGCCATCGAGACGGCCTTGATGGCCTCCTCCTGGCCGATGATCCGCTTGTGCAGCTCCTGCTCCATCCGCAGCAGCCGGGAGGTCTCCTCCTCGGTGAGCTTGAAGACGGGGATACCGGTCCAGTTCGCCAGCACCTCGGCGATCTGCTCGTCGTCGACCTCGGCCACGACATCCATGTCGCCGGCTTTCCACTGCTTCTCCCGCTCGGCCTTTTCGGCCAGCAGCTGCTTTTCCTTGTCGCGCAGGTTCGCCGCCTTCTCGAAGTCCTGCGCGTCGATCGCGGATTCCTTCTCCCGCCGCACGCTGGCGATCCGCTCGTCGAACTCACGCAGGTCCGGCGGCGCGGTCATCCGGCGGATGCGCATCCGCGCGCCGGCCTCGTCGATCAGGTCGATCGCCTTGTCGGGAAGGAACCGGTCGGAGATGTAGCGGTCGGCCAGCTGCGCCGCCGCCA
>JACCTY010000027.1 GCA_013812145.1 Geodermatophilaceae bacterium | reverse complement strand
AGCGGCGAGCCCGGGAGGGCAATCGGGGACGACACACAACTCCAGCGTGACCGACCTGACCCCGGACATCGGCTCTTCGGACAAGCCACATCCCGGACCCGCCTCAGCGCAGCCTAGAACGGCCATCCCCGCTGCGTCTTGACACAAAGGGGTGCCATGAGCGGTAACCGCGCCGACCGCGGTACAGGTCGCGGCGAGTGCCTTACTGGAGGGCTGCTGCTCGTCCTCGATGCGGGCAAGCAGCAAGACGTCAGGAGCACCGGTCCCACGCGCGGCGGGTCCTGACGTACTCCGGGTATGGAGGTTCGGCTGCTGAGGGTTCGCCCCGGGGGAGCCCGACGGTGCCGCGCAGCTTGCGGGGCCGTCCCTCACGGGTCAAGGGCGCCTTCGACGTCGCTGCGCGATGGCGCAAGCGCCACCCTGGACCTGCGAGCCTCCACGGCCCCGTCAGACAGCCTTGCGGGCAGACCGGAGGTCTGCCCCGCCGCATCGCGCCGCACCGCCGGGCTCGGCCTCCGAGCGGTGTCCAGAGCGGCCCTCGCTCAAGCGACTTCCTCGGGGCTCTGTGGAACCGGCCGGCCGCGGGTCAGTTGGTGCTTCGCTGGAGTTCGTGCTCGACTGCCCGACGAATCCAGTTCGAGACGGAGCGATCGTCGGCGGCAGCCCGGCTGCGGACCTCGTTGAGCAGGTCCTCGGGGAACCGGACGGGCACCGGCTCGCTCAACTTGGCCTTGCGGCGCACCGGAGGCCCTTGCGGCTTCTGGTTGGCCGGATCCGCGTAGAAGGTGTTCTCCTGCTCGGGGGTCATCGTCATCGCGGTCATCGGTCCGTCCGGTAGCGGCGGGCGAGGTGGTCGGCGGCGACGTAGCAGCCGATGGGGCGGCAGGTGGCCGGATCGCCGGCGTTTGACGGCACCAGCGGCACTACCAGAACGGCGCCTGCGACCTCGGCGACCATCAGCCAGTGGGCGGGTGGCTTGGCGGGGTAGAACAACGGATCGCTGGCCCACACATCGCCGATGTCATTCACTCCCAGCCGGGGGTGCTTGAATTGGTCGATCTCGAAGGGCCAGTCCTCATCAAGGCCGTTGACGTCGAACCGGTCCAACGCATGACTGTATTACAAACGGCTACAACCTGCGACAGCCCTGACAGGCATCGCTGGTGCCCGACATTCCCTACTCTCACACGCCGTGCGCCGCCGCCAGGGACTTAGCTTAGGTAGCCGCGGAGTTGCATCCAGGACCGATTGCGAACCGCCGTGCTCACACCGTGCCCACACGGTGCCCACAGAACGCCCAATCCTGACCGCCGACGCTCAGCGTCTGCCAACGACGAAACCGCTGCTCAGAGGCGTATACGCCTGTTTCGGCGCAGGTCAGCCGGACATCCTGAAGGACTTTAATCCGCGGGTTCGGGGATCGAGCCCATGGGGCCCACCGTCCTGACCAGGCCTCTTGTAAGGGCAGCGATGGAGGTCTACGAGCGCTCCCGCCTCCGCCAGCATGCCCCTCGTAAACTGCGGATATGAC
The DNA here is from genome assembly GCA_013812145.1 of Geodermatophilaceae bacterium. Lineage (GTDB taxonomy): Bacteria > Actinomycetota > Actinomycetes > Mycobacteriales > Geodermatophilaceae > JACCTY01. The sequence continues at coordinate 13,036 of JACCTY010000027.1, read as the reverse complement.
GACTGTGGCGGAGTGGTTGATGGACTCGGACCCCGCGATCCGCTGGCAAGTGATGCGCGACCTCCTTCACGAGCCCGAAGCGGTCGTCACGGCGGAGCGTTCGAAGGTCGCAACCGAAGGCTGGGGAGCGCGGTTGCTTGCCCTGCAGGACGCGGACGGCCAGTGGGGCGGTGGCACATACTTCCCCGCGTGGACCTCGACGACCTATTCGCTGTTGCTGCTGCGGGATTTCGGGCTTGACCCCGCTAGCGAGCGGGCTCGGCGGGCGATCGCCACCGTGCGGGAGAACAGCAAGTGGGAGCACGAAGGTCAGGACTACTTCGCCGGTGAAGTTGAGCCCTGCGTCAACGGAACGGCCGTGGCAATCGGCTCATACTTCGGCGAGGACGTGCAGGGGATCGTCGACCGACTGCTCGGCGAGCAACTGAGCGACGGCGGTTGGAATTGCGAAGCGGAGAACGGGTCCACGCGCTCGTCCTTCAACACGACCATTGACGTCCTGGAGGGGCTGCTCGAGCACGAACGAGCCACCGGTGAGCCAGCCGACGTGGCGGAAGCCAGACACCGGGGAGAGACGTATGTCCTCGAGCGACGGATGTTGCGGCGGCTGTCAACCGGTGAGGTGATAGATCCCAGCTGGAGCCTGTTCTCGTTCCCGACCCGGTACCACTACGACGTGCTGAGGGGCCTCGACTACTTGCGCAGCGCGGGCGTCGAGCCCGACGAACGGTGCGCCGAGGCAATCCAGCTTGTCGAGCAGAAGCGCGATGCTGACGGCCGATGGCTGCTCGAGAATCCGCATCCCGGCGAGGTGTACTTCGACGTGGACGAAGGGGAGCGCAAACCGAGTCGCTGGATCACCCTCCGCGCCCTGCGCGTGCTCGACTGGTACGAGAATCGGCGAGCCGCGTAGGTAGCGACTACAGCCGTAGTCGACGGAGTCCAATCAGCAGCCCTGAGGGGAGTCGCGGTCGCGGCGATGCCTGATGACTCGGCGGATTTGTGGACATACAACCTTCGGCCCCGCCACACCGTCACCAGCCCGATTGCCGGGTAAACCTAGGGCGTCAGAAGTCGACCCGCATCACGACACGTCGCAGTGTCGGACGGCTGACCTCGCCGAAGCCGGCGTCGGCGAACACGCCTTCGGTGCCGACGTGGAGTTCTTCTGAGATCACGTTCTTCGTGGTCATGGGGTAGCCCTCGATGGCGCGGGCACCGCGCTCGCCGGCGAAGTCCACCGCGGCGCGCGCGAGGGCCTTGCTGACCCCGCGCTTGCGGAAGCCCGCACGGGTGACGAAGCAGGTCACGGCCCAGACGCTGTCGTCGGTCTTGTCCTCCGTGCGACCCGCCCAGGGGACACGGTTGTTGCGAACCAGGCCGTCGAGGTAGGCGACCAGGCCGCTGGTCGTGTCCGACTCCGGCTGGCCGCAGTCGGTCTGCTCGCGCAGCCGACCGGCGCGTTCCTCGGCGGGGAACCCGGCGAAGAACTCCCGCGGCCGCAGCTTGTACCGCTGGCACTGGCAGCTGGCCGCCTGGCCGCGGGTGCCGAGGACCGTCTGCAGGTCTTCCCAGCTCGCCTGGTTGGCGGGCACGACGGAGATCGCAGGTTCCGTTGCCGTCATGCGCCCGATTCTGCAGCTCGAGTGGGGCCTACCGGCAGGTCCTCACCCAACCACGACCCCGCTTGGCACCCTGGCTCGAGTAACACAGCACTCGACGCCGCCACGCCGCCCTGCAGGACTCCCACCGATCAGTCGGCTGTCACCAACCTGATGCCGCGTATACCCAGGGCATCAGAAGTCGACCCGCATCACGGCACGTCGAGTGTCGGACGGCTGACCTCGGTGCAGCCGGCGTCGGCGAACCGAGGCGCGACCGAGCACCAGCTTCACGTGCGCCCCGACCACTCGAAGGGATGCACGAGAAAGTGCCACATGGGACGGCTCGGTGGCACTTTCCTGTGCATCGCTCCGGTCAACCGGTCCGCATGGCCGGCCGGTGCACCGTCGCTCGCGACCGGCAGGCGACAAGCGCCTCCACGGTACCCGCCGGGTGCCGGGCCGGTCCGGCGTACCGCAGGGACAACCCGGGCGAATCGGGAGTGATTGGATGACCGATCGTGAGCGAGCGAACCAGGCGGGTCTGGACAGCCTGGCAGGAGCGGCAGCCGCGGCTGATCGCGGACGTCCTCGATGCGCTGGGCCGGTCTGAAGGCACCGCGTTCGGCACGCGCCTGAACGTCTGCCTGGCCGACCTGATCGAACCCCTCGATGCGGTGTACGGCGGGACCACCGACATCGCAGACCTGTGCGAACGGGCCGTGCGCATCGCGCTGGCCGCCGCGGGGGCGCGCCCGGAGGAACTGCGGCTGCTCGACCGCCGCCGCGAAGTGGACCGCGACTGGTTCCAGCGACCGCGGATGCAGGGCTACGTCTGCTACACCGAACGCTTCTGCGAAAAGCTCGCCAACCTGCCGGAGCACATCGACTACCTGGCCGAACTGGGCGTCACGTACCTGCACCTGATGCCGCTGCTGCAGCCGCGCCCAGGGGAGAACGACGGCGGTTACGCGGTCATGGACTACCGGGCGGTCGACTCGCGGCTGGGGACCATGCACGATCTCGAGGAGGTCGCGACCGCCCTGCGCAGCCGCGACATGAGCCTGTGCATCGACGTCGTGCTCAACCACACCGCGCGAGAGCACCGTTGGGCACAGGGTTGGCTGACCGGTGATCCGGCGTACGCGGACTTCTATATCGCGTTTCCGGACCGAACGATTCCCGATGCGTTCGACGCGACGATCCCCCCGGTGTTCCCGGACCGCGCGCCAGGGTCGTTCACCTGGGTGGACGCGGCGTTGGGCGGGACGGGCGGCTGGGTCTGGACCACGTTCTGGCCCTATCAATGGGATCTGAACTACGCGAACCCCGACGTACTGCTGGCGATGCTCGGCGAGATCCTCTGGCTGGCCAACCGCGGCGTCGAGATCTTCCGGATGGACGCGGTGCCGTTCCTCTGGAAGCGGTTGGGGACGAACGGACTGAACCAGCCGGAGACGCACAGCCTCATGCAGGCGCTCAACGGGCTCGTCCGGCTGGCCGCGCCGGCCACGGTCTTCAAGGCCGAGGCGATCGTGGCCCCGGAGGATCTCGTGCCGTATCTGGGCGCGCACGACCGCTACCGGCCCGAATGCGATCTGGCGTACCACAACCAGCTCATGGTGATGCTGTGGAGCAGCCTGGCCACCAAGGACGCCGAGCTAGCCCGGCACGCCCTCGGCCGGATGGACCCGATCCCGCCCGGTACGTCCTGGGTGACCTACGTGCGCGGCCACGATGACATCGGCTGGGCCGTCACCGACACCGATGCAGCGTCGATGGGTTGGAACGGGTTCAGCCATCGGCGGTTCCTCAACGACTTCTACAGCGGCCGGTACGGCGACTCGTTCGCGCGAGGGGCGCTGTTCCAGCAGAACCCGTTGACCGGCGACGCGAGGATCTCCGGTACGACGGCTGCGCTCTGCGGGATCGAGGACTCGTTGGACCGTGGTGACGCGGCTGCCCTCGAACAGGGTGTCCGCCGGCTCGTGCTGCTCTACTCGGTGATCTACGCCTTTGGCGGTGTGCCGCTGCTCTACATGGGTGACGAACTGGCGCTGCGCAACGACCGGACGTACCTCGATGATCCTGCGCTGGCGGCGGACAACCGGTGGATGCACCGGCCGTGGATGGACTGGGCGGCCGCCGGGCGTCGGCATGACCCGGAGACGCTGGAGGGTCGGGTGTTCGGCCGGCTGCAGCGGCTGGGAGCGGTGCGTCGCGGCGTACTGGCGCTGCGCGGGGACACCGACACGGTGCTGCTGGACGTGGGCGACAACAAGGTGCTGGCGTGGCGCCGACGCCACCCCCGCAGCGGCACCTTCGTCGGGCTGGCGAACGTTGCGGACACCGACGCGGTGGTCGATCTCGGCCGCCTCGCCGGACTGGGCGACCTGCAGCCGGTCCTGGGCAGTGACCCGATGGAGGTCACCGACGGGCGGCTGCGACTGCCGGCGCTGGGCTTCTGGTGGCTGGCCGAAGCCTGAAGCGCCTAGGCGCGTGCAGGGGGCCGTTCGGCCAGGTGCTCCGACCAGGCCGCATATCCGCCGATCAGGTCGCTGACGTCGGTGAAGCCGCGGGTGCGCATCACGCTGGCCGCCGTCGAGCTGCGGTATCCACCGGCGCAGTGGACCAGAACGGGTCGGTGCCGGTCGAGGCCGCCGAGGCTGGTCCGCAGCCGCGGCAGCGGCAGGTTGACGGCGCCAGGGAGCGCGCCGTCGGCGTGTTCGCCAGGGCCGCGGACGTCCACGACCTGCACGTCCTCGGCCGCGTCGAGCAGCTCGGCGGCGCGCGCCGCGGTCACCCGCGAGGCGGTCTGCAGCAACTCCGGCCGGGCGACGAGTGGGGTCAGGTCGTTGACCGCGCCGGAGACGGCGTCCAGCCCGACCCGAGCCAGCCGCATCCGCCCTTCTCGGGTCTCCTCGGTCGACCCGATCAGCACGATCGCCTGCCCCGGTTCGGCGACGGCGGCGGCGAACTCCGCGAACCGCCCGGACAGCCCCACGTTCACCGACCCCCGCAGGTGCCCGGCGGCGAACTCCCGCTCGTCGCGGAGGTCCAGGAGCAGCCAGCCGTTCGCGCCGCGCGCGACGGCCTCGGCAGGGGACAGCGCGGGCGGCTCCAGCGAGGTGTCCAGCGGTTCGTGACCGGCCCGGTTCAGGGCGACCTCGGCGGCGAAGTACGACGGCGGCTCGCCCAGGCCGTCGGTGACGACGGCCACGAACGCGTCGACGTCCATCGGCGCGAGCGCGTAGTTGCTGCGGCGCTGCTCGCCAAGCGTGCTGACGGTCTCGGTGGACAGGGCCTTGCCGCAGGCACTGCCCGCGCCGTGCCCCGGGTAGACGAGCACCTCGTCGGGCAGCGGCAGCAGTCGGGTGTGCAGGGAGCGGTAGAGCTCGCGGGCCATCTGCTCGGAGGTGCGACCGGCCGACCCCAGCAGGTCCGGTCGGCCCACGTCGCCGAGGAACAGCGTGTCTCCGGTGAGGATGGCCGTCGGCGCCGGGCTGTCCGCCCGCTCGAAGACCGCCAGCGTGATCGACTCCGGCGTGTGCCCGGGCGTCGCCACAACCTGCAGGGCGACCCCGCTGGACGGATCCCCGAGGTGCAGCCACTCGCCGTCGGCCAGGCGGCGTACCGGGAAGTCGACCGGTGCGTTGGCCGCCATCGCCACCTCGGCGCCGGTGCGAGCGGCCAGCTCGCTGTAGCCCGGAACGAAGTCGGCATGCACGTGGGTGAGCACCACGAGTTCGATGCTGAGGTCGTGCCGGGCGGCGTACCCGAGGTAGTCGTCGACATCGCGCCGGGGATCGACGACGACGGCCCGGCGGCTGGTCTCGTCGGCGACGAGGTAGGAGGCCTGCGACAGACACGCCAGGTAGAACTGCTCCAGGATCACGTCGCCTCCAGCGCTGTGCGTCACGAGGCAGGATAGCGGTCATGGATCAACATCCGATGTCGTTCTCCGGGGTGGTCGGGCGCAGCGGCCGGGTCACCGGACCGGACGACTCTCCGGTACGCAGCGCCGAGCTACGCCTGGCCGGCCGGCGGCTCGCGTTGGTCAGCCCCGCGCGGGTGTATGTCTGTGGCATCACGCCGTACGACGTGACGCACCTCGGGCATGCGGCGACGTTCGTCTGGGCGGACGTCGCGACGTCGGTGATGCGGATGAGCGGTGTCGACGTGCGCACCTGCCGGAACGTGACCGACGTCGACGACGTCCTGACGCAGGCAGCGAACGCCAGGGGTCGGCACTACGACGAGTTCGCGCTGAGCCAGGAGTACCTCTTCGAGCAGGACATGCGGCTGCTCGGCGTACGTCGTCCCGCGCACGAACCGCGCGCCCGGCATCACATCCCTCAGGTGGTGCAGCTCGGCCTGGCGCTGCTGGTCGCGGGTGCGGCCTACGAGCGGGACGGGCACGTCTTCTTCCGCGGAGCGCACGTCGTGGATCGCGCCGGCCTCGACCGGGATCGCGCACTAGCGCTGTCGGCGGAGTACGGCGATCGGCCCGAGGACTCGCTGCGGGACGACCCGTTCGACGTGCCCGTGTGGCGTCCGTCCGGGGACGACGACCCGGCCTGGCCCAGCCCCTGGGGGTGGGGGCGGCCGGGCTGGCACGCCGAATGCGCCGCGATGGCACTGTGCGCCTTTGGCGCCAGCGTCGACCTCCTCGCCGGCGGCGCCGACCTCGCCTACCCGCACCACGTCTACCAGGCGGCGATGGCCGAGGCGGCGACGTCCGTGCACCCGTTCGCGCGGTCCCGGCTGAACGTCGGGGCGGTTCAGAAGAACGGCGCCAAGATGGCGAAGTCCACCGGGAACCTGACTCTCGTCAGTGAGCTGCTCCGCGATCATCCGCCCGCAGCCGTGCGGTTGCTGCTGCTCGACCGGCGATGGAGTGAGCCATGGGACTTCCGCCCGGAGGACCTCGACACTGCCGCCGGCCGGCTGGAGCGGCTTTACGCGGCTGCCGGGCGCGCAGAGTCCGCTACCGGAGCGACCGATGCGGTGAGCGCTGCGTTGCTGGACAACCTCGACGTACCCACTGCGCTGGACATCGCCGAAACCGACGGGGGCGCCGCCACGCGGCGCCTCTTGGGCGTGCTCGCCCTGGGTTAGCGACGGCCCCACGCGGGGGCGTGGCCGACGCCGCCGGACTCCTGCGACACCGCCTGCCAGGCGTCCTGGCCGTCCACCTGCACTACCCAGAGGTGGTTGGCCTGCGAGGAGTCCGGCCCGAGCCGCCGGCTCATGAAGGCGATCTGGGTACCGTCGGTCGACCACGCGGGCGCGGCGTCTTGCGCCACATGCGGGGCCAGCACCCGAGGTTCGGACCCGTCGGCGTTCATGAGGAAGATCTCCCCATTCCCGCCCTCGGTGCCGTCCTCGATTCGGCGACGAAAGGCGATCTCCCGCCCGTCGGGGGAATACATCGGACCGCTGTCACCGGTTGCCTCAGGCGCCGAGAGCCGGATCGGCGCGCTTCCGTCGACGCTGATCGAGTAGATGGCGCCATTGCTGGCATCGGCGGATTCACCGGACCAGAACGCGATGGTCGAGCCATCCGGGGAAAAGGCCGGCTCGAAGGGATACGCGTCACCGACGTCCAGCGTCCGCACGACCTCACCGCTGGTTCGGATGATGCGCAGGCTCCGTTGTGTCTCGCCGTCGAAGCAGACGATCGCGAGAATGCTGGCGTCGGCTAGGTTCCAGGCCGGCCGGCTCACGGTTGTGCAGTCGACCATCGGCTGCGCGAAGAGTTCTCGGTCGTCCGCTCCGTTCGCGGCCATCACCCGCAAACGGCGCGGCCCGCCGTTGTCCCGTACGTAGATGATGCTCTGCCGGTCCGGTGAGATGGACGGCCCCCGGTCGGCGTCGGGACTGCTGGTGAGCCGGCGCACAATTGCGCGTGTCACGGTGTCCACGAGGTACAGGTCGACGTTTCCGGCGACCTCCAAGACGGCGACCATCGCCTCGTCTGGCAGGGCTGCCGACCGTGGCAGGTCCAACGCTCCGCTGGCGGCGCTGAGGTAGCTGTCGGCAGGCAGTGTCAGCGCAGCTGCGCTCGTCGCCGCGACAACGAGCGCGGTGACCGCGCGGGAAGCGATCCGGCGTGCCCGGCGTCGAGGCGCTGGCCGACTCGAATCCGATCGGGTCGGGCGATCCCGGATCGGTGGCTCGATGCCGTGCGGACGAACGGCGACGGTGGTGTTCTGTCGCAGCGGCAGCGGCAGCGGCTGGGTCCGATGATGTGGCTGCGGCGGGAACAGGGCAGCCTGCGCCGCTCGGGCGAAGGCGGAGCAGGTGGCGTAGCGGTCCGCAGGGTTGACAGCCATCGCTCGCGCGACCACGTAGTCCACAGCCGCCGGCAAGGAGGGCACGCGGGCGCTCGGCCGAGGACGGTCGGCGTGCACGTGCGCCTCTAACGTAGCCTCCCGGTAACGCAGCGGAAAGGGAACCTCACCGGTCAAGAGCTCGTACAGCACGCACCCCAGCGAATAGATGTCGAGGCGACGATCCGTCGTGCGCCCGAGAATCTGCTCCGGCGCTGCATAGTCAGGGGTGTAGAGACGTACGCCGACCGTGGTCAGCAAGGTGTCTTCCCCCTCGGCCTTGGCGACGCCAAAGTCGGTGAGGAAGACCTGCTCCGGATCGCTCGGCTGGTCTCCAGGCGCCAACAGCACGTTGGCCGGCTTCACATCGCGATGCAGCAACCCCCGGCGGTGGGCGAAGTCAAGGGCGCTGGCCACCTTGTCGATGACATGAAGCGCGCGACGGGGATCCAGCGGACCGGCCCGGAGGGCCTGGCTGCAGTCGATCCCGTCGACGTACTCCATATGGATCCAGAGTTGCCCATCGGTGGAGTCGCGGTCGTACACCCGCACGATGTTGGGATGGGCGAGCCGGGAGGCGAGGCGAGCCTCCTGCTCGAAGCGGGCGCGGAAGCCGGCATCTGTGGACAGATCATGAGTCAGCACCTTGAGTGCGTCCACGCGGTCCAGCCGCGGACTCTGGACGAGGTAGACCGTCCCCATGCCTCCGGTGCCCAGGACCCGCCCGATGGTGAATCCGGCGAAGACGGTCCCAGGAGGGTAGACCACGTTGTCCCTCCCCGCAGAGCTGTCAACGTGACCGATCATATGGCGACGGCCTCGAGCCTGTCAGCTTGGCAAGAGCCGTTCGGGTCAGTAGCGGAGCGCTACTCGCGCTTGCCGACCGTCAGCTGCTCGGGGTGCTGACCTTGGGCTAGCGGGGACCCCATGCCGGGGCGTAGCCGACACCGCTGGACTCCTGGGTCAGCACCTGCTGCGCATCCTGCCCGTCCGCGTCCATGACCCACAGGTAGTTGGCCTGCACGGAGGACACCCCGAGCCGTTGGCTCATAAAGGCGATCCGGGAGCCGTCGGTCGACCAGGCCGGCGCGGCATCCTGCGCCACGTGTGGGGCCAGCGCGCGGACGTCGGACCCGTCGGCGTTCATGACGTAGACCTCGCCGTTCCCGCCGATGGTGCCATCGTCGACCCGTCTTCGGAATGCGATCTCCCGCCCGTCCGGTGAGTACGTCGGAGCGGTGTCACCGCTTGCCGCCGATGCCGACAGCCGGATCGGTGCGCCGGTGCCGTCGGCGGCGACCGTGTAGATCGCGCCCGCAGTCGCATCTGCGGAGTCACCGGACCAGAACGCGATCGTGCGGCCGTCCGGTGGGAACGTCGGCTCGAACGGAAACCCGGCACCGGCGTCCAGCGTCCGCACGACCTCGCCGCTGCTCCCGATGACTCGCAGGCTGCGCTGAGTCTCACCGAAGCAGACGACGGCGAGCGTGCTGGCGTCGGTCATGCTCCACGCCGGCCGGCTCACGTTCGGACAGTTCTCCAGCGGCTGCGGGAACAGATCGCGGTCGCCCGCGCCGTTGGCGGCCATCACACGTAACCGCCGCACACCGCCGTTCTCCCGCACGTAGATGATGCTCTGCCGGTCCGGGGAAAGGGACGGCCCCCGGTCGGCGTCGGGGCTGTCGGTGAGTCGGCGCAACGCCTCACCCGTCGCGGTGTCCACGAGGTAGAGGTCCACGTTGCCGCCGACTTCCAGCACCGCGACCAGCGCCTCGGCCGGGAGGGCGGTCGACCGCGGCAGATCCAACGCTCCACCGGCGACACTGAGATGGCTGTCGGCCGGCAGCACCACGGCGACGGCGCCCGTCGCGGCAACGACGAGTGAGGTGACCCCGCGGGCAATGGCACGGCGACCCCGACCGGGCGCGGCTGGCCGGGCCGAGGTGGGCCGTGCGGGTCGTTTCGGCCGGCGGACTGCGGGCGGCCGGTTCGACTTCAGCGCGGCCGGGGTTGGTGCGGGCCGCACGGCCGCACGGGCGGTGTTGGCGAGTTCGCGGCAGTTGTCGAAGCGCCGGTCGCGGTCCTTGGCCATTGCCGTCGCCACGATGTCGTCGAAGACGCGAGGCAACGAGGGCACCAGCTGGCTGGGGCGTGGGGGTGGCTTCATCAGATGGGCATGCATCGTGTCGTAGTGGGAGTTCTCCGGAAAGGGCACGACACCGGTCAGCAGCTCGTACAGCACACAGCCCAATGCGTAGATGTCGACCCGATGGTCCAGTGGCCGGGACTGAATCTGCTCCGGCGCGGCGTACGCCAAGGTCGCGATGAGATTGCCGGTGCTGGTGAGCCGGTGACGGGCGTCGACGGCCTTGGCCACTCCGAAGTCGGTGAGCAGCACCCGTTCGGCTTCCTCGGGGTCTCCGGTGGGGGCCAGGATGATGTTCGCGGGTTTGACGTCGCGGTGCAGCAGCCCGAGGCGGTGGGCGTGGTCCAGTCCCTTGCCCACCTCGGTGACGATGCGCAGGGCGTACTCGAACGGCATCGGGCCGTACCGCTCCAGTGCCTGGTTGCAGTCGATGCCCTGGATGTACTGCATGTCGATCCACAGCTGATCGAGTTCACAGCCGCGGTCGTGCACCAGAACGATGTTCCGATGGTCCAGGCTGGCCGTGAGATCGGCTTCCTGCTCGAACCGCTTGCGAAACTCCGGGTCGTGCGACAACTCCGGGCTCAGCAGTTTCAGGGCGTCCCAACGCGGTAACCGCGGATGGCGGGCCAGATAGACCGTGCCCATCCCGCCGGCGCCAAGCACCCGGTCCAGGGTGAATCCGGCGAAGACTGTGCCGGGAGGGTAGGCCACGTCGTCCCTCCCTGGCTGAAACGTCAGCGCGGCAGATCATAGGAGCGCGGGCCGGTCAGTGTCAGCGTCCCTCCACGTGATGAGGAGCGTCGAGCAACCCGTCCTGATACCTGATCGCCCGCGGCAGGGTCGAAGCCAGCTCGCGGACCTCGTCGGTCGTGATCACGCCTAGGGGCTTGTGTTGGCGACCAGGGTGAGGACGTCGTACGTCGCCACGACCGCGTCGTCCTGGTTGGTCACCACCGCATCCCAGCGGACCTCGCCGTACTCGGCGCCGGCTCGCGGCAAGATCTGTTTCGCGGTCAGGGTCACCGACAGCGCGTCCCCCGGCTTGACCGGCGTGACAAAACGCAGGCTGTCCACGCCGTAGTTTGCCAGCACCGGCCCCGGGTCCGGGTCGACGAACAGCCCTGCCGCAAGGGACACGATGTAGTAGCCGTGCGCCACCCGGCCGCCGAAGAACGGGTTGGCCGCGGCCGCCTCCTCGTCCATGTGCGCGTAGAAGGTGTCGCCGGTGAACTCGGCGAAGTGCTCGATGTCGGCCAACGTCACCTCGCGCGGACCGGCCTGGATCGTGTCGCCGATCCGCAGCTCGGCCAGGTGCTTCCGGAACGGGTGTACGCCGTCATCGTGATGCTGTGCGCCCGTCACCCACCGGCCGCCGACCGCGGTCAACATGTCGGGGCTGCCCTGTACGGCGGTGCGCTGCATGTGGTGCAGCACCCCACGGATCCCACCCAGCTCCTCCCCGCCGCCGGCCCGGCCCGGCCCGCCGTGCACCAAGTTCGGCAGCGGCGAACCATGTCCGGTGCTCTCCCTGGCGCAGTCGCGGTCCAGAACCAGGATCCGGCCGTGCCACGGCGCTACGCCGAGCACGACCTCGCGAGCCACCGCTGGATCGTGCGTGACCACGGACCCGACCAGGCTGCCCTGGCCGCGGGCGGCGAGGGCGACCGCATCCGGGATCGAGTCGTAGGGGAGCACCGTGCTCACCGGGCCGAACGCCTCGACGTCGTGTGGCGCCGCGGCTTCGCGATCGTCACACCGCAGGAGCAGGGGTGGCAGGAAGGCGCCCCGCTCAGCGTCCGCGCCCAGGACGTCGAAGTGGTCCGGGTCGCCGAAGACGAGCCGGCCGGCATCGGTGAGCGCCTTGAGCGAGCGCAGCACCTCCTCCCGCTGCCCGAGGCTGGCCAGCGCGCCCATCGTCACGCCTTCGTCAGCGGGGTTGCCGACAACCACCTTCGCCAGCCGCTCCCTGGTCGCCTCGACCACATCGTCCACCGCGGCCGCCTGGACGAGGGCGCGGCGGATCGCCGTACACTTCTGCCCGGCCTTGACCGTCATCTCGGCCACCAGCTGCTTGACGAACAGGTCAAACTCCGGCGTACCGGCAACCGCGTCTGGTCCGAGGATCGAGCAGTTCAGCGAATCGGCTTCGGCGTTGAAGCGGACCGCCTCGCCCTGTACGACGGGATGCGAGCGCAGCTTCTGCGCGGTTGCTGCGGAGCCGGTGAAGAACACCAGATCCTGCCCGCCCAGGTTGTCCAGGATGCCGGCCGCGCTGCCGCAGAGCAGCTGGACCGACCCCTCGGGCAGGACGCCGCTCGCGATCATCCGACGGAAAACCAGCTCGGTGAGGTACGCCGTCTGGCTCGCCGGCTTCACGATCGTGGGGACGCCGGCCAAAAAGGCGGGGGCGAACTTCTCCAACATGCCCCAGACCGGGAAGTTGAAAGCGTTGATCTGGACGACGACGCCGCGCCGTGACGTGTAGACGTGCTGGCCGAGGAACGTGCCTTGTCGTCCCGCGGGCTCCGGCGGCCCGTCCAGGACGATCGTGTCGTTCGGCAGCTCGCGGCGGCCCTTACTGGAGTAGCTGAACAGGGTGCCGAGGCCGCCGTCGATGTCGAAGGCGTTGTCCCTGTTCGTCGCCCCGGTACGGGTCGACAGCGCGTAGAACTCGTCCTTGGCCTCGCCGAGCTTCGTTGCCAGCTCTTTGAGAATCACCGCGCGCTGGTGGAAGGTCAGCTGCCGGAGCGCCGGACCGCCCACCGTCCGTCCATAGTGGAGCATCGCCGGTACGTCGAGGCCGGCGCTGGAGATTCTCGCCACCTCGTCGCCGGTGACCGCATCCGCCAGGGGAGTTCCGTCATCCGCTGCGGCGTACCAGTGTCCTTCGACGTAGCTCTCCAGCAATGCCGTCATCGTTCGCACTCCCTGCAGTTTCGGGGCAGCCGTCCCGG
>JACCTY010000182.1 GCA_013812145.1 Geodermatophilaceae bacterium | reverse complement strand
GTGCACCAGGCAGGCGCTGCTCTGGCCGGAGGCCGACGGCGGCCATACCGGCCCGAACATGATCCTCGACGACGGCGGGGATGCGACGATGCTGGTGCACCGCGGCGCGTCGTACGAAAAGGCCGGCCTCGTCCCGAATCCGGACACCGCGGACTCCGAGGAGTTCGAGGTCTTCCTGACCCTGCTCACCGAGTCCCTCGCCGAGGACGCCCAGCGCTGGACCGGCGTGGCCGCCGGGATCAAGGGCGTCACCGAGGAGACCACAACCGGCGTGCTGCGGTTGTACGAGCTGGCCCGCGCCGGTGAGCTGCTCTTCCCGGCGATCAACGTCAACGACTCGGTGACCAAGAGCAAGTTCGACAACCTCTACGGCTGCCGGCACTCCCTGATCGACGGCATCAACCGTGCCACCGACGTGATGATCGGCGGCAAGGTCGCCGTCGTCTTCGGGTACGGCGACGTGGGCAAGGGTTGTGCGGAGTCTTTGCGCGGGCAGGGCGCCCGCGTGATCGTCACCGAGATCGACCCGATCTGCGCGCTGCAGGCGGCGATGGAGGGCTACCAGGTCAGCACGCTGGAGGACGTCGTCGAGACTGCCGACATCTTCATCACCTCGACCGGCAACAAGGACATCATCATGGCCGCGGACATGGCCCGGATGAAGCAGGGCGCGATCGTCGGCAACATCGGCCACTTCGACAACGAGATCGACATCGCCGGCTTACCGCGGGGTGGCGCCGAGCGGATCAAGGTGAAACCGCAGGTCGACGAGTGGGTCTTCCCCGACGGCCACTCGATCATCGTGCTGTCCGAGGGCCGCCTGCTGAATCTCGGCAACGCGACCGGACACCCGAGCTTCGTCATGAGCAACTCGTTCTCCAACCAGACGATCGCGCAGATCGAGTTGTTCACCAAGAACGACGAGTACAAGAAGCAGGTATACGTGCTGTCCAAGCAGCTCGACGAGAAGGTCGCGCGGATGCACCTCGACGCCCTGGGCGTCAAGCTGACCACGCTGACCAAGGAGCAGGCCGCCTACATCGGCGTGGACGTGGCCGGCCCGTACAAGTCCGACCACTACCGGTACTGATCGGCCACGTGGGCACGGCGGAGGAGTCCCTGAGCGATCAGGGGCTCCTCCGACTCGTCTGGGCGCAGCGCGCCATGCCGGCCCTGGCGCAGATCAGCGAGCGTTTCGAGCGCACCCGGCCGCTGGCCGGCCTGCGGATCGTCGCGGCGCTGCACGTCACCGCGGAAACCGCCAACCTGATGCTGGTCCTGCGGGCCGGTGGCGCCGACCTGCACCTGGCTGCGGCGAATCCACTGTCCACTCAGGACGACGTCGTCGCGGTGCTGGCACACCGCTACGGCATCGACGTCCAGGCACGGCGCGGCGCGGACCGGGCGACCTACGACCAGCACCTCGAACGCGCGTTGGCCACCGGACCACATCTCGTACTGGACGACGGGTGCGACCTCGTCGGCCGGCTGCACACCACACATCTCGACCTGCTGCCGGCCGTGCAGGGCGGTTGCGAGCAGACGACCACCGGCGTACTGCGGCTGCGCGCGATGTCCGCGGAGTCCGCCCTACGCTTCCCCGTCGTGGCCGTCAACGACAGTGGCATCCAGCAGAGCTTCGCGAATCGGCATGGCACCGGACAGTCCACAGTGGACGCAATCCTTCGCTCGACGAACGTGCTGTTGGCCGGCCGTACCGTCGTCGTGGCCGGTTTCGGCAACTGCGGCAAGGGCGTAGCCGATCGGGCCCGCGGACTTGGTGCCAGCGTCATCGTGACCGAGGTCGATCCAACCCGGGCACTGGAGGCGGCCATGGCCGGCTTTCAAGTGCTGCCCATGTGTGACGCCGCCGCTGAGGGCGATGTATTCGTGACTGTCACCGGCAGCCGCGGCGTACTGGCCGAGCGACACTTCGCGGTCATGAAGGACAACGCGATCCTGGCCAACAGCGGGCACTTCGACCTCGAGATCGACGTCGCCTGGCTGCGCGCACACTGTGTGGACGTTCACCCCGAGATTCGTCCACACGTAGACGAGTACCTGCTGGCCGGCGGCCGTCGGCTGCTCGTGCTCGCCGAGGGTCGGCTGGTGAACCTCGCCGCCGCCGAGGGTCATCCTCCGGCGGTCATGGACGTGAGCTACGCCGGGCAGGCCCTCTGCGTCGAGTGGCTGGCCGCGAACGCAGGAACGCTGGCTCCTGGGGTGTACGACGTGCCGACGGAGATCGACGACGGCCTGGCGATGCTGCAACTCGATGCGATGGGAGTGCGCATCGACACCCTGGACACGGCGCAGGAGGCGTACCTGACGTCCTGGCGCAACGGCGGTTGAGCCGTGCCGGCCGGTACATACGAGCATCTCGATGCCGGTGGCCGGGTGCGGCTGCTGGAGCGGTTCCAGTGCGCTGCCGGCGGTTCCGGGTGGCGCTTCGTCTCCCGGCTGTCCACGTCGGACGGTCATCACATGGGCTCGGTCGATCTGACTCTGGATGCCTGCGGCCGGCAACTGCGGCTGGCGGTCGTCTCCGGCGGCTGGTCGCTTCGCGGCGGCAGCACCGGTCACGAGCTTTCGTGGGTGCGCCGCCCGGCCGAGGACGGCACCGCCGAGGCGACCGAACACCGGGAGCGAGCGAGCGGATTCACCGGCGTCAGTCCCGCGCTGCTGATCGCCACGGCGGCGACGGTTCCGCGTTCCGGAGATCCGGTGCGGGTCAGGCTGGTGGCGCTGTCCGGCGTACTGGGGGCGCGTCGCCTGCACCAGCAGTGGCGGCTCACCGGAGTGCAGTCGCATCTCGGCGAACTCGGAACGTTGGACGTGTCGGCGTACGAGCTGGTCGATATCGACACCGCCGAGCAGGAAACCGTCCACATCGCTGGCGATGTAGTTCTCGCCTCACCGTCGATCGGTCTCGCCGAGTTGGACTCGCCGCCCGGACGAGCACTGCACGACCGTCGGTAGTGGGACGATGAGCGCATGACGGGACGCGTGCTCGTGGTCGACGACGATCCGGCGCTGGCGGAGATGCTCGGCATCGTGCTGCGAGCGGAGGGCTACGAGCCGTCATTCGTCGGGGACGGGATCCGCGCGCTGAGCGCGTTTCGTGACGTGCGGCCGGATCTGGTCCTGCTCGACCTGATGCTGCCAGGCGCCAGCGGAATCGATGTCTGCAGGGCAATTCGCGCCGAGTCCGTCGTACCCATCGTGATGCTCACCGCCAAGACCGACACCGTCGACGTGGTGCTCGGTCTGGAGTCAGGAGCCGACGACTACGTAGTCAAGCCGTTCAAACCCAAGGAACTCGTCGCCCGCGTTCGCGCCCAGCTGCGCCGGGGCGAGAGCGAGCAGCCCGAGAGCCTGTCCATCGGCGATCTCGTGATCGACGTCCCCGGCCATCTGGTGGCCCGCGACGCTGAGCCGATCGCCCTGACCCCGCTGGAGTTCGACCTCTTGGTGGCGTTGGCCCGCAAACCTCGGCAGGTCTTCAGCCGGGAGGCACTGCTGGAGCAGGTGTGGGGCTACCGGCACGCGGCGGACACTCGCCTCGTGAACGTGCACGTCCAGCGGTTGCGCTCGAAGGTCGAACTCGACCCGGAAAACCCGACCGTCGTGTTGACCGTGCGCGGCGTGGGTTACCGGGCAGGATCCCGGTAGCCCATGCAGGATCCGGGGGCGGGGTCGGTGAGCCCGTCGTCGATCGCGAGCACACCGCCGGAGCGCAGTGGTCGGCGGCGGGCGGGGTCGCTGTCTCGTCTGCGGGCGGTGCCGGGCAAGCTTCGCCGGCACTGGCGGCGGTCGCTGCAGCTGCGGGTCACCGTCACGACGGTGCTGCTCTGCGGCGTCGTCGTCCTGGTGATCGGCTTGATCCTGCTGACTCAGATCCGTGACCAGATCCTCGGCGTCAAGACCACCGCGGCGATCGCCCAGTCCACCAACGGGATCCGGTACGCCCAATCGCAGCTGGCTGCGGTCGACCCGATCAACGGTGACGACGTGCGGACAACCCTCGACCGCACCAGGCTGCAGCTGACCGAACGTGGCGGGCCGGCCGGCAGCTTCTACGTGGTCATGTTCACCGGCGCCGGTGAGGAGGCGATACCGGTCGCGGGGCTCAACGCCCTGGCCCTGAGTGTGCCGGAGACGTTGCGGGCCGAGGTGCGAAACGGCGTGCAGAGCTATCAGCTGGCCACCGTGGACCTTGGCAACGGCGTGCCGGTCACGACCTTGCTCGTCGGCTCGCCGATCCCGAGCAGCATCGACGACTTCGAGCTGTACTACCTGTTTCCGCTGGACCAGGAGCAGACCAGCCTGGCGCTGATCCAGGGCACGGTCGTCCTCTCGGGGCTCGCGCTGGTGCTGCTCGTCGGGGCGATCGGGGCTGCCGTCGCGCGGCACCTGGTACGCCCCGTGCGCGCTGCGGCCAGGACCGCCGAGCGGCTGGCGTCGGGCCGGCTCGAGGACCGGATGCAGGTGCGCGGCGAGGACGACATGGCCGTGTTGGCGACGAGCTTCAACGACATGGCCGCGAGCCTGCAGCTGCAGATCCGGCAGCTGGAGCAACTGTCCCGGTTGCAGCAGCGGTTCACCAGCGACGTGTCCCACGAGCTGCGCACGCCGCTGACGACGGTGCGGATGGCGGCGGATCTGCTGTACGCCGCGCGGGAGGACTTTCCGGCTGCCGTCGCCCGCTCGACCGAACTTCTGCAGGCCGAGGTCAACCGGTTCGAAGCGCTGCTGAACGACCTGCTGGAGATCAGCCGGTACGACGCCGGCGCGGCGGTCCTCGACGCCGAGACGACCGACCTGCGCAAACTCGTCGACCGGGTCTGCGTGGCGACCCACCCGGTGGCTGCCCGACAGGGCAGCGAGCTCATCGTGGCGGTCGGCGGGCGGGCCGTGCTGGCCGAGGTCGACCCGCGGCGCGTCGAGCGGATCGTGCGCAACCTGATCGTCAACGCGGTCGAGCACGGGGAGGGGCTGCCCGTGGAGATCGCCGTCGCGGGCGACGACAACGCAGCGGCCATCACCGTCCGCGACCACGGCATCGGGCTCAAGCCGGGGGAGGCGGCGCAGGTCTTCAGCCGTTTCTGGCGGGCCGATCCGTCGCGGAGCAAGGGGCTGGGAGGCACCGGGCTGGGGCTGTCGATCAGCCTCGAGGACGCGCACCTGCATGGCGGGTGGCTGCAGGCATGGGGCGAACCTGGTGATGGAGCACAGTTCCGGCTGACCCTTCCGATCCGAGCGGGGATGGAACTCACCCACTCGCCGTTGCCGCTGGTCCCGGAGCCGCGAACGCCGGCCACCACCGCCGCGGTGCACGCAGCGCAGGAGGCGGGGCGGCGATGAGCCGTCGAGCCGCCATGGCCGCTGCGGTGGCCGTACTGACCCTCGCGCTGTCCGGGTGCGTGGGGATCCCGGCCGATTCCGACCCGATCCCGGTGACGGTGGTCGAGGAGGAGTCCCTGGCCGACGCCGGCATCGAGATCGAGGCACTGGCGCCACGGGCTGGCCAACAGCCGGACGAGGTAGTCCGCGGTTTCCTCGCCGCGTCGGCGAGCAACATCCGCAGCCGGCCGGTGGCGCGGCAGTACCTCACCCCGCAGGCCGCCCAGACCTGGGCCGACGAAGCACGGGTGACGGTGATCGAGCGGAACGCCCCCGCCGTGCCGAACCCGGAAGGGACCGAGGTCACGTTGACCGGCCGGATCATCGGGCGAGTCGACGAAAACGGTGTGTACACGGCCGCGGACGAACAGCTGCGGCTGGTGCTCAGCGTCGTGCGGATCAATGAGCAGTGGCGCATCGACAACCCGCCGCCGGGCGTCATCCTGCCCATCGAGGACTTCCGCCGGGCTTACGTGCAGTACAACCTGTACTTCCTGGATCCGACCGGCACGAAGGTTGTGCCGGATCCCCGTTTCTTTCTGTCCGGGTCGGTCGCCAGGGCCAACTCCCTGGTCGAGGAACTCCTGGACGGGCCGTCACTGTTCCTCTTCCCAGCGGTGACGACCGAGTTCGGACCGGACGTCGCCCTGCGCAGCAACGTCCAGGAGGTCCGCGACATCGAGGTCAGCCTGATCGGCCTCGGAGAGCGAAGTCCGGCGTCGCTGCAAGGGCTGTCGGCGCAGCTGATCTGGACTCTCAAGCAACTGTCGATCGCCCAGCTGACCTTGCGCAGCGACGGCCAGTTGCTGACAGTCCCCGGTGTGGGCGGGGTCCAGGGAGTCGACGACTGGCAGAGCTACGATCCGGACTTCGTGCCGGCCAACGCGGTCGGGCACTACCTCAGCGAGGGCGCGGTCTGGACCGCTGAAGGGCAGCGGATCCCGGGCCCGGCGGGGGAGGGCGCCTACGCCTTGGCCGCCGCCGGCGCGTCGGCCGAGCAGACCCGGCTGGCTGGCGTGAGCAACTCGGCAGCCGGCTCGACGCTGCTGATCGGGGACTACGGCGGCGTGCTCGCGCCGGCTCTCACTGGGCAGTCCTTCACCTCACCGGCGTGGGCTGAACCGACGCAGGAGGTGTGGACGGTACGTGACGGCAGCGAAGTAGTCCGGGTCCCGGCCGGCGCGCAGCCTCAGGTCGTGACCACCTCCGACCTCGGTGACCGCGGCCCTATCCGCGCACTCAAGCTGTCCCGTGACGGCACTCGGGCGGCTGTCGTGGTGGGGCGAGCCGGAGCCGCCGGCCTGTACGTCGCGCGGGTGGCCCGCACCGGCTCGACGGTGCAGCTGTCCGGGTTCAGGCCGCTGGCCGCGGGTTTGCGCGACGTGGTCGACGTCGCATGGGCGACCTCGACGCAACTGCTCTTCCTGGCCAGCGATCCGGCTGACGATCGGAGCAAGCCGTGGCTGGTTTCGGTCGACGACGCGGTGCTGGCAGCGCCGCGGTCGGACAACCTGCCGGATGCAACGACCGGCATCGCCGCTGCGCCGGGTCGCCCCGCACTGGCCTCGGCGGCCGGCACGATGTATCGGCTCGACGGTACGACGTGGATCACACTCGTGCCCGGGCAGCCGTTCTTCCTCGGCACTGCCCCGTTCTACCCGGGCTGAGCCGCAATCCACAGGTTGTCAGCGAGAGCGCCAGCGTGGCCTCACGTCGGCGATCGTGGGCGGATGACCCGGTTCCTTTCCGCCCTGATCGATGCGGTGCTGCCCCGTTCTTGCCTGGGGTGCCAGCGCCCGGACGTTGCGGTGTGCGCCACCTGTTGGGCTGCTGTCGCGCAGCCACGAGCGTTCCGGCCGGACCCTTGCCCGCCCGGCCTCCCCCCGACGTTCGTGGCGGGGGAGTACGACGGGGTGCTGAGGACGGCGGTGCTCGCCGCCAAGGAGCGCGGACGAAGCGACCTGCTGCCGCTGCTGGCAGCTGCCCTCACCGGCGCGGTTGCCAACGTGGCGCCCGGAGCGGGCGCGGTGCTCCTCGTCCCGGTCCCCTCCACCCCGGCGGCGGTGCGAAGACGAGGCGGTGATCACATGCGTGCGCTGGCTCGGCGTACCGCGCTGGAACTGCAACACGCGGGGCGCCCGGCTGCGGTGGTGCCGGCGCTGCGGCTCGTGCGGACTCCTCTTGACTCGGCCGGGCTGACCGCTGCCGAACGTGCCCGCAACCTCGACGGGGTCTTCGCGGCCGACGTGGATGTGGCACGGTTGGCCGCCGGCGCCCGCCTCGTCCTGGTCGACGATGTCGTGACCACGGGGACGACCCTCACCCAGGCCGCCCGGGCGTTGCGCGCGTGCGGTGTCCGAGTCAGCGCCGCGGCCGTCGCCGGCACCGCCCGATGGCACCGGGATCGACTGTCACGGTGAGAGCTGAGGTACTAGCGTCGGGTAACCAGCACATGGACCGGAGGCGGATGTGGACATTCTGGTCAGGGGACGCAACGTCGAGGTTCCGGATCACTACCGCCAGCATGTGGCCGAGAAGCTGAGTCGGGTCGAGCGCTACGACCGCAAGCTGATCAGCGTCGACGTCGAGCTCACCCACGAGAAGAACCGGCGGCAGTCAGACGCCTGCCAGCGGGTGGAGATCACCTGCACGTCGCGGGGGCCGGTGGTGCGATCGGAGGCGTGCGCCGCGGACTTCTACTCCGCGCTGGACCACGCAGTGGCCAAGCTCGAAGCGCGGCTGCGCCGGGTCGCCGACCGGCGCCGGGTGCATCACGGTCGGCATACGCCGACGTCGGTGCATGCGGCGACCGGTGACACCGTGACCGCACTGCTCGAGGACTTCCCCGCCGAAACGGACAGGGATTCCGATGCTCACGGGCAACCCTCTGACGGGCATCGACCCGGGCAGATCGTCCGGGAGAAGGAGCATCCCAGCGAACCGATGACCATCGACCAGGCTCTACTGGAGATGGAACTCGTCGGGCACGACTTCTTCCTGTTCCGGTGCAAGGACACCGACCGGGCCAGTGTCGTCTACCGCCGCACGGGCTACGACTACGGAGTCATCCGGCTCGCGCCGTGACTGTTGTCGGGTTCCACGCCTCGCACGAGCAGGTGCATCCTGCGGCGCTGCTGGAGGCGGTGCGGTCAGCCGAGCAGGCCGGCTTCTCCGCGGCCATGTGCTCGGATCACTTCTCGCCATGGAGCGAGCGGCAGGGGCATTCGGCTTTCGCCTGGTCATGGTTGGGCGCCGCCCTGCAGGCCACCAACTTGCCGTTCGGCGTGGTCAACGCACCGGGCCAGCGCTATCACCCCGCGATCATCGCGCAGGCGGCCGCGACGCTGACGGCGATGTACCCCGGCCGGTTCTGGGTGGCGCTCGGGACCGGCGAGGCGTCCAACGAGCACATCACCGGGCAGGGCTGGCCGCGCAAGGACGTCCGCAACTCCCGCCTCCGCGAGTGCGTGGACGTGATACGCGCACTGTTCGCCGGCGAGGAGGTCAGCCACGACGGGCTCGTCACCGTCGACCGGGCTCGCTTGTGGACCCGCCCGGAACAGCCGCCGCCGCTGATCGGCGCGGCGGTGAGCGTGGAGACGGCGCGCTGGGTCGCCGGATGGGCCGATGGCCTGGCCACGATCGCCCAGCCCGCGGACAAGCTACGGGCGATGATCGACGCCTACCGCGACGCGGGCGGCCGCGGCGGCCTGACCCTCCAGGTGCACCTGTCCTACGCCGCCAACGACGAAACCGCCCTGCGCATCGCGCACGAGCAGTGGCGGACCAACGTCTTCTCGCCACCGCTGTGCTGGGACGTCGACTCCGCCGAGGTCTTCGATCTGGCGGCCACCCACGTGCCACCCGAGGCGATGCACGACTCGATGGTCGTCTCCGCGGACCCCGGGCGGCACGTCGCCCGGCTGCAGGAGCTCATCGAGCTGGGCTTCGACGAGATCTATCTGCATCACGTCGGCCAGGAGCAGCTGCGCTTCGTCGAGGTCTTCGGCGCCGAGGTGCTGCCGCAGCTGGGCGTCACCGCCCGGACGCTGCCGTGAGGATCACCGACACCAGCGACCTGTGGTGGAAGAACGCCGTCGTCTACTGCCTGGACGTCGAGACGTTCCTGGACTGGAACGGCGACGGGTGCGGGGACCTGCCCGGCCTCGCGCAGCGGATCGACTACCTCGCCGATCTCGGAGTCACCTGCCTGTGGCTGATGCCGTTCTACCCGACGCCGGAGCGCGACGACGGCTACGACATCACCGACTTCTACGGCGTCGACCCGCGCCTGGGTCACCACGGCGACCTCGTCGAGGTGATCCGGACGGCTCGCGACCGAGGCATCCGGGTAATCGCCGACCTCGTCGTCAACCACACCTCGGACAAGCACCCGTGGTTCCGCTCGGCCCGGGCCAGCCGCACGTCGCCGTACCGGGACTACTACGTCTGGCGCGACAAGCCCCCTGCTGAGAAGACCGCGCCAACCTTCCCGGACCAGGAGAGCAGCGTCTGGCACTACGACGACAGGGCCGGCCAGTACTACCTACACCGCTTCTATAAGCAGCAGCCCGATCTGAACGTCGCCAACCCCGCCGTACGGGACGAGATCGCAAAGGTGATGGGGTTCTGGCTGGAGCTGGGGCTGTCGGGCTTCCGGGTCGACGCAGTGCCGTTCTTCCTGGAAACCCTCGGGGTCGACGGTGGTGAGGCCGCCCTCGCCGACCCGCACCAGTACCTCCGGTCGCTGCGCTCGTTCCTCGGCCGCCGGGTCGGGGACGCGGTGCTGCTCGGCGAGGTCAACCTGCCGCACGAGGAGCAGCAGAGGTTCTTCGGCGGCGCCGACGGCGACGAACTGACGATGCAGTTCGACTTCATCGCCATGCAGCGGATGTACCTGTCCCTGGCCCGCCAGGATGCGCGCCCGCTGGCGTCGGCGCTGCTGGAGCGGCCCGCATGCTCACCGGACAGCCAGTGGGCGACGTTCGTGCGCAACCACGATGAGCTGACGCTGGACAAGCTCAGCGACGTCGAGCGGCAGGAGGTATTCGCCGCCTTCGGACCGGAGCCGCAGATGCAGGTCTACGGGCGCGGGCTGACCCGGCGGCTCCCGCCGATGCTGGCCGGCGACCCGCGGCGGATCCGGATGGTCTACAGCCTGCTGTTCGCGCTGCCCGGCACGCCTGTGCTCTTCTACGGCGAGGAGATCGGCATGGGCGAGAACCTGGCAGCCGAGGGACGGCTGGCGGTGCGTACGCCGATGCAATGGACCGGGGGGAAGAACGGCGGGTTCTCGGTGGCCGCGCGGTCCCGGCTCCCGGGGCCGGTCGTCGAAGGCGGGTTCGCCCCGGAGCACATCAACGTCGACGCGCAGCGCCGTGACCCCGACTCCCTGCTGCACTTTATGATGCTGCTGATCCGGCGCTACCGCGACTGCCCGGAGCTGGGCTGGGGTGAGTTCGCGGTGCTCGAGCAGCCGCACGAGGCGGTACTGGCGCACTCGTGCACGTGGGGCGACGGCTGCCTCATCGCCGTACACAACCTCGGCCCGGAGCCGCGTACGGTGCCCCTGGCCGGTCTCGACGCCCCCGCCAGCCTCGTCGACCTGCTGTGCGACGGGACCACGCTCGTCCGTCCGGACGGTTCGGCGGAGGTCGTGCTCGAGGGCTACGGCTTCCGCTGGCTCCGCGTCGTCCACCCGGGCGCTCGACGCCTGCTCTGACCGCCCTGTTCGCTCCCCGCGAAAGTGGTCACAAACAACGGCTGTCAGCACCTCAGACGTGTTGTTTGTGACCAGTTTTCGCGTTGTGGGTGAGCGGTCCGCTGTCCACAGGTTTCACATCGTGGGCTCTGGCGGGCTGCGCCGGACGCATCGTGTGCGGATGACCTCGATCGATCAGCTGCCTCGACCCGCGGCACGACGCGGCTGGGTCCGAGCGGCCGGCTGGGTACGGGTCAGCCATGGGGTTTACCGGCCACGCCTGGGTGAGCCCGGCTTGGCCGAGGACCTGCATGGCTGGCAGTTCGTCCTCCCACCGTCTGGCTCGTTCACCCACCTGACCGGCGCCATCCTGCGCGGCTGGTGGGTGCCGCCGTTACCGGCCGCACTCCCGGTGTTCGCCGGCATGTCCCAGAGTGAGGCGCGGCCTCGGCGGGCTGGCTTGCTGGTCTGCCGGCACCCAGGCGACATCCCCAGCGAGGAGCAGGCCGGGCTGCGGGTCGCCACCGCGACGGAGATACTGCTCGCCGCTGGGCGTGACCTCGGCCTGCTGGACATGGTGGTGCTGACCGACGCAGCGCTGCACGTCGGCGACTGCACGATGCCGGAGCTGCGGCAAGCAAGCAGCCGCCGCCGGGGCGCACCAGCACTGCGCCGGGCACTGCGCTACGCCGATGGCCGATCCGAGTCCGCCTGGGAGTCGGTGCTCCGGCTGCTTCATCAGCTCTGCGGCGTACCCGTCGTACCGCAGTTTCCCATTCTGGACGGTGAGGGCGTCGCCCGAGCGCGGGCAGACCTGTGGATCGAGGGCACCCGGCGGCTGCCGGAGTACGACGGCGCGGTTCACCGCAACGGCAAGCAGCACACTCGTGACCTTGCCCGTGAGCGGTTCCTGCTCACGCAGGGTTGGCAGCGCTACGGCTACACCTCACCGGTGCTGCTCCACAACGGTCTGTCGGTGCTCCGTGACGCCGACGAGGCGCTCGGCCGCGCGCACGAACCGGCGCGGATCCGGCCCTGGCACGCGGCATTGGCCGAGTCACTGTTCACCCCGGCCGGGACCGGCCGGCTGCTGGCACGCTGGGCAGACCGACGCAGCGACCGGGCATAACTGGTCACCAGCAACATGCCCAAGGCCCGAAAGGATGTTGTTCGTGACCAGTTACCGCAGGATCACCGCCGCTGAATGTCCGACGGAGGTTCATCGGTGGACAGCCGGCCGTACAGCACCATGTCCCTGGGTACGCCGTCCCGGCTGCGGTGGGCACCCCGGAGCACACCTTCGCGGAGGAAGCCGGCCCGCTTGGCCACGCGCTGGCTCGGCACGTTGCCGGTCGCTGCGAGCAGCTGCACCCGGTGCAGACCATGGCCGAAGGCCCACGCTGCCAGCACGGCTGTGGCCTCCGCGGCGTACCCGCGACCGCGGCTGAACGCGGCCACCCAGTAGCCGATCTCGGCACCTCGGACGTTGGTGATGCCGCCGATCCCGATGGATCCGACCAGGTGACCGGTCGCTGCGTCTTCCATGGCCAGCGGCAACCCGGTACCTGCTCGCTGCTGCGCCCACGCCATGTCTGCGATGAAGGTGTGTGCGTCCGGGAGGGTGTACGGGGACGGCAGCAGCGGCAGCCAGTTGGCGATGTCAGGGTCGTTGCAGCAGGCCACGATGTCCTCGGCGTCAGCACGCAGCCAGGGCCGCAGCAGCAGGCGGGCAGTGGTGATCGTCTCGGTGAGCAGGTCCACTCCGGTCAGCTCCAGCGCCATACACCGAATCGTGTCGCTCGCCGCACCCGGCTGTCACCGGAGTTGTCGGCGCATTCGGCTCTGCGTGCTACCCAAGCCGGCCGGTCCGTCACCGGCGCCGATACCCTGGCCGGGACCGCTCGGTTGCTGGCACGGCGGGCGGCTCGACGCAACGACCGGGCGCAACTGGTCCCGAACAGCATGCCCGCGAACAGGTGTCGTTCGTGACCAGTCGCGCGCGTGATCACCGCGGCTGAATGTCCGGCGGAGGCTCGTCGGTGGACAGCCGGCCGTACAGCACCCAGTCGTGAGGCTGGCCCTGCCGGTCGACTTCGGCCTCGCGCAACACACCTTCGCGCCGGAACCCGGCTCGCTCGGCGGTGCGGCAGCTCGCCGCGTTGGCCGGTGCGATCAGCAGCGCGACCCGATGCACGCCGTGGCCGAACGCCCACCCGCAGAGCGCGCCGGTGGCCTCGGCGGCATAGCCGAGCCCGCGTGCCCACGGGGCCACCCAGTACCCGATCTCGGCGCCGATCGAGCCGGTCAGATTCATCAACCCGACCGAGGCGACCACACCACCGGATTCAAGGTCGACAGCGGCGAACTGCATCCCGGTGCCGGCCCGGCGTTCTCGCCAGGCGAGCACCGTGACGAAGTGCCGGGCGTCGTCGAGGGTGTACGGCGACGGCACGGCCACCACCCAGCGCTGTATCTCCTCGTCCTGGCACGCCTGGTGAACGGCCGCTGCATCCTCGGCACAGAACGGGCGGAGCAGCAGCCGTCGGGTGTGTACCGACTCGGTGAGCAGGTCGACGTCGCTCAGGTCCAGCGCCATCCAGGGATCATTACCGCCGGCCGGTTCGTTGTCGCCGGAGTTAGCGGACCCGCCCAGCGTGCGCCGTACGATGGCCGAGGACCGTCCTGATCTAGGAGCTGAACCGACACCGTGCTATTCGACCGAATCCTGCGCGCCGGCGAGGGAAAGATCGTGCGCCGGCTGAAGCACATCGCCGACCACATCGACACCCTCGAACCGGACTTCGTCGATCTCACCGATGACGAACTCAAGGCCAAGACCGAGGAGTTCCGGTCCCGCCTCGATGATGGGGAGACCCTGGACGAGATCCTGCCGGAGGCCTTCGCGGCGGTGCGCGAGGCGGCCAAGCGGACGCTGGGGCAGCGGCACTACCACGTGCAGATGATGGGTGGTGCCGCCCTACACCTCGGCAACATCGCCGAGATGAAGACCGGTGAGGGCAAGACCCTCGTCGGCACGCTGCCGGCGTACCTCAACGCGTTGGCCGGCAACGGCCTGCACATCGTCACGACAAACGACTACCTGGCCAAGCGTGACTCGGAATGGATGGGCCGGGTGCACCGCTTCCTCGGCCTCACCGTCGGCGTCATCCTCGCCAACGAGACGCCGGCGCACCGCCGCGAGCAGTACGGCTGCGACATCACCTACGGCACGAACAACGAGTTCGGCTTCGACTATCTGCGCGACAACATGGCCTGGAGCCAGGAGGCGCTGGTCCAGCGCGGGCACCCCTACGCGATCGTCGACGAGGTCGACTCGATCCTCATCGACGAGGCGCGTACGCCGCTGATCATCTCGGGCCCCGCCGAGCAGAGCGCCAAGTGGTACACCGAGTTCGCCCGGATCTCCCCGCTGCTGAAGCCGGACCGGCACTACGAGGTCGAGCAGGGCAAGCGCACGATCGCCATCACCGAGGAGGGCGTGGAGTACGTCGAGGACCAGCTCGGCATCGAGAACCTCTACGAGGCGGTCAACACGCCGCTGATCGGCTACCTGAACAACGCACTCAAGGCCAAGGAGCTCTACAAGAAGGACAAGGACTACATCGTCGTGGAAGGTGAGGTCCTTATCGTCGACGAGTTCACCGGCCGGGTGCTCGCCGGCCGCCGCTACAACGAGGGCATGCACCAGGCGATCGAGGCCAAGGAAAAGGTCAAGATCAAGGACGAGAACCAGACGCTCGCCACGATCACCCTGCAGAACTACTTCCGGCTCTACGACAAGCTCGCCGGGATGACCGGTACGGCGCAGACCGAGGCCGCCGAGCTGTCCCAGATCTACAACCTCGGCGTCGTACCGATCCCGACCAACAAGCCGATGGTCCGCGCGGACGAGGCCGATGTCGTCTACAAGACCGAGACTGCCAAGTTCGAGGCCGTCGTCGACGACATCGAGGACCGCAGTGAGGCCGGCCAACCGATCCTGGTCGGCACGGCGAGCGTGGAGAAGTCCGAGCTGCTGTCCTCGCTGCTGCTGAAGCGGGGCATCCCGCACGAGGTCCTCAACGCGAAGTACCACGCCAAGGAAGCGGCGATCATCGCGCAGGCCGGCCGCAAGGGCGCGGTCACGGTGGCGACCAACATGGCCGGCCGCGGCACCGACATCGTGCTCGGCGGCAATGCGGAGTTCATGGCCAATGCCGAATTGGAAAAGGCCGGGCTGGTTCCCAGCGAGGCTCCGGAGGAGTACGAGCAGGCCTGGCCGGAGGCACTGGACAAGGCCGAGGCCAAGGTCGCCGAAGAGCACGACGAGGTGGTCGAAGCCGGCGGGCTGTACGTGCTCGGCACCGAGCGACACGAGTCCCGGCGGATCGACAACCAGCTGCGCGGGCGCTCCGGGCGGCAGGGCGACCCCGGCGTGTCGCGGTTCTACCTGTCGTTGTCCGACGACCTGATGAAGCGGTTCAACTCCGCAGCGGTCGAGGCGATGATGAACACTCTGAAGATCCCGGACGACCAGCCGATCGAGTCAAAGATGGTCAGCCGGGCGATCAAGTCCGCGCAGACGCAGGTGGAGCAGCAGAACTTCGAGATCCGCAAGAACGTCTTGAAGTACGACGACGTGATGAGCCGCCAGCGCACGGTGATCTACGCCGAGCGGCGCCGGGTGCTCGAGGGCGCGGACCTGCACGAGCAGATCCGGCACATGCTCGACGACGTCGTCCGGGAGTACGTCGTCGGCGCCACCGCTGCCGGCTACCCGGAGGACTGGGACCTCGACCAGCTGTGGACCGCGCTCAAGACGCTGTATCCGGTGTCGCTCACCGAGGAGGACCTGCTGGAGCAGGTCGGGGGCGAGCGTTCCGGGCTGTCCATCGAGTTGCTGCAGGAGGAGATCACCGGCGACGCGCATTCGGCGTACGACGCCCGCGAGGAGGAACTCGGCGCAGAGGTGATGCGCGAGCTGGAACGCAAGGTGGTGCTCTCGGTGCTCGACCGGAAGTGGCGTGAGCACCTGTACGAGATGGACTACCTGCGGGAAGGCATCCACCTTCGGGCGATGGCCCAGCGTGACCCGGCGGTGGAGTACGGCCGCGAGGGTTTCACGATGTTCACTGCCATGCTCGACGGGATCAAGGAGGAGTCCGTCGGCTACCTGTTCAACGTCGAGGTCAACGTCAAGCCCGCTGAGGCCGCGACCGAGGACACGGAGGAAGCTGATGCCGCGCTCGTCGCGGCGCAGCAGGCAGCGACACCCGAGCAGCCCGAGGCGCCGACGAGGCAGCCCGCGAAGGTGGCGGCGCAGCAGCCGGCGGTTGTCGCGACAGCCAAACGGCCGGCAGCGGTCGCCGCCACAGCCGCGGTCAAGCCCGGACCGCAGCTGACCGCCAAGGGACTCGGGGAGCCGGCCGTCCCCAAGGCGGTGCAGTACTCCGCGCCCACGTTGGACTCGCCGGAGCCGGCGCGCAAGAGCCGGACCGCTGTCAAGACGGCAACGGTGTCGGGGAACAGCGGCCCGAGCCGTAACGCGCCGTGCCCCTGCGGGTCGGGCAAGAAGTACAAGCGCTGCCACGGCGCCCCCGGCAACGAATAACGGCCTCGCTCACCTGCGCGTTACGTCAGTACGAATGACCGCTATGGCGCTCATCCGTACGGACGTAGCCGTCGCTCGGAAACGACGCTCAGGCGGCGTCGGCGGGGAGCACGCGGAACGGGCGACCTTTCCCCCACGTCATCGCGCGGAAGTGGCGCTGATCGAAGGTGAGGATGTCCGCGACGCCGTGGCGTTCAGCGATGAGCACCGACGAGGCGTCGGCCAGCCCGATCTTCAGGTCCTGGTAGCGGTCCAGTATCCGGCCGGCCGCGCCGACGTCGGCGGCTGCCATGGGCGCCAGCTGATAGGCGCCGTGCGCAACGTCGGACAAGAAGTCCCGCGACGCACGGACGCCCAGCCGGGAGGAGACGAGATAGTCGACCTCGGCGAGTACGAAGGGCGACAGCAGCAGCGGGTGGTTGGCGGCGTCCATCAGCCGCTGCGCCCGCTGCTGGTCCGAAGCCCGTCTGTCGAGGAAGACCAACAGGCCACTGGTGTCGAGGATCACGTCTCGCCGAACCCCGTGAGGTTCTGGTCGGCCGTGGCTGCCCAGTCCGGGTCGCCGCTATCGAAGATCGCGCCGCGGGGGCGGGGCGGGGTGCGGCGCTCGACGAGGTCGTTGAGCGCCTCTCGCACGAGATCGGCCTCCGATCGGCCCTCGCGCCGTGCGACCTGCTCCAGACGTGCCTTGAGGTCCTCGGGGAGGTACAACGTGGGGAGCGTCAGCCGACCTGCAGGGTGACGCAACGCCATTGGCCGGAGTGACCTTCGAGGCGGGCGGCGACCGCGCGGAAGCGCGGCCCGTCGGCGTCTGGCCGCGACACCACGGCGCACACCTCTGCGATGCCGTCCGCGGGCTCGCCGACGTGGATGGATCTGACCACCACGACCGGCTGGCTGATGCCCGGCTCGCTCCGGCGCCGGCCGTGGTTGATCCCGTCCAGCACCGATGGGCTGGCCCAGCGCTGCAGCTGCGCAACCGGCCGGCGCCCGCTCAGCGCCTCCAAGGCCGCCTGGATGAACTGCCTGGCCCAGGGCGCCGGGTCGGGGAGCCGGCGACGCGTCGGGAACTGCACCAACGTCGGGTCGCCCGGCGGGGTGTCCACCGGCAGGTCGAAGGGCAGCTCGGCACTGCCGGCGACAACCAACCGCAGAGCGGCAGGGGGAAGCTCGTCGTCGTACGGCGGCTGGTACGGCGGGGCGGCACGGACGTACGGCGTCAACAGCGGTGTGGCTGTCATGGCGTCCTCGGGGGAGGTGGGGCGAGGCGTTGACCGGGGTGGATGAGGTCCGGGTCGGGACCGATGACGTCGTGGTTGGCCTGGTACCAGGCGGCAACGGCGGCGGCGATCTCGCCGGACGTCGCGCCGGGGCCGAGTCGCTCTGCAGCGATCGCCCACAGCGAGTCCCCGGATTCGACCAGCACGACGGCGTTGACGGGGTCGCCGGAGCTCGGCGGTTCGCCGTGGGCCGGCGGCGATACGGCGGGAGGGCTCGGACCGGCCGAGGGCTGCACCGGCCAGTCGACCGCAGCGCCAGTGGACGAAGCGGCGTCGCCCGGCCGAGCCGGGCCGGGGTCGGCGGTGGCGGTGGACGCGCCGGCAGTCACGAGCCCCACGCCCAGCGTCAGAGCGACCGCCTGCCGGATCGCCCGCGGTAGCACAACTGCGCCGAGTGCGCGGGCGCACCGGCCCCCGACGCCGGGTAGCTGACCGGCCAGGCCGATGGCCAGACCGAGCGCAAGCCAGCTGAGCGCCAGCCAGCACATCGCGACGGCGACGGTCAGGATCGCGGCGTCGGCGCCGTGCGTGCCCACCCAGTCGTTCGGGTTGCGCATCGCCGTAAGCGAAGCCGCGGGGTTGGGAGCTGTCCAGCTGAGCACCGAGCCCGTCAGGACGAGCAGAACGAATGCCGCACCGAGCCGATCTGCCATGGAAACCTCATTGAGATCATCTGTTCGCAAACGACATTCTTTACATGTAACCACAGGCAAATAACGTCAAACAAGAGAGGATGCGTGCCGAGTTGACCAGGGGAGGATCGACGGGTCACGGTTGAGCCGTGCGCTGGGAACGCCTGTTCGCCGACCTCGAGGCGCAGGCTGCTGCCTCGGAGGTGGCGGAGTTCGAGGCCGAGGTCATGGAGCGAAGCAGGGCCGAGACGGGTCGACTGCGGCTGGCTGACCGGCTGCGCTCGGCAGCGGGACACCCGATCGTCCTCACCGTCCAGGGTGCCGGCACGGTCGCTGGGACATTGGGCCGCGTCGGCGCAGGGTGGCTGCTACTCGGGGCGGCGACCGAACCGGAGATTCTCGTGAGTCTGGCAGCGGTGGGCGCGGTCGGTGGGCTGGGCGCTGCGACCGAGGCGGTCCGGGACCGCGGCCTGGTCGAGGGCGCCTTGGACTTGCGCAAGGCGCTGCGTGGCCTGGCTCGGGATCGCAGCGGCGTACGGATGGTGCTGACCGACGGCACCGTGTTCGACGGGACGCTGGACCGCGTCGGCGCCGACTACGTCGAGTTGGCCGAGCACCCCACCGGCGAATTGCGGCGGTCCGGCGCGGTGCGGTCGGTTCGCAGCGTCGCGATCGACGCGATCGCTCTGGTCGCCCGCATCCAGCGCTAGCTGGGGTTGTCCGCGTCGGCCGGCCGACGGCTGGACTCGGCGACGAAACGCGCTGTCTCGTCGTACATCCGCTGGATGTAGGCCTCCAGCTCGGTCCGCTCGACCCGCCACTGGCCCCGGCCACCGATCTTGAGGGCCTTGAGGTCGCCTCGCCGGACCAGCGCATAGGTCTGCGCCGGCGTGATGTTCAGCGTCTCGCCGACATCGGTGAGGGTGAGGAACCGGTCGGCCGGCATGAAAGCCCCCTTGGTGTGACAGGACGTGCCTAGTGTGGCAGCCACCGGCAGCGGCATTGCGATATCCACAGCCGCAGTCCGGCGGGTTGTGGACAACCAGTTCTTGCCAGCGGCGAATGCGGCACGATCAGCGACATGTCGTCACCATCGCCTGTGACTCAACAGCCGGATAGGTCCTCGGGCAACACCTCACCCCGGCCGCGCCGGCTGCGTGGGCCGTCCTGGCTGGATCTGCGCCTGATAGGTGGCGTCCTTCTCGTCCTCGTCTCCGTGCTCGTCGGCGCTCGGATCGTCTCCGCCGCCGACCAGTCGGTTTCGGTCTGGGCGGCGGCCCGGGATCTCTCCGCCGGTACGACGCTGCGCTCGGAGGACGTCCAGGCGGTGCCGGTCCGCTTGTTCGACGCGTCGACCTCTTACCTGCAGAGCACCGCCGACCTCGTGGGGCAAATTCTGGACCGTCCGGTGCGCGCCGGCGAGCTGATGCCTGCCTCGTCGCTGCAGGAGCCGTCCGACCGGGTTTCAGTCGCCTTGCCGGTGCCCTCGACGGCTGTTCCGCTGGACCTGCGTCGCGGCCAACTGGTGGACGTCTACGCCACGGGCGAGGCCACCGGAGCGGCACCCGCGCAAACCCGGCTGGTGCTGGCAGCCGCTCCGGTCCAAGCCGTCGACGGCGGAAGCCAAGGCGCCTTGTCGGCCAGCAGCGGTCTGCGGCAGGTGGTTGTCTCGGTGCCGAGCGAGGCGGCCGGCCCGTTGCTCGCCGCCATCACCGGTCGTGAACTCGCGGTGGCCATCCTGGACGACCTGACCGAGCCGGCGGGCCGATCGATGCCGATGCCGACGAGTCCGGCTGCGACGACCACGGCGGCGCAGTCCTCGTTCACGGCGGTGCCGACCAGCTGATGAGCCTGCCCGTCCTGACCGCGGTCACCGGCGCGGTGTGGGAAAGCGAGCTGGTCGGCGCCCTGGCCGAGTCCGACCACGGCCTCACCGTCGTACGCCGATGCGTCGACCTGGCTGACCTGCTCTCGGTTGCAAGCACAGGTACCGCCCGCGCGGTTCTGCTGTCCGCTGACCTGCGCCGGCTGGATCGGGAGTCGGTGAGCCGACTCGGCTCGGCCCGGGTAGCCGTCATCGGCCTGGTCGACGCCGGCGACGCCGAGTCCGAGCGCCGGCTACGCCAACTCGGAGTCCGACATGTGCTGGCTGCCAACTCCGGACCGGGGGCGATCTCCGCGGCAGTCGTCACGGCAGTCGGGGAAGTGGCCGCCCACCGCGGGCCGGGGCACGACGTCGGAGATCCGCGCGCTGCCCTGCCGGACCTCGGCGAGCCGATACCGCCCGGTGAGCCGGCGGCCGGACCAGGCAGCGTCGTGGCGGTCTGGGGTCCGACCGGAGCGCCGGGACGCACGACAGTGGCAGTGGGGCTGGCCGACGAGGCCGCCCGCCTGGGCGTGTCGTCGCTGCTGATCGACGCGGATGTGTACGGCGGCGCTGTGGGCCAGGTACTCGGCCTGCTGGACGAGTCCCCAGGCGTGGCCGCGGCCGCCCGGCAGGCCGGGAACGGCACCCTCGACGTGGCCTCACTCGCGCGGCTGGCTTGGGCGGTGACCCCGTCGTTGCGGGTGCTCACCGGGATCACTCGAGCCGACCGCTGGCCCGAGCTGCGCCCGTCATCTCTGGAGGTCGTGTTCGAGGCGGCGCGGGGGTTGGCGACGTTCACCGTCGCCGACTGTGCCTTTTGCCTGGAGCAGGACGAGGAGATCAGCTACGACACGGTCGCGCCCCGGCGCAACGCCGCGACGGTGGCGATCCTCGCCGAGGCCGACGTGGTGCTGTGTGTGAGCGGCGCCGACCCGGTCTCGCTGCAGCGCACGGTGCGCGCGCTGGCCGACTTGCGGGAGCTGTTGCCGCAGGTCGTCCCGCGAGTCGTGGTGAACCGGGTCCGCAGGATCGTCGTACCGGGTGATCCGCGCCGGGAGATCGCCGCTGCCCTGTCCCGCTTCGCGAAAGTCACCGACGTGACCTACCTCGCGCAGGATGTCGAGGCCGCCGACTCCGCGCTCGCCGTCGGTCGGGCTCTCGCCGAGGTGGCCCCGAAGAGCCCGTTGCGGCTGGCCCTGCGGCAGCTGGCCGCCGACCTGTCCGGGGCCAGCCTCCCCACCAGGCGAGGGAGGAAGAGATGAGGAATATACGTCTATCCAGGCGTACAGTGCCGGTCATGCCGCGCATGACTGTGTACCTGCCGGAGGAGTTGCACACCCAGGTCAAGGCGGCGCAACTGCCCGTGTCGGAGATCCTGCAGGAGGCCCTGCGTCGGGAGTTGTCGCGACGGCAAAAGGTGCAAGCTCTGGACGAGTACCTGGCCGAGCTCACCGAGGAGGTCGGCGAGCCGACCACAGAGGACATTGCCGAGGCCGAGCGAATCATGGCCGAAATCCGCGGTCATCGTGACGCCAAGGAGGCCAGCTAGTGACGGTTGTGCTCGATCCGAGTGGTGTGAGCTTCCTGGCCGGGTGGTCGGGGCCGGCCCGAGTAGTGGCTTCGCGATTGCAGCGCGAGGGCGACTGGCCACCGCGTGTCCCCACGGCTGTTCTTGTGGAGTGCCTTACCGGTAATGCGCGACGTGACGTGGCAGCGAACCGGTTGCTACAGACGTGTGACATAGAACGGGCACCGTCCGAGTCGCTGGCGCGAAGAGCGGCGCTCTTGCGGATGCAGGCGCGCAGGGGGTCGGCGGTGGACGCCCTCGTGGTGGCGGCCGCGGAGCCGGATGGTGTGGTCCTTACCTCCGATCTCGGCGACCTCACCGCCTTGGCGGTGCACGCCCACGGCGTTCGGATCGCTCGGGTTTGAAGCCGACCGCCCTGGTCGTCGACTACGGCGGCGTACTGACGACGCCGCTGAGTGGGACCGTCGACGCCTGGCTGGCTGCCGAGCGGATCGAGCCGGAGCGGTTCCGGGCGCTGATGCGGGAGTGGTTCGGGCCGGACGCGGCCCCCAACGTCGCCCACGACCTGGAGACTGGACGGATCACGCCCGCGGACTTCCAGCATCAGTACGCCGCGGCGCTGCAGCGCACCGACGGGACGCGGCCCGACGCCGAGGGCCTGCTGGAGCGGATGTTCGCCGGGTTCCAGGAGGAGCACCGGATGCTCGACGTACTGAGGTCAGCCCGCCAGCACGGCCTCAAGACCGCCCTGCTGTCCAACTCGTGGGGCTTCGACTACCCGCGGGAGGGATGGGACGGGCTGTTCGACGCCATCGTGATCTCCGGCGAGGTGGGGATGCGCAAGCCGGAGGCGGAGATCTACCTCCATGCGGCACGAGTGCTCGGCGTCGCGCCAGCAGCCTGCGTCTTTGTCGACGACCTCGGGCCGAACGTCAGGGCAGCGGTGGCGGTGGGCATGATCGGCGTGCGGCACCGTGACGTGCAGACCACGATCGAGGAGCTGGCGGCGATCTTCGACAAGCCGTTCCGCTGATCCGCGCGCCGTCATGGAAACATGGCGTCGACGAAGGGAGTGGTGGGGTGGCGGATCGGCTCAGCGCGCTCGACGTGTCGTTCCTCTACCTGGAGGAAGCGACGACTCCCATGCATGTCGGTGGGCTCGTGACGCTTCAGCCGCCGGAGACCGGCTTCGACTACGACCGGCTGGTCGCGCTGATCGAGAACCGGATCGGGCTGGTCCCGCGCTACCGGCAGAAGATCAAGAACGTCCCAGGCCACTTCGCGAACCCGGTCTGGGTCGACGACGGCGACTTCGACGTCACCTACCATGTCCGCCGCTCGGCGCTGCCTCGGCCGGGCAGCGACGCCCAGCTGCGCGAGCTCGTCGCCAGGCTGATGTCTCGCCGGCTGGATCGGCATCGCCCGCTGTGGGAGATCTACCTCGTCGAGGGGCTGGCCGGGGGCCGGATCGCCCTGATCACCAAGACCCACCATGCGATGGTCGACGGCCGCAGCGCCGTGGACCTCGGGCAGGTGCTGCTCGACGTGACACCGATCCCGCGGGACACCGGCGAGGACCTGTGGATGCCGGCGCCCGAGCCGGGACTGGTCGAACTGGTCTCCGGAGCGGTCGGTGAGTACATCCGCCGGCCGTCCGCGGTCGTGGACACGGTGCGCTCCAGCGTCGCCGACGTCCGGGCCACCGCCGGGCGGGTCGCGGGGGCACTGGCCGGCGTCGCATCCGCCGCGCGGCTGGCGTCCCGACCGGCGCCGACCAGCCCACTGAACGCCAGGATCGGCGAGCAGCGCCGGTTCGGCGTCTCCCGCACGTCGCTGGACGACTACAAGCGGGTCCGAAAGGCGCACGGCGGGACCGTGAACGACGTCGTTCTGGCCACGGTGAGCCTGGCGCTGCGCAACTGGCTGCTGTCCCGCGGCGAACCGGTCAACCCGAAGACGTCGGTCCGCGCAATGGTCCCGCTGTCGGTCCGTGCCGAGGCCGGGCCGGGCGCCCTCGGCAACCAGATCTCCTCCTATCTGGTGGACCTGCCGGTGGGGGAGGCCAACCCCAAGGTCGTGCTCGCCCAGATCAGCTATTCGATGAAGGCGCACAAGGAGTCCGGCCAGTCCGTCGGCGCCGACGCACTGATCGCGCTGTCCGGGTTCGCCCCACCGACGTTGCACTCGTTGGGCGCGCGGGTCGCCAGCGGGTTCAGCCGCCGGCTGTTCAACGTCGTCGTTACGAATGTGCCCGGCCCGCAGTTCCCCCTGTACGCCGGAGGAGCGAAGCTGCTGGAGATGTTCCCGGTCGTGCCGCTGGCCAAGGGTCAGGCAGTGTCCATCGGGCTGACGTCGTACAACGGCGGGGTCTTCTACGGTCTGAACGCCGACCGTGATGCCATGGGCGACGTCGACGTGCTCGGCGCGCTGATCGAGGAGTCGCTGGCTGCCCTGCTGGAAACGGTGTGATCCGGCGAGGCCTGGTCCTGGGCGCGGGCGGGGTGCTCGGCTTCACCTGGACCGTCGGCGCGCTGCACGCCCTCGAGCAGTCGCTCGGGATGGACGTCCGCGACATGGACGTCATCGTCGGCACGTCGGCCGGCTCGATCATGGCCGCGGTGCTGTCCAACGGTGTACCGATCGAGGCGGTCCTGCGCCACCAACGCGGGCGGGTCCGTGCCGGCGATGTCGAGATCGACTGGAACTACGACAGCGACTCCGGGAGCGCTCTGCCGCCGCTGCCGATGATCGGCCTGGGCAGTCCGCGCCTGCTCGCCCGCGTCGCCCGGCATCCGACCCGGTTCACCCCCTTCACGGCCGCCAGCGCCCTGCTGCCCCGGGGTCGGGGACGGCTCGCGCCGGTCACGAACATGGTCGAGCGGATCAGCGCCTCGCCGTGGCCGGCACGTGAGACCTGGATCGTGGCCATGGACTACGCGACCGGGCGGCGCACCGTTTTCGGCCAGCCGGGCGCGCCGCCGGCCCGGCTGTCCGAGGCGGTCACCGCCTCGTGTGCGATTCCCGGCTGGTACGCGCCGGTCCGCATCGGCGGTCGCCTGTACGTCGACGGCGGCACGCTCTCGTCCACGTCACTGGACCTGCTCGCGGGCAGTGCCCTGGACGAGGTGTTCGTGGTGGCGCCGATGGCCGCCACCGGGTACGACCAGCCGTGGTCGGTCATCAGCCAGGTCGAGCGGCGGATCCGACGGCAGGTCACCCGGCGGGTGCAGCGGGAAGCGGCGAAGGTGACCGCGTCGGGGACCGAGGTGACATTGCTGGCCCCCGGACCGGACGACCTGCGAGCGATCGGAGCGAACATGATGGACAGCCGCCGCCGTCGCGCGGTGCTGCGCACGGCGCTGTTCACCAGCACCGACGCGCTGCGGGATCGGCGCAGCGGTTTGAGCGCCTAGTGCGGGTGTATCTGCCGGCGACCGTGCCGATGCTGCGCTCGTTGCTGGACGACGGCGAACTGGGTTCCCCGCCGTTGCGGGCATTCGCGGTCACGCCGGCCGTTCGGGAGTGGTACGTCACTTCTGATGTCGAGGAACTGGAGTACGCCGCGCTCCGCGAGGCCGCGGCGGCCAGCCTGCGCCTGATCGACGCCGACCCCGGGGCGGCGCGTCGTCGGGTCGTGGTGGTCGCGGACGTGCCCGACGCGGAGGTGACCCCGAAGCCCCAGCTGGAGCGGGCCGTGGTGGAGCTGTCCGCCGCCGTGCCGCTGTCCCGGGTGGCTGCGGTGCACGCCGACACCGCCGAGGCGGAGCCGGCCGTCCGGGCCGCCGCGAACGTCGTACTGGAGGCCGATCTGGGCAGTGACGATGCGCAGTTCGTCGTGGACGGAGCTGAGGGCTACGAGCTGGCGTGGTACGCCACCCAGGAGATCGGCGCCCTCATCGAACTGCTCTGAGCTCACCATGTGCGACGTTGCCCCGCAGCCGCGGGGACACGCCGGTGAGTGCCCGGCGTGTCCCCGTGCCCAGGGGGCAACGGGCAGCGAAAGGGCGAAGGTCACTGAAAGGGCAGGCAGTCCCCGGCCTCGTCCACGCACAGGATGAACTCGTTCGCCGCCAGTTCGCTGTAGAACCAGCCGGAGTGGGTGTAGGTGACCTCTAGGCCGGCGAATTCCCAGCGGCCGGTGTCCTTGACGTCGATGAGGACCAGCAGCTGGACGCTCGAGTTCGGGGTGAGGCGGTAGCCGCCGACCGGGTGCAGGATCGTCTCGGGATAGTCGACATCCGTCCCCCAGACGCCGGCGGCCACCACGGGCGCGTAGAGCGTGTTCACGGCGAACACGGCGACGGGGTCCGCACCACCGGTCACGCCAGTGGGCACCAAGCGTGCCGCCAGCAGGGTCGCGTCCTCTGCCGTGCCGTTGGTGAGGACCGTGGAGCCGAAGACGACCTGTTGGCCGATCGTGGCTGCGTTGAACCCGGTGGTTCCGCCCCTCTCGCCGCCGCCGACGCCGAGCGGATCCTCACCGACGACGCCGCAGCCGGAGAGCAGGGCGGACATCAGAAGCAGTCCCAACAGCCTGCCGCGCATGGGCCGCCCTCTCTGTTGGTGCGGCCACCGTAGCAGCGGACCGGAGCGGTCGGGCGTGACACCATGGGGGCCTCGTCAGCGAAGCCGAGCCAGCATCAGGAGCACAGCCATGGACGCCGTCACCGTCACGCCCACACCGGTCAACGAGCCGGTCCTGAACTACGCGCCCGGATCGGCCGAGCGCGCCGACGTCGAGGCCACCCTCAAGGACCTGCAGTCCACAGCCGCCGAGCTGACGATGACCATCGACGGGCAGCAGCGTTTCGGCGGCGGTGAGCCGTTCGACGTCGTGCAGCCGCACCGGCACAGCGCCGTTCTCGGGACCGGCCGGCAGGCGACGCAGGCCGACGTACAGGCCGCTGTGGACGCCGCCGTCAATGCCGCGCCGATGTGGCGGGACCTGCCCTTCGACGAGCGGGCCGCCGTGCTGCTGCGCGCCGCCGACCTGCTCGCCGGTCCGTGCCGCTCGACGCTCGTCGCAGCGACGATGCTCGGCCAGTCCAAGTCGGTATTCCAGGCCGAGATCGACGCCGCCTGCGAGCTGATCGACTTCATCCGGTTCAACGTGCACTTCGCCCGGAACATCCTCACCGAGCAGCCGATGTCCGGTCCGGGCGTCTGGAACCGGATGGACCACCGCCCGCTGGAAGGCTTCGTCCTGGCGATCTCGCCGTTCAACTTCACCGCGATCGCCGGCAACCTCCCGCTGGCGCCCGCACTCATGGGCAATACGGTGGTCTGGAAGCCCGCGACGACCCAGCAGTTCGCCGCGCACCACACCATGCGGCTGCTGGAGGCCGCTGGGCTGCCCCCGGGCGTCATCAACATGGTCACCGGCTCCGGGCGGGCGGTCAGCGAGGTCGCGCTCGGCGATCCCCGGCTGGCCGGGATCCACTTCACCGGCTCCACGGGCGTGTTCCAGCAGCTCTGGTCGACCGTCGGGGCGCGGATCGCGTCGTACCGGACCTACCCGCGGCTCGTCGGCGAGACCGGCGGCAAGGACTTCGTGATCGCGCACCCGAGCGCCGATCCGGCCGCGCTGGTGACCGCGCTGGTCCGGGGCGCCTTCGAGTACCAGGGCCAGAAGTGCTCGGCCGCCTCCCGCGCCTATGTTCCCCGCTCGCTGTGGGACAGCGAGGTCCGCGACGCCCTGGCGCACACGACGGAGAGCCTGGCGTACGGAGACGTGACCGATCTGTCCCTGTTCGGTGGTGCGGTGATCGACCGACCGGCGTACGACCGGCTGTCCGGCGTCCTGTCAATGGCTCGCGACGACTCCGACGTCCAGGTTCTCGCCGGGGGCACCAGCGACGACAGCGAGGGCTTCCTGGTGCAGCCGACAGTGGCCACGAGCGCCGACCCGACGCACCAGATCTTCACCGAGGAGTACTTCGGCCCGTTCCTCGGCGTGCATGTCTACGAGGATTCGGCGTACGACGAGACGGTGGCCCAGGCCGCGGACGTCGCGCCGTACGCGCTGACCGGGTCGATCTTCGCCACCGATCGCCGGGTGATCGACTCGGCGCTGCACGCGCTGCGCTTCTCCGCCGGCAACTTCTACGTCAACGACAAGCCGACCGGCGCGGTAGTCGGCCAGCAGCCCTTCGGCGGCGCCCGTGCCAGCGGCACGAACGACAAGGCCGGCTCGCCCCTGAACCTGTTGCGCTGGACCTCGCCGCGAACTCTCAAGGAGACGTTCGTGCCGCCGGTCACGGTGGAGTATCCGCACCAGCACTGAACTGCGGCGGACAGGCATGCTCAAAAGGCTGCGGCACGCGATGCGGGTCCGACTGATCCGGGTCGTCGAGGAAGTCATGCAGCGGCACGAGGCGGTGCTGCGCTGCGAGGTGGAGGCGGGGCTGCGCCGCGAGGCGGACCGGGTGATCCAGGAGATCCGGGGTGTGGAGCTCCGCTCCCGCCGCAACGTGTTCGCCGCGGCCGAACGACGAGCTGTCGCAGCCAGCGCGCGGTTCGCCTACGAGGCAATGCCGACTGCACTGACGTTCCCGCGCCCGCGGGCCACCCTGGAATACGCGCTCGGACTGGCGCCTGCCGAGGGGATGGCGTTGGAGTTCGGCGTCTGGACCGGGCAGACACTGAAGGTCATCGCGGCGGCCCGGGCGGGCAAGGATGTGTACGGGTTCGACTCCTTTGAGGGCCTGCCCGAGCCCTGGCGGACCGGGTTCCCATCCAGGGCCTTCGGCGTCGACGGTTCGTTGCCGGAGGTGCCCGGCGCCGAGCTCGTCGTCGGCTGGTTCGACGACACCCTGCCTGAGTTCCTCGCCGAGCACCCCGGCCAGGTCGCGTTCCTGCACGTCGACGCGGACCTGTACTCCTCGGCGAGGACGGTGCTCGACCTCGTCGGCCCACGGCTGGCCCCGGATGCGGTGATCGTGTTCGACGAGTACTTCAACTATCCCGGCTGGGAACAGCATGAGCACCGTGCCTGGCAGGAGTACGTCGAGCGGACCGGAGTGACGTTCCGGTACGAGGGTTACACGGCTGACAACGAGCAGGTGGTCCTCCGGCTCACCCACGTCGATGAATCAGCCGTCCGCCGCCGGCCGCGCGACCTGCACCCTGGTCAGGCTGCCGTGCTCGACGAGGTAGCCACGGCCCGGCAGGTGCTCGGTCAGACCACGCGGGATCCGTACGCCGAGCAGCTCCCCGTCCAGCGGTCCGGGGGTCAGCAGCAGGCCGGTACGCCGGCGCCGCAGGTCCACACCGAGCCCGCGGAACTGCCCGGCCAGGTCGTCGCTGCGGCCGGCGCCGATGACGGTGACGCCCCGGTCGTCGCGAACCAGCTCGGCGAGGATGCGGTCGACCGGCGCGTCGACGAGTGACTCGATGTCGTCGGCCAGCACGACCGCCGGCGGGTCAGCGGTCGCGGCGCGGAGCGCCTCGTCGTCGGCAGGTCCGAGCAGGGCGCGTACGCCGGCCAGAGAACGCAGCACCGACCGCCGCCCGGTGACCGCGACGACCGGCGTACCGGTGTGCAGGAGCCCGTGCGCGAGGACGAGCAGCGCCGTGGACTTGCCGCTGCGAGCGGGTCCGGCGACGAGCAGGCCGGAGCCGAGTGCGTCCAGGTCGAGCATGATCGGCTCGGCTTCGTCTCCACCGCGACCGAGGACTGTCCACATCGGACGGTCCGGAGCGGGCAGCCGATCCAGCGCGACTGTGGCGGGCAACTCGGCGATTCGCAGCGGAGGGTGTCGTTCCGGTCCGCGGGTGGTCGCGGCGATCGCATCGAGCGCTGCCGTCTGCGCCGCTCCTGACGGGTTCTCGCTCACGACGGCCAGCTGGCATTCCAGCGCTGTGTCCGGCAGCAGCCCACGGCCGGGCGGCAGGTGGGCCGGAACGGCTCGAGCGGGGATCCCGGCGAGGGCATAGTCGCTCCGGTCGGCGAGCGGCAGCACGACACGCCGGGCGATCAGGCCGGACAGCCGGACACCGAGGCCGCCGCGGTCGCTCGTGACGACCACCCGGATACCCGCTGCGGCGCCCTCGCGGATCAGCCGCAGCAGCGCCTCGACCGGCTGCCCGGCGTCGACCGGCTCGTAGCTCTGCACGAATCCTTCCCACCCGTCGAGCACGAGCACGACGTACGGCGGTCTGGATGCCTTCGGGCCGACGTGCTCGGCCAGCGACGCGGCGCCGGTGCGGGCCAGCAGCACCTGTCGGCGTCCGGTCTCCTCCACCAGCCTGGCCAGTAGCCGCCGCCCGCGAGCCGTGTCGTCGCGACCGATGGCGCAGCCGCAGTGCGGCAGCCGTTCTGCTGCCAGCAGCCCGCCGCCGGCGCAGTCGATGACGTGGACGTGCACGTCGTCCGCGCTCCACGTTCGGGTCAGCGAGGCGAGCAGTGTTCGTACGGCGGTGGTGCGGCCACTGCGCTGACCACCGGCGATGAGCAGGGAGGCGTCGGTCGCGAGGTCGAAGGTGAGCGGCGAACGGCGCTGCTCGTCCGGATGGTCGATGAGGCCAAGGACAGCGGCTCCAACCGGTCCGTCGGACAGCTCGTCCAGGCGCAGCAGGTCCGGCAGCGGCGGGAGCCA
Organism: Geodermatophilaceae bacterium; assembly: GCA_013812145.1. GTDB lineage: Bacteria > Actinomycetota > Actinomycetes > Mycobacteriales > Geodermatophilaceae > JACCTY01. The sequence goes on along the minus strand of JACCTY010000182.1, from coordinate 7,387 downwards.
GGGGCTCGGTAGCGGCTGCCAGCCGGTCAACCGGGCGGCCTCTTGAGCCGCGTCGACGATCCGCTGCAGGTCCGTCGGGCCGTCGCCGTCGTCAGCCGGCGGGCCGGACCGGGTCGGCCAGCCGACGGCGACTGTCGGGCCCGGCGCCGGCGGCGGAGCCCGGCCGGCGACCCGAGCGGTCTGGACGAGGGTCGCGGGTTCGGTACCCGAGCGAATCAGGGCGCGGCCCGGTGTGTGCTTGGAAATGCGGGCCGCACCGGGCTGCTCGACGATGTCCCGGGACTCGGCCTCATCGGTGACTCGCAGCGCGATCCGCAGCGAGGTGTTGGCCCGGATCTCAGGAGTGACCGCGCCGCCGGGACGCTGGGTGGCCAGCACCAGATGGATGCCGAGGGAGCGGCCGCGGGCGGCGACGGCGACCAGTCCGCGGACGAAGTCGGGCAGTTCCTGGGCCAGGGCGGCGAACTCGTCGACGATGATCACCAGCCGCGGCAGCGGCTCGCTACCCAGGTAGCCGGCGAGGTCGCTCGCGCCGGCGGCGGCGAGGGTGCGCTCGCGGCGAGTGAGCTCGGCCGCCAGCGACCTGAGTGCTCGTTGGGTGAGGTGGGTATCGAGGTCGGTGACCAGTCCGACGGTGTGCGGCAACCTGGCGCAGTCCCGGAACGCCGCGCCGCCCTTGTAGTCGACCAAGACGAACTGGACCGCGGTTGGCGGCATCGTGGCGGCCAGGGCGGCGATGAGCGTCTGCAGCAACTCGGACTTGCCGGAGCCCGTCGTACCGGCGACAAGCAGGTGCGGTCCGTCCCTGACGAGGTCCACGCCGTACGGGCCCCTGGCGGCACCCCCGAGCAGCGCCCGAGGGGTCAGGTCGGTTGCCGCCCAGGCTGCGGCCAGCGATTCGCCGGACGGCTCTGGCAGTCCGAGCAGATCCAGCAGCCGGACCTGGCCGGGCAGCCGAGGTTCGGCGCCGTCGCCGGGGTCGCGCAGGGGAGCGAGGGCACGGGCGATGACAGCGGCGACGGATAGCGGCAGCCCGTCCGCGAGTACATCGGCCGCGGCGCCTTGGGGCGGCAGGGACAGCCGCAACCGGCTGCCCACGTCACCGCAGATCGCCGCGACCGCTCGGCATTCGGCCGGCAGCCGGCGTTCGTGCCGGTCCAGGCAGAGGGCGAGGATGCCGGCAGCGGGTCCTTCCACGAGCAGCCGGGCCACCCCGGGAGCGGCCCGCAGCCGTCCGGACTCGTGCACGACCAGCACGGTGTCCGGCGGACCGGTTCGCCGTTCACGCTGCCGCTCGTCGAGCAGCGCGGTCAGCTGGGCGGCGCCGTCGGCTCGGCGCAGCTGGGGCAGCCAACGCGCCCACGCCCAGCGCGCGGCCAAATCGGCCGTGGTGAGCAGGACGATCCGGAGATCTCGCGGGCTGTGCAACGTCGCGAGCTGACAGAGCAGGCCGCGGGCGATGGCCAGCAGCGGTTCATCCGGCCCGGCCAGGCCGAGGACGCCGACGGCATCGAGTGGGACCGTGACCGGCAGGTCCGGCGCCTGCACCGGCTCGCTGCGACCGTCCCGGCGCAGGGACACTCCGCCCGGCCGGGTGGCGGTGCCGACGCGGACCAGCAGGAAGTCGCGGTCGCCGGGCCGGCGTTCCCAGAGCCGCTGACCGGGCCGGAGCGCGCTGGTCGTGACCGCGGCCAGATCGAAGACGGCCCGCCGCCGGGCCGCCGAGTCCAGCGCCACGGCTCGGTCCCGATCGGCCTCCGCGCAGCGCACTGCGTGCTCGTGGTCGGCCATGGCCCGGCGGCGGCCGCGCCGGCGACCGGTGCGGTCGGACAGGTAGTTGCCGAGCATCATCAGCGGGGACAGCAGCGTGAACAGCAGGAACTGCGGCATGCGGAACAGGACCGCGAGCACGACTCCGGCGATGACCGGTAGCACCACGGCGATCACTGCCAGCCGTGGTGTGGCGGGGAGCCCGGGCGGGGTGGGCCAGTCGATGGTGACCTCGGTCGGTGCCTCGGCCAGTCGTGGTGGGCGGTTGACCGCCACCGTCCCGTCCCGGGTCGGGCGGGTCGCGGCCGGGACGTCCGCCGGTACGGCGAGGCTCAGCACGCTGTCGCCGATCCGGAGCAACTGCCCGGGCACCATCGGTACGGGCTCGGCCCGGACGGTGGCGCCGTCCAACAGCAGGCCGTTCGTCGAGCCCAGGTCGGCCACCGTGACGCCCTCGGTCCCGACGGTGACCACGGCGTGCCGGCGCGAACAGACCGGATCGTCCAGGTGCACCGCACACGACGAGCCACGGCCGATGATGTGCTCCCCACGGCTGAGGCCGTGGGTGAGGCCGGCCGACAATCCGGACACCACGCGGAGTTCGAGCACCGCACTCGCGGCGCCCCGCCGCGGACCGGGACTGCCGACGCCGAGCAGGCTGCCGTGCCGCAGCCCGGGCGCGCCGAGCGGGGCGTCATCGGCCAGCCGGGTGGATCCGGCGTACAGGACGGCGCCCGGTTTGCCGGCGGCCGCTCGCAACTGCTCCGCAACGCCCCCGAGCAGGCAGCCGGGCGGGGCACTGATGGTGACGTCGAGCTCACGCCCGTCCTCGGGTCCGCCGCAGACCAGTGTCAATGTCATCCGCACCGGCCGAGTCTGGGCAGCCTCGCGCGGCCTGGGTCGGGTCGCAGCCAAACTGTGGACAACGGCGTAGGTTTCGCCCGTGACCGAGGTATCGACAAAGACGGGTGAGGATCGCAGCTTCGGCGAGTCCGGGGCGCGGTTGTCCTACGGCAGCTACCTGCACCTGCCGGATCTGCTCAGCGCCCAGGTGTTGAAGTCGGACCCGCCGGCGCACGATGAGCTGCTGTTCATCACCATCCATCAGGTCTATGAGTTGTGGTTCGGCCTGTTGCTGCACGAACTCGGTGATGCGCGTGACCGGATGTTGGCCGGTGACGTGTACAACCCGCGGCAGCGGTTGCATCGCTCGCACGTGATCACCCGGCTGCTGATCGAGCAGATCGACGTACTGGAGACGATGACGCCGCAGGACTTCCTGATCTTCCGCAACCTGCTGGCGCCGGCCAGCGGGTTCCAGTCCGTGCAGTTCCGCGAGTTGGAGTTCCTGTCGGGTGCGAAGGAACCGGCGTACGTCGACCGGCTCAGCCACGCGACTGGGGCCGAGCGGGCGAGGTTGCTGGCCCGGCTGGACGAACCCACGCTTTGGGACGGTTTCGTGCGGTTGCTCGCCGAAGCGGGATTCGGTGTGTCCACAGTGGAGGAACGCCGAGCGGCGCTCACGGCGGTGAGTCGCGACCGGCGGTCCTTCGGCTACCTGTGGGACCTCGCGGAGGCGCTCGTCGAACACGACGAGCTGTGGGCACGCTGGCGGATGCGGCACGTGCTGATGGTCGAGCGGCAGATCGGGATCAAGTCGGGCACCGGCGGCTCGTCCGGAGCGCCGTACCTGCGGACCCGGTTGGATATGCGCTTCTACCCGGAGTTGTGGGAGCTGCGCTCGCATCTGTGAACAACTCCGCCGGCTGTGGACAACGCCGGCGGCTGGCAGGCCTGCCACCTAGCGTCGGGGTCATCAACCGACCGCAAAGGAGTGCAGTCATGAGGTACGACATCCCGACCCTGCTGGCGATGGCCGGCCAGTGCAGCGCCGCCGCCGCCGACAGCCAGGCGCAGACCGCGGCGCTGTCCACCCGGATCAACGGCGACGTCACCACCGGCTGGGAGGCCGGCTCCGCGCAGGCGTTCCTCGCGCTGTACCAGCAGTGGCAGACCGCCGCGCAGAACGTTCAGCAGGCGCTGATCGGCATCGGCACGCTGCTGCAGCAGACCGCCACCACGGTGACCGAAACCGACGCGGCGATCGCCCGGGGCTTCAGCCAGGCGATGTAGCCGCTGGTTACCGTTCGGGCGTGCCGTCCGACGCCGACCTGCTCACCGCCGTCGAGGCGGCCTGGGTGGCAGCGTTCGGGCCGGTCGGCTCACGGGGTTCGGTGTCGTTCGTCGGTGTGGCGCCGATCGACGTGCTGCGGTTCGGTCCCGACGGCGCCGGCCCGGTGCGGTATGCGACGGTCGGCATGGCGCGGACACCGATGTCCGACCCCCAGGCCGTCGTCGTCGATGCTTCGACCGGGCCGCGGGTCGAGCTGGTGCTCACGCTGGCTCGGCGCGAGGACTCGGTGCTTCGCACGATGGCGGCGCTCGCCAGCGCGCCGACGGTGGAGGGCCTCGTCCTCGCGCCTGACGGGACCGTGGAGACCGGGCATCCGCTGTGGGACGGCGCCGAGTTCACCGCCGTCCTCATCGACCCGCCGGTTCTCCCGGAAGTCGCCACTGACATGGGGCAACCCGTGCGACTGCTACCCGTGGTCCCGATCACGGCGACCGAATTGGCCTATCGGCGGATCCACGGCGCCGCCGCACTGCGCGAGGCCTGGCGGGAGGCCGGCACCGACCTGCGGGCGCCGGTACGAGCGAGGCGAGGGCTCGACCGGCCTGCAGCCGAGGCGTAGGTGGCCTGGTGGAGTGATCGTCAGCACGGATTGGTTCTCCACGAGCCCTTCTGGCCTGACGATCTTCGGGACGCCAGCCGGAGGGTTGCCTACGATCCGGTCGAACCAGAGACCGCAGCGAAGGAGCGGTGTGCCGCATCCGTTGGCCGAGCAGTTCCGCCGGCAGGCCCGATACTGCCTGCCCGGCTCCCCGCTGTACGCCGTACTGCTCGAAGCGATGGCCGACGACCTCGACGCCGGCGGCCCCACGGCTCACGTGATGGAGCGGTACCGCGACGACCCGTCGACGAGTGTCCCGCCGCTGCGACTGATGGGTGCGTTGCACCGGATGGTGCTCGAACGGCGGGCGCCCGAACTTGCCCTGCACTACCCCAGCGTCGGCGGTACCGCACCGGTCCGGGACGCCTGGCCGGCCGCCGAGCGGTTACTGACGCAACAACCCGACCAGCTGGCGGATCTCGCCGGCCGACCGGTGCAGACGAACGACGTCGGCCGGTGCGCCGTTCTCGTCGGCGCCTTGCTGGTCCTTGAACACCGCACCGGCCTGCCGATCCGGTTGTTCGAGATCGGCGCCAGCGCGGGCCTCAACCTGAACGTCGACCGTTACGCGTATGTCATCGACCACCGGACACTCGGGCAGCCGGACTCCAGGTTGCGGCTGCAGTCGCCCTGGCTCAGCTATCCGCCGGCCGACCTCGGGCAACGACTGGAGATTGTCGAGCGCGCCGGCTGCGACCCGCTGCCGGTCGACCCGAGCACAATCCAGGGCCGGCTGACCTTGACGTCCTTCGTCTGGGCCGACTGGACCGAACGCCTCTACCGGCTACGCGCCGCCCTCCAGATCGCCGCCGAGCATCCGCCGACCGTGGAGCGGGCGCGCGCCGCACCCTGGCTCGCGCACCGGCTCGGCCGGCCGCGCGCCGGAAGCGTGACCGTCGTCTGGCACTCCGTGGTGTGGCAGTACATCGAGGCCGCCGAGCAGGCCGAGATCGAGGCGTTGCTCGCTGCCGCCGGCGCCCGCGCGACGGACACCGCGCCGCTGGCGCTCGTTGGCATGGAGAGCGTCGGCCAGCTCGACAAGGACAGCCGGTTGGAGGTCACGCTCACGAGCTGGCCGGGCGGCAACCGTGAACTGCTGGCGACCACCGCCGGGCACGGCATCCCGACCAGGTGGCAGAGCGGCCAGGGACGGGACGTAGCAGGATGAGCGGATGCAGTTCGGGCGGTACTTCGAGGAGTTCGAGGTCGGAGCGACGTACAGGCACTGGCCGGGAAAGACGGTCACCGAGTACGACGACCACCTGTTCTGCCTGATCACGATGAACCATCATCCGCTGCATCTCGACGCGCACTTCGCGGCGGAGACCACGGAGTTCGGCAAGAACGTCGTCGTCGGCAACTACGTCTACTCACTGCTGATCGGCATGTCCGTCCCGGACGTCAGCGGCCGGGCCATCGCCAACCTCGAGGTCGAGTCGCTCAAACACGTCGCCCCGACGTTCCATGGGGACACGATCTACGGCGAGACCACCGTCTTGGGCAAGACCGAATCGAAGTCCAAGGACGACCGTGGGGTCGTGCACGTCGAGACCCGCGGCTACAACCAGGACGGGACCGTCGTCTGCGTCTTCCGCCGCAAGGTCATGATCCCCAAGAAGTCGTACGGCGACGCGCGCGGCGGTGAGCAGCCCGGCCGGCCCGCTCCTACCGGGGCTGCCCAGAGCTGATCAAGCACGCACCATCCCGTACCGTCGGTGCATGTCTCAGCAGCAGCAGGGCGGAACGGTCGAGCTCGAGGAGATCCGGGCAGCCGTCAAGGCGCTGGAGGCGAGTGAGGCCGACGGAAGCTCTCGTCGGCCGAGACGACCCGCCGGATCAACGACTGCCGCCGGGCGGTGACGCAGCGAGATCTGTGGAAGGCCAGTGGAGGGCGGGCCGGATCGCCCAAGCGCTCGGACTGGAAGGACATCCGCGGCGCGGTGTACGGATTGCTGTTCCTGCTCGCGCTGGCCGTCGTCGGCGAGGAGTTCGTGCCGGGCATGACAATCTCGCCCGGCCCGCCCCCCTAGGGCTCCACCCGCCGGGCCGATCGGCGTGCAGTCAGTCTGGCAGCACGGACCAATCAGCAAGCGCATCGAGCAGTCCCGGCGACAGGGTCAGCGTGTCCAGGCCTCTGCGGTCGACGAAGCGGGCGTCGCTGGCGTCGTCCCCCGCGCGCAGCTGCCCGCCGACCGCCGTACAGGCGTAGTCGTCGATGACATAGCCGACACCGCCCGGACCGTCCCGCTCGACCCGGCCGATCAGCCGCTCCGGTACGACGACCAGCCCGGTTTCCTCGGCTACTTCACGCATGATCGCCTCCGGCGGAGTCTCCCCGGCTTCGACCCGGCCACCCGGCAGCGACCAGCTGCCGGCCCCCGGTTCCCGCCCGCGCCGGATGAGCAGCAGCCGGCCCCGATCGTCGAAGACGATCGCACCGACACAGGCGATCCGGCGTGGTGTCACGTGGCGACAGGTTAGCTACCCGGTTCCACTCATCGGATGCGGATCGGGTCACCGAGTGACGGGAAACGCATCCGTTGTGCCCGGATCGACGCCCGGGATACCCGTGGTTGACCGGTTCGCTACCACGGGCCAGGGTGGCTCCCGATGACCCATTCACCGTGCTGCCCGCGGTGCGGCCTGAACATCGAGCCGCCCGGGATTCACAGCGAGAGCTGGCGCTGCGGTGCGCACGGGGTGGTCGCCCCGGTGCGGCTACATGCGCAGCTTGACCACGAGGTCGTGGAAGACGGCCGGCGGGAAAGCGGCGTCCCGCTGTGGGTGCCGTGGCCGAGCCCGCCGGAATGGGCCACCACCGGTCT